>NZ_JBLWMN010000040.1:0-522 GCF_048380895.1 Halorubrum rarum | reverse complement strand
GGCCATCCGGATGAATGCGAAGGACGCCCCGGCGACGGGGGGTCACGGCCGGCCGCTCTGCGGCCGGTCGACGCGTTCCGACGCCCTTATCAGTACCAGGGCACTCGGGTCAAACGCGATAGAACGCACCCGCGAACGCGGCTCGTTCAACTCGAGCCGCATTCGCTGGATCCGACCGCACTCCGACGGGCTTATACCCGCTCGGAAACAATGGTCAGATCCGCAAAGATGAGGATCACGCCCCCTGCGCCCCGGCGTAAGCGGTGATCTGATGTGAGCCTTGGTAGTTCGGTGTCATCCGGGTCGATGGATGCACTGGACACCAATATTGGACCATGCAATGGTGTTTTGACACGTCATCGTGTCAAAACCCGCCAACCCCCTCCGCGCCGGGAACCAGGCACGGAGGTATTCATTCCGGTTGATCCTGCCGGAGGCCATTGCTATTGGGATCCGACTTAGCCATGCTAGTTGTACGAGTTCAGACTCGTAGCAAATAGCTCAGTAACACGTGGCCAAACT
>NZ_JBLWMN010000039.1:0-979 GCF_048380895.1 Halorubrum rarum | reverse complement strand
GGCCTTGTTTAGACGCCAGCGTTCAGCGATCTGCCACCTCGATTGCGCGTTCGATGTTTCGCACCGCTGATTTCATGACAAGTTCGCGGAATTGACCGAACCACGTTCTGGCCCACAGCGTCTCACCGTATCGCTGTCGCAATCCGAAAAACACGGATTCAGCGTTCGAACGCTGGTTATACTCTCGATCGTGGATGAGTAAGTTTCTCGCCCATCCTCGGAAGCCGGGGCCACGTTGCGGAATCAGTGGTGTGATACTTTCAGCCCGCAACCTCGTCCGGAGAGCTTCCCAATCGTATCCTTTATCCGCCGCCACAGCCGTTAGATCGTCGAGATTCCGGACTAACACCTGCAAACCAACTTGGGTATCGTGCGGTTGTTTCATCGAGCAGTGTATATCGATGATCGCGCTCGTTTCACAATCGATGAGTAGCGTGGTTTTGACCGCCTCAAACGTGTAATCTGTTCGCTTCGCGTAGTGCTGACTAGCTTGAACGCGATCCACGCCGGTTGCGTCGATTGCTTGGACATCTCCGAGTTGATACAGTTCGACCGACGCGTTGAGGATCGCTCGCCACCGCTTCATCGGGATCGCTTGCTTACGCACACAGACGGTCGAAAAGTGTGGCAGCGTCTCGACCGTCAAACCAAGTGAGTCTGCTACTCTCGGCATCTCTCGGAGAACATCCATTAATTTCCGGTAATCGTGTTCAAGATACTCTTTGAACCCCTGAACGGCGAGAATTACCCAGTCGGCATACCCCTCTTTTCCGGGTCGGTATGCGGGAGCTGGCTCACCAGCGACGGCTTTTTGAGCAAGCGTTACAACCGTCTCTGCGAAGCGGGCGGTCTTGGTTTGCACACCCAATCCGTCCCGCTTCAGTTCCTAGAAAATGTGGTACTTCTACGGAGAGACGAGTACGGCAATCCGAGTGACAGAGCTCTCAGACTGATCGGAATCAACCGTCTAAACAAGGCC
>NZ_JBLWMN010000038.1:0-1393 GCF_048380895.1 Halorubrum rarum | reverse complement strand
GATATTCCGCGCTGCTCCAATCCAAGCCTTCAAGTAATTTTGTCTACATAGGTTACATATGGCGAAACAGGTCGTTACTCGCACCTACACTGCGTCCATTCGGAACCAGTCTCGGGTGCACGACGACCTTGATTCGCTCGGGTTCGCCGCCTCGAAACTCTGGAACGTCGGACGGTGGACGTGCAGTCGGATCTGGGATGAAATCGATCACATCCCGAACCACAACGAGCTCACCACGTACCTCAAAACCCACGAACGCTATGATGACCTGCATTCTCAGTCAAGTCAGCGAGTTTTGCAAGAACTCGCTGAGGCGTTCAACAGCTGGTACGGCAACCGACGCAACGGAGACACGAGAGCGAACCCGCCCGGCTACCGCAAACACGGCGACGAGCACCCACGTTCGACGGTGACGTTCAAGCAGAAAGGCTTCAAACTCGACACGCAGTACAACCGCGTCCGACTCTCAAAAGGGTCGAACCTCAAACAGTATTGGTCGGATTTCATCCTCTGCAAGTACCAGACTCGCCCCGACGTTGACCTCTCCGCCGTGGAGAACGTCCAACAAGTCAAGATAGTCTGGACGGGCGACGAGTGGACACTCCACTTCGTCTGTAAGGTCGAAATCGACGTGGCTGAAGCCCCCGGTGAGAAGACGGTTGGTGTCGATCTCGGGATCAACAACTTCGCCGCACTCGCCTACGAAGACGGTCACAGCGAGTTGTACCCGCTCAACTGCCTGAAGCAGGACGACTACTACTTCAGCAAGCGAATCGCTCGGTGTGACGACTCGGACTCACAGCAAGCCACTCGGCTGAATCAGAAGAAGTCGGCCCGCCGCACCCACTACTTCCACACGCTCTCCAAGCACATCGTCCAGCGGTGTGTCGAGGAGGACATTGGAACGATCGTGGTGGGCGACCTCTCCGGCATCCGCGAGGACGAGGAGAACGGCGAGTCGAAAAACTGGGGCAAGCACGGCAATCTCGACCTGCACTCGTGGGCGTTCGACCGGTTCACAGACCTGCTCGAATACAAAGCCGAGATGGAAGGCATCACGGTCGAAGAAGTGCCCGAGCGAGATACCTCAAAATCATGTTCATGTTGTGGTCGCAAACGCAAAGCGAACCGTGTCGAACGTGGGCTGTACGTCTGCGATAAGTGTGATATGGTAGCGAACGCAGATGTGAACGGTGCGGAGAACATTCGGCAGAAAGTATCTCCGAGTCCCGCCACGGATGGCGGCGATAGGAGTAACGGCTGGTTGGCACAGCCATCGACGTTCCTGTTTGACACGGGAACTGGTGCGTTCGCACCGCAAGAACACGTAACGTCGTAAACCACAATATCCCAACGTGGGAATCCTCGCCCTTCAGGGCGGGGAGGATGTCAA
>NZ_JBLWMN010000037.1:0-1476 GCF_048380895.1 Halorubrum rarum | reverse complement strand
TTATGGAAGTTTCAAGGCTAAAACCCCGCCCTTCAGGGCGGGGATACAGCCGACAACTCTGCCACTACCCACGTTCGATGGCACTGCTGGATATTCCACGACCCAGTCGTTACTATTTAGTACCAAATTTTCATAATTGGTTATGAACACAGTCCGATGCTGGAGACAACTCGCACCTATCGAGCGAAAATCGTCAATCACCCACAGGTGAGTGACGACCTCGATGATTGCGGGCACTCAGCATCCAAACTGTGGAACGTCGCCCGATACTACACACAAGGCCGATGGGATGAAGACGGAGAAATCCCCGACGACGGCGAACTCAAATCCGAACTCAAGGAACACGAACGATACAGTGACCTGCATTCTCAGTCAAGTCAGCGAGTTCTCGAAGAGCTTGCTGAGTCGTTCACCAGTTGGTACAACGCACGCCAACGCGGAGACGAGGACGCCAATCCACCCGGCTACCGCAAACACGGCGACGAACACCCGCGCTCCACCGTGACGTGGAAGCAGAAGGGTATCAAGCACGATTCCAAGCATAACCAACTTCGTCTGAGCAAGGGTTTCAACCTGAAGACCCACCGATCAGATTTCATCCTCGCAGAGTACGAAACACGCCCAGACGTGACCGTGGAGAATATCCAGCAAGTCAGGGCCGTGTGGAACGGCGACCGGTGGGAACTCCACCTCGTCTGCAAGAAGGAGATATCCGTTGAGGACGCTCCCGGTGACAAGACGGCAGGTATCGATCTCGGCATCAGCAACTACCTCGCCATCGCGTACGACGATGGGGACGCTGAGTTGTATCCGGGGAACGTGCTGAAACAGGACAAGCACTACTTCACCCGCGATGAGTACGATACGGAAGGTGAGAACGGCCCGTCGCGCCGTGCGCTTCGTGCCCGTCAGAAGCTCTCGCGTCGGAAAGACCACATCCTTCACGCCCTCGCCAAGCACATCGTAGAGCAGTGCATCGACCACGAGGTTGGTCGCATCGCTATCGGTGATTTGAGCGAGATTCGAGAAGATGAGAACGGCGACTCACGGAACTGGGGGCGAAGGGGAAACAAGAAACTCCACGGATGGGAGTTCGACCGGTTCACCACGTTGCTCGAATACAAGGCCGAAGAACACGGCATCCTCGTTGACCGGAAGAGTGAGCGAGACACATCAAAGACGTGTTCGTGCTGTGGGCGGAAGCGTGACGCGAACCGCGTGGAACGTGGCTTGTACGTCTGTGACTCGTGCGGAGCGACGATGAACGCAGACGTGAACGGTGCAGTGAACATTCGCAGAAAGATAACTCAGAATCCTCCGACGGAGGATATGAGTAACGGTCGTTTGGCACGGCCAGTAGCCTACCTGTTCAACCAAACCTCTGGGTCGTTCCATCCGAGGGAACAGGTGGGTTGCGAACCGTAATATCCCAACGCTCGGGAATCCTCGCCCTTCAGGGCGGGGAGGATGTCAACG
>NZ_JBLWMN010000036.1:0-1771 GCF_048380895.1 Halorubrum rarum | reverse complement strand
AGGGGCGGTCGCCGGAACCGCTCGGCGACCGCCCCTGACTCCCTCGCACGCGCTCCTCGCGCCCGGTGGGCGCTCGGAGGCGCGCGCCACCGCATTAGATCTTTATAAGGAACCGTCGCCGTCGCTCACGGTCGTTTAAATACCGCATCACGACCGACGAACTGCAATACTCACTCCCGCTATCGCTCGCCGCTGTGTCTTGCCGTGATCGGCGAGGGAGCTCGGAGTCGGGTCCCGTCTCCAGGAATGATTCTGGTTCCCGGTCGACTCGCCGATTAGTTTGCCTCGTATGTAACGGTGACGTGGGCTGTAACGGTCACCGGACCGGGATCGAACGTCGTCCCGCCTCCGAGAGCATCCTCGGCAAACACCGGACCGATACCGCCATCGCCAGTCTGCACCGACGTTACGGTTTGTACTTCGACGCCGGTTGCGCTGGCGATAACGTCTGCGTCAGCACGCGCGTTGTCGAGTGCGGCTTCGAGGGCATCGCCGCGAAGTTCGCGAGCCGTTTCCTCGGAGAGGGTGAACTGGACACCGTCGACGCGAGTCGCACCACCGGCGACGGCCGCGTCGATCACGGAGCCGGCACCGTCAACGGGGACGCGCAGTTCGAATCCGTGGACCGCGCGGTAAGTGATGGTTCCGTCGTCGTCTCGCTCCGTCTGAATGAAAAAGTACGTCGTCCGGATCTGGTCATCCGAGATGTTGGCCTCCGCAAGCGCATCACGCATCTCGGACGCGTTATCGGCGACCGCAGCGCGAGCAGCGTCGGCGGAGCCGGCGGATTCCTCGACAGCGACGTCGATGACGGCACGGTCGGGCGCGGCGCTCGTCGTCCCCGTGGCGCTAATGGTGATCGTAACGTTCGACTCGGTTTCAGTGGTCTCCTGTGCACCCGCATCGACTGTCGACAGCGTGACCGCACCGGCGAACGCCATACCAACAAACAGGATGACGAGAGCGATGCCCAGTCCGTTTCGAACGGTCATGAAGTTCCGATGGGCTTAGGACGCCATTGTAGTGATCTGCGTACCAGCGGTATGAGAGATCGTTCTCGCACTCTCACCGAGAGGAAGGCGAGAGGAAGGCGAGATCCATACGCCGCTTTAGCGCAGTTCGAGGAGAAGGTCCCGCTTAACGGGCGCTGAGGACGTCAACGAGCCGGGGGACACGTCCGGATCGGGTTCGACGAACAGTTCGCAAGGAATTTCAAGAAACCTCAAGAAATCTGAAGAGATTTCAATGGATTATATACTCTATCGTGGGAGTAAATACTTCGTTTCGCGGTGACTGATTATTATCATATCCGATAGGGTGACCGGGAGATATATAGCCTTGGTCCGGTAATGGATCCCTAACCAGCAGCATTCTGCACGGGTGCACGGGGTCAGATCCGCCCACGGGAGCCGTGGGAGGAAGCGGACGACGAACGCACCCGTTTCGGACTGCTGGCAGAGACAAATAATGAAACTGATACAGAAATTCGACGGAGATGGCGAACGTGCCGTCAGTCCCGTCATCGGAGTGATCCTCATGGTCGCGATCACCGTGATACTGGCTGCGGTGATCGGGACGTTCGTGCTCGGACTCGGTGACCAGCTCGGCGATACCGCACCGCAGGCGTCGTTCTCGACGAGCAACGTGACAGACGTTGACATCCTCCCCGCCCTGAAGGGCGAGGATTCCCGAGCGTTGGGATATTACGGTTCGCAACCCACCTGTTCCCTCGGATGGAACGACCCAGAGGTTTGGTTGAACAGGTAGGCTA
>NZ_JBLWMN010000035.1:0-5177 GCF_048380895.1 Halorubrum rarum | reverse complement strand
TGTTCGTGGGCCGATACCGTATGAATGAGAGGCGGCGAAACGAGGCTCCCAGAGGGTCTCCCACTCCAGTACTGCTCGTAACGCAGGTGAGCTTAACTTCCGTGTTCGGAACGGGTACGGGTGTTGCCCCACCGCTATGGCCGCCTTAATGCCGACTCCCGGAATCGAACCGAGAACCATGTCCAACGTCGGTGGTCCGTTCGACCGTGTGTACGTGCGATCCAGTTACCGCCTGAACTCATGCGAGTGTGGTGTCAGTGCCGTATGACTGTGGCTTCGGTCTGTTAGTGCTCGTGGACTCAACACCTCGTTGCCTTGGTGCGTACATCCCGAGTCTATCTAACTCGTCTTCTACGAGTGACCTCGATGGTACCTCTTTTCCATGTGGGTTTCGAGCTTAGATGCGTTCAGCTCTTACCCCGTGTCGCGTGGCTACTCGGCATCTGCCCTTTCGGACAACCGATACACCAGTGGCGACCAAACGTAGTTCCTCTCGTACTATACGTTCGTTCACGTCAGGTACCTTGACACCCCCAATAGATAGCAGCCGACCTGTCTCACGACGGTCTAAACCCAGCTCACGACCTCCTTTAATAGGCGAACAACCTCACCCTTGCCCGCTTCTGCACGGGCAGGATGGAGGGAACCGACATCGAGGTAGCAAGCCACCCGGTCGATATGTGCTCTTGCGGGTGACGACTCTGTTATCCCTAAGGTAGCTTTTCTGTCATCTACGGGCCCCATCTCGGAGCCTCGTAGGTTCGCTAGACCACGCTTTCGCGTCAGCGTCACTCGTTGGGAATGACACTGTCAGACCATCTTGTGCTCTTGCGCTCTTCGCCGGATTCCCGACCCGGCTGAGATGATCTTCGGGCGCGCTCGATATCTTTTCGAGCGCGTACCGCCCCAGTCAAACTGCCCGGCTACCGGTGTACTCCTCCCGGAGTGAGAGTCGCAGTCACCGACGGGTAGTATTTCAATGATGTCTCGGTGGCCCGCTGGCGCGGGTACCTGTGTAGTGACTCCTACCTATGCTGCACATCGGCGACCACGTCTCAGCGACAGCCTGCAGTAAAGCTCTATAGGGTCTTCGCTTCCCCTTGGGGGTCTCCAGACTCCGCACTGGAACGTACAGTTCACCGGGTCCAACGTTGGGACAGTGGCGCTCTCGTTTATCCATTCATGCAAGCCGCTACTGAAGCGGCAAGGTACTACGCTACCTTAAGAGGGTCATAGTTACCCCCGCCGTTGACGGGTCCTTCGTCCTCTTGTACGAGGTGTTCAGATACCCGCACTGGGCAGGATTCAGTGACCGTACGAGTCCTTACGGATTTGCGGTCACCTGTGTTGTTATTAGACAGTCGGAGCGCCCGAGTCACTGCGACCTGCTCCGTCGAGAGCAGGCATCCCTTCTTCCGAAGGTACGGGACTAACTTGCCGAATTCCCTAACGTCGGTTCTCCCGACAGGCCGTGCCTTACGCTGGCAGAGCACCTGTGTCGGATCTCGGTACGGACATCATGCTCGTCTTTTCACGGGCCCTATGTACGGCTGACTTGCGCTATCTCAGGCTTCAATCGCTTCTTGCCATGACGGCGTCCACGATGTTCCCTGATTCGACCGGGCGAATGCCCGGCTCAACGTTCCACACGGCGTCGACTTTTACTGCATGATGGCACTGGAATATTAACCAGTTTCCCGTTGTCCCCGTCAACTTATGGGGGGACTTAGGACCGGCTGACCCTCGGCTGATTGGCAGTGCCGAGGAACCCTTGCTCTTCAGGCCGTCGAGGTTCTCACCCGACTATCGCTGCTACTGTGACCAGGATTGTCGTTACCGAACGGTCCACGCGAGCTCTCGCCCGAGCTTCCATCCGAACGGTACGCCGACCTACGCGGTTACCCCTGTCAAGGGTACGGCCAGGTCTCGGTGGTAGATTTGAGCCCCGATCATTTTGGGCGCCTCAAACCTCGGCCGGTAAGCTGTTACGCTTTTCTTAGAGGGTAGCTGCTTCTAAGCTCACCTCCCGGCTGTTTAGGGCTTGAGACCACCTTCCAATCGCACTTAATCTACACTTTGGGACCTTAACCCGGCTCTGGGTTGTTCCCCTCACGGTACACAGGCTTACCCCGCGCACCGGACTCCCTTCGTCTACGACGCCTGCAGGTTTGGAGTTTGACAGGATGGCCGACTCCTCTCGGAGGCGGGTCATCCAATCGGTAGCTCTACCCTGCGGGCTATCTCAAAAGAGGTCATGCTTCGACATGTTTCGGTCGGAACCAGCTGTTGCCAGGCTCGATGGGCCTTTCACCCCTATACACAGATCACGAGAGGATATTGTAGAATACCAACTCTAGCGGGCCTCCACGTGGCTTTCGCCACGCTTCACCCTGCCTGTGCATAGATCGCCTGGTTTCGGGTCGCACCCAATTGACTCCCCGCGCTTGAACACGGTGGCCCTCGCAATGCTGCGGCCGTATCGGTTTCCCTGCGCCTTCCCCGGTTCACGGGTTAGACTCGCCAATTAAGTGCACTCCCTGGGTCGTTTTTCAAAACGCACGACACGACGCCGGCTCGCTTGTCCTCCTACTTGCGGATCGCTCCGGGTTCGTTTTGACAAGCGCCTTCTACGCCCTGTCGCTCGATCGCCAACTGATTTCAGGCCCTATTGCACCGCCCTTCTCGGGGTGCTTTTCAGCGTTCGCTCACGCTACTTGTTCGCTATCGGTCTCAAGGAGTGTTTAGCCTTCTCAGGGGATGCCTGAGTCGTTCACAGAGGATATCCGACCCCTGCTACTCTGGTATTGACGCCTTCTGTACGCACTCATCTTACGGGGTTGTCACCCTGTGTCACGCTCCGTTCCAGGAGACTTCAGATGAGCTCTCGAGAATTGGTTGTCAACCCGAACACCACATTGGTCCGAAGACCTTCGGTTTGGGCTGTGTCGCGTTTACTCGCGGTTACTGACGACATCGCTGTTGCGTTCTCTTCCTTCCCCTACTGAGATGTTTCAATTCGGGGAGTTCCCTATTGCGCGTGGCAATTGTGATACGGATTCCGATTCGGAAACCTCGAGTTCTTTCCCTCCATGCGGGTCCCTCGAGCTTATCGCAGCTTGGCACGTCCTTCATCGGCTCTTGAGCCGAGCCATTCACCAGCTGGCACAGTAGCCAGTAGTGTGTGTCAGTGAGTCACTGCTGACTCGCTGACGGTGTCATGTGACTCATAATGAGTCACCGACTGTATATGGTTCACTGACGTTCCACGAACTCGTATGAGTTCAGTGGACGTCTGGATCGCACGTATACACGGTCGTCATCGAATCACCTCAGGCACGAGGTGTTCGTCGAACCCTTCCCATCCGCGGTTTCCCGGGATGGTGCATCGGTCGTCTGTCCCAACCGAATCGTCTCCCACACTTAAGGGGAGTGATTCCGGGTTGGGCAGCCATGGACTCACTGGGATTCGAACCCAGGGCATCCTCCTTGCAAGGGAGGCACTCTACCGCTGAGCTATGAGCCCACCTTTCCCGTGGGGGAAAGGAGTTGGTGTGTGTGTCGAGTGGTGTGAGCCGTGGTAGTTCTTTGGTGTTCGGGTCGGTGGGTGCGTGGACGGATGGTCCATGCGAATGAGTAGTGACCGTCTTGAGAGACGGTCGAAAGGTGGGCTCTCCAGAGTGGAGAGTCCCGGTCAGTGGAGGTGATCCAGCCGCAGATTCCCCTACGGCTACCTTGTTACGACTTAAGCCCCCTTGCGAAGCCCAGATTCGACTCGTGTAACGAGCCTCATCCGGACCTCACTCGGGTGCTTTGACGGGCGGTGTGTGCAAGGAGCAGGGACGTATTCACCGCGCGCTTATGACACGCGATTACTACCGAATCCAGCTTCATGTGGGCGAGTTGCAGCCCACAATCCGAACTACGATCGAGTTTCTGAGATTACCGTCTCCTTTCGGAGTAGGAACCCTTTGTCTCGACCATTGTAGCCCGCGTGTTGCCCAGCACATTCGGGGCATACTGACCTACCGTTGCCCGTTCCTTCCTCCGTGTTGGCCACGGCAGTCTCCCTACTGTCCCCAACCACTTCGCAGTGTTGCTGGCAAGTAAGGATGCGGGTCTCGCTCGTTGCCTGACTTAACAGGACGCCTCACGGTACGAGCTGACGGCGGCCATGCACCTCCTCTCTGTGACTCGTGGCGAGGTCATCAACCTGACCGTCATTACCACAGTCGATGCTGGTGAGATGTCCGGCGTTGAGTCCAATTAAACCGCAGGCTCCTCCGGTTGTAGTGCTCCCCCGCCAATTCCTTTAAGTTTCATCCTTGCGGACGTACTTCCCAGGCGGCCTGTTTAGCGGCTTCCCTACGGCACAGCACCCACTCGTAGTGGGAGCCACACCTAACAGGCATCGTTTACGGCTAGGACTACCCGGGTATCTAATCCGGTTCGAGACCCTAGCTTTCGTCCCTCACTGTCGGATCCGTTCTCGCGACGTGCTTTCGCCATCGGCGGTCCGTCCAGGATTACGGGATTTCACTCCTACCCCGGACGTACCCGTCGCGCCTTCCGGTCCCAAGCCACGCAGTTTCCACCGGGCGTCTCCCCGTTGAGCGGGGAGATTTCCCGATGGACTTGCGCGGCCAGCTACGGACGCTTTAGGCCCAATAAAATCGGCCATCACTTGGGCTGCCGGTATTACCGCGGCGGCTGGCACCGGTCTTGCCCAGCCCTTATTCGTACACCTCCCTACGGTGTACAAAAGCGTAGGCTCTATGCCTACGCACTTGGGATCCCCTTATCGCACTGGCGTGCAGTGTAAAGGTTTCGCGCCTGCTGCGCCCCGTAGGGCCCGGAATCTTGTCTCAGATTCCGTCTCCGGGTTCTCACTCTCATGACCCGTACCGATTATCGGCACGGTGGGCCGTTACCCCACCGTCTACCTAATCGGCCGCAGCCACATCCTTCGGCGCCGGAGCGTTTGACAGATTCGACATTCCAGTGTGAATCTGCTAGGCACTATTAGCCTCAGTTTCCCGAGGTTATCGTGCTCCGAAGGGTAGTTTGGCCACGTGTTACTGAGCTATTTGCTACGAGTCTGAACTCGTACAACTAGCATGGCTAAGTCGGATCCCAATAGCAATGGCCTCCGGCAGGATCAACCGGAATGAATACCTCCG
>NZ_JBLWMN010000034.1:0-8895 GCF_048380895.1 Halorubrum rarum | reverse complement strand
GGCCGTGACCCCCCGTCGCCGGGGCGTCCTTCGCATTCATCCGGATGGCCGGGTTGTATTTAACCCCGTCGAAGGAGGGGCGCTTCGTCATGCGGTTTCATGGGTACACGTTCACACGGTGTTAAACGGCGTTCGGGCTCATGAGGTGCGTGAACGATCGAGACGTCCCGCATGGACGCTTCCGTACTTCTTGAACGCTTCCGTACTTCTTGAACGCTTCCGTACTTCTCGAACGCTTCCAGATCTCCCGGTCGGTTCCAGATCTCCCGGACGACCCCATTGGTCGATCCATCCGTCGATCGACCCTCCCTACACGCGTGCGACGTCACTGGCGATATCGACACGCCTGACGATATCGACACGCGTCGACGTCGGCACGTATCGCACTGGTCGACATCGATACGCATCGAAAAACTCGGACCGACTCGTAGACTCGAGCCACACGGAACCGACTACTCCTCGTCGAGGTACTCGATTCCCTGCTTCGAGACGTTCGCCTTCGTGATGTCTTCGAGGTCGTTGAGCCAGAAGTCGTCGTCCGCCTCATCGACCTCGGGAGCATCAGCCTTCCAAGCCCAGCCTTCGTACTCGTGGACTTTCTCGGTTCCTTTCTCCCGAAGCCTGAGCGTCGTCCGCTCCGCCTCCTCCTCCGACGGGCCGGGCTCAAGCGTTCGCGCCGCTTTGAGCGCAGCTTGTCGAGGCATGTTGCCGGAGAACTCGCTCGGTTCCGATCCATCCTCCTCACGAAGGGCAAAGTTTCGCTTACCGTCTTCACGTACCATGGTTTTACCTCCATGACAGTCCAGCACACAATCCGTTATAAATATATCGGGGAAATGAAAGCTGGCAGGGAGATCATTTATATACTATGTCGGAGGGGGCTACCGGTTTCGCGTCGAGCGAGGGTCGAGACGCCGCCGTCAACCCGACATATCGCCACGTCTCGCGTCGCGCGCGCTCGATATCCGCGGTGTTCGCCGACGGAAACAACACTTATGTACCTGCTGTGGCGAAGGTCGACGCAGACAACGGCGATGGTTCGCAAGAAGAAGCTCAGTCCGAGTGGTGCCAAAGACGACGACGGGGAGTATCACAACGTGCACGTGAACCTCCACGAGGACGAACTCGCCGTCGCCGGGATGGAGATCGGCGACGAGGTGTTCGTTCGGGTTCGTGACGGTAAGATCATCATCCAGAAAGCCGATTCCGACCCAGAGGAGCTCGAACACGACTTCTGAATCCTGTTCCCCCAACGCAGGGACCGTGTGACGATCGGCCGTATCGTGGGACCTCCACGTCGATCGACCCGTTGATCCGCACTCGCGACCCGTTGGTCCGTACTCTCGACCCGTTGGTCCGGCCGGCGTCGGTCGGCGGATTCATGGCCGTCGCCGACCAGAGCTACGCCAATGAGCGCGTACGACCTGTTGAAGCCGGCGTTGTTCTCGCTCCCCCCGGAGACCGCACACAACGCGACGCATCGACTCCTGCGGGCCGTACAGGGGACACCGGTACAAAACGCCCTGCGAAGGCGATACGTCGTCTCCGATCCGCGGTTGGAGATCGAGGCGTTCGGACGGTCGTTCCCGACGCCGGTGGGCGTCGCTGCTGGATTCGACAAGAACGCCGAGGTGCCCCGGGCGCTCGCCGCGTTAGGGTTCGGCCACGTCGAGGTCGGCGGCGTCACGGCGGAACGTCAGCCCGGCAACCCGCGACCGCGGATGTTTCGCCTCCGGGAGGACGAGGCGCTGATCAACCGGATGGGATTTAATAACCACGGGGCCGACGCCGTCGGCGAACGCCTCGATCGGGAGCCGCTTCCGGACGTCCCCGTCGGGATCAACGTCGGGAAATCGAAGTCGACCCCGCTCGACGAGGCGGCCGGTGACTACCTGTACACGTACGAGCGCGTGGCGGACGCGGGCGACTATTTCGCCGTCAACGTCTCCAGTCCGAACACGCCCGGCCTCCGCGAGCTCCAGAATCGCGAGGCGTTGACGGAGATCCTCGGAACGTTGGCTGACGCCGGCGCGAGCCCGCTGTTGGTGAAGCTCTCCCCGGACCTCGCGACGGCCGCGATCGAGGACGCGCTCGCCGTCGTCGACGATCTCGACCTGGACGGCGTGATCGCGACGAACACGACGACCTCGCGACCGGAATCGCTGAAGAGTCCCGAGCGCGCGGAGCGAGGCGGACTCTCAGGAAAGCCGATCGAGGAAACCGCGACGGGGTTGGTCCGGTTCGTCGCCGAGCGCACCGACGTTCCGGTCATCGGCGTCGGCGGCGTCTCCGATGCGGAGGGTGCCTACGAGAAGATCCGCGCCGGAGCCTCGCTCGTACAGCTATACACGGGGCTCGTCTACGAGGGACCGGGCCTCGCGCGCGACATCAACGAGGAACTGCTCGATCTGCTGGATCGCGACGGATTCTCGTCGGTGGAAGAGGCAGTCGGCACCGACCTGTGAGCGATCGAAAACCCTCAGCGACCGGTCCGTGACCGCTCGTTACCGTGCGTTTCGCACGATGACGACCACGTCGTCCGCCTCGAGGAACTCGCCGTCACCCTCGTAACGCCGTTCCCGCTCGACCTCGAACTCCTCGTCCGAGAGCGTGACGCTCGCGACGTGGAGCTCGTCGCCGTCGATCTCGTAGTCGCCCTTCGCGAGCGCGCTCTCGATCTCGCCGACTCGGTCACCGAACTTCGGGCCGACCAGCGAGTAGTCGAGATCGATACCGCTCACGACCGTCTCCACGGGCGCCTCCGCGTCCGAGTGGACGGTGAGGTCCGCGACGTGCATCACGCCGGTCACGTCCTCTTCGAAGCCGCGCACGTCGGCGTACACCTCGACCTCGTCGAGGTCGGCGTTGAGGGGGAGCTGGTTCTCGCTTTTGTAGCGGCGGAGCGCGCCGACGACCGCGATGGCGGCGGCCCCGCCCTCGTGGTCGGCCTCGACGCCGAGCGGATCGGGCCACGACGCGAGGTGCACGGAGTCGGTCGCGTCGCCTGTCGCCTCGTCGGCGTACATGTCGTGCCAGAGCTCCTCGGTCACGTGTGCGAGGAACGGCGCGAACAGCTTCACGAACCGACGGTGAACGACCGCAAGCGTGTACGCGGCGGAGGCGTCGTCGCGCTCCTTGGCGATCTCGAGGTAGTCGTCACAGAAGGTCCCCCAGAAGAACGATCGGAGGCCGTCGCGCGCCTTGGAGAACTCGCGGCGCTCCAGTTGGCCGGTGAGCGCCTCGATCTGGCGGTCGAACTCGGCGAGCATCCAGCGGTCGAGCTCGCGCAGGCGGTCGGGTCGCTCCGGATACGGCTCGTCGGTCAGCGACTCGACGAGCTTCGAGGCGTTCCACAGTTTGCGGATCAGTTTCTCGCCCGCGCGAAGCCCCTTCTCCTGATACGGGAGGTCGTCGCCGATCGCGGAGCCGGCCGCCCAGTAACGCGCGGCGTCGACGGGATACTCCTCCAGGACGGCGTCGGGCTCGACGACGTTCCCCTTCGATTTCGACATCTTCTCGCGGTTCTCGTCGAGCACCATCCCGTTGATCATCGTCGATTCGAACGGGACCTCGCCGGTGTGCTCGTAACACTTGATCACGGTGTGGAACAGCCAGAACGAGATGATGTCGTGGCCCTGCGGCCGGACGCTCATCGGGTAGATCTCCGGGCGCTCCATCGTGAACTCCTCGGCGTCGTCCTCCCAGTCCCAGCCGGCGTTTATCAGGGGGGTAAGCGAGGACGTCGCCCACGTGTCCAGGACGTCGTCCTCCGGAACGAACTCGTCGTGACCGCACGCCGGACAGGCGTCGACCGGCGGGTCGTCCGAGAGCGGATCGACCGGGAGTTCGGGCTTCTCGGCGACGATCACGTGATCGCAGTCGGCGCAGTACCACACCGGGAACGGGATCCCGGAGGAGCGCTGCCGCGAGATGAGCCAGTCCCATTGGAGTCCCTCGACCCAGTGTTCGTACCGGGTGAACATCTTCTCGGGGAACCATTCCATCTCGCGGCCGGCCGCGAGGTACTCCTCGCGTTTGTCCAGCACCTCGACGTACCACTGCTCGGTGACGAGGAACTCGACGCTCGTCCCGCAGCGCTCGTGGACGTTGACGCTGTGGGAGATCCCCCAGCGGTCGAGCAGCGCGCCCGCGTCGTCGAGGTCGTCGACGATGGCCTCGCGAGCCGCCGAGGAGTGAAGTCCCGCGTACTCGCCGGCGACGTCGGTCATGTGCGCGGACTCGTCGATCGCGACCCGAAGGTCCAGGTCGTGTGCCTGGTACCACTCGATGTCGTTCTGGTCGCCGAACGTACAGCACATCACGATCCCCGACCCCGTCTCCATGTCGACGCGGTCGTCGGCGATGATCGGGACCTCGTGACCGAACAGCGGGACCTCCGCGTCCTCGCCGACGAGCTGCTGGTTCTCCTCGTCGTCGGGGTGCACGAAGACCGCGACACAGGCGGGGAGAAGTTCGGGACGTGTCGTGGAGATGGTAAAGGCGTCGTCGGAGTCATCGGAGCCGGCGACGGCGAACTCGATGTCGTGGAAGTGCGAGTCGCGCTCGTCGTCCTCCGTCTCGACCTGTGAGATGGCGGTCTCGCACTCGGGACACCAGATCGCGGGTGCCTCCTGACGGTACTCGCGGCCCTTCTCGTACAGGTCGACGAACGAGAGCTGGGAGACGCGCTGGACCTCCGGGGAGATGGTACGGTAGGTGTTGTTCCAGTCGATGGAGAGCCCCACGCCCTGCATCTTCTCGGTGAACTCGTCTTCGTACTGCTGGCACACCTCCCGGCACTTCCGCTGGAACTCGCGGCGCTCGAAATCCTGATGGCGGACGTCGAGCTCGCGCTCGGTGAGTCGTTCGGAGGCGATCCCATTGTCGTCGTAGCCGAACGGGTAGAACACCTCGCTGTCGTGCATACGGTGGAAGCGAGCGACGACGTCCTGAAGGATGGAGCCGTACACGTGGCCCCAGTGGAGGCTCCCAGAGACGGTCGGCGGCGGGGTGTCGATGGAGAAGGCGGTGTTCGGATCGACCGGGTCGTCGGGGTAGGCGTACGTCTCGTCGTCGACCCATCGCCGCTGCCAGTGCGGCTCCGCGGTGTCGGGGTCGTACTCTCCGGTGGGCATTCTTGGAGGTGGTTTCCGTCGGTTCCCCCTTAACGGACTCGGTTATGCGAAGAGCGGGTCGATCCTCGGAGGCGGCGGCGACCCGTTACGGCGCGACGCCGACGGTTACGAGGGTTCCCCACGTCCGATATCGATCGACCATCGCCTCGCGACTCGTCCAGTCCTCGGTCGGGAACGCCGACGCCGGGGGGATCTCGATCTCCCGGTCGGGAACGGTGTCCTGCTCGGCGACGTACAACCCCGCGTCCCGGAACGCCTGGCGGTACTCACCGCGGCTCCACAGGGTCATGTCGACGGAGATCTCCCCCTGCCACGCGTGTGTAGACTCGCTCTCGGCGAAGTAGTTGACCGCACAGTAGAACGTCCCGCCCGGCTTCAAGATCCGACGGATCTCCGAGAGCGTGGTGTGCGGTTCGGCGGCGTAGTAGAACGACTCCATCGAGAAGACGTGGTCAACCGAGTCGTCGAGGAAGGGGAGCGAATCGAAGTCTCCGACGAGGTATCCGACCGCCTCGTCGTCGGTGTATTCCCGCGCGTTCCGTACCATCTCGGGCGCACCGTCGAGGCCGTATCCGCCACCGATCCCGCGCTCGCGGAGCGCGCGGAGCGCGTACCCGGACCCGGTTCCGAGATCGACGACTCGGTCTCCGGGCTCCACCGGCATTCGTGCGAGGACGTGTTTGGCGGTGTGCCAGTGACGGTCCTCCATCCCGCGATCCTTTCCGGACGTCGCCCACTCGTCGAACTCCTCTCGAACGCTCATACCCGGACAAGGTGCGGGGGCGTCAAAAGTGTGAGAGTCGGGGTATTCGCGGTGCTTCGGTGAGGAGTCGGGACACGCCCACGAATAGTGCGGTGGTCGGACGAGCCGTCGACCGGAAGCGGTGCCGTTTTCGTCCGGAGCCGCGAGGGGACTCCCGTATGAAACGTCCGAAGTCGCTGCGACGGCCGCGCTTCCGGGTCGCCGACTCCGCCCAGCAGATCGTCGGCGGGTTCCTCCTCGCCGGTCCGTTCGTCGTCACGGAGGAGGTGTGGCTCCTCGCGAGCGGTATGAACGGCTTTCAGGCTCTCATGACTGCCGCGGTCGTCGCGGCGATCGGCTACACCGCCCTGTACCGTGCGGACACCGGGCGAGATCCCGGCAAGGAACAGGGTGTGGTCGGGATCCCGATCCGGTTCCTCTCGTTGATGATCGTCGCGTTCGGGTCCGTGTTGCTGCTCGCCGTGCTGTTCGACGCGCCGGACACGTTCCTCGTCGAACAGGGTATCACTGGAACGGAGCTGTGGATGACGACGTTCAAGGCGGTCTCCGTCGGTGCAGTGTTCAGCGTCGTCGGTGCCGCGACCGCGGACAGCGTGTTGTGACCCGATCGGTTCGGGGCTTGATCCGATCGATTCGGGGTCCTGATACGACCGGTTCAGGGCCCGACAGCGCCGCAACGTCGGAACGCGGAGCTCGAAGCGATACGCCGGGTCGCCGTCACAGCACGACGGCGACGACCGCGAACAGGATCAACACGCCGGCGATGTCACAGACGTTGGTGACGATCGGGATCGTGGTGTCGTCGGGATTGAGCCCGACGCGGTACGACGCCTCGACCGCGACGATACTCGAGATCACGACGAGCAGAGCCAGCAGCATGCCGGAGACGAGCGAGATGAACAGGACCCGGCCGAGACCGAGCGATCCCCCGAACGCGACGCCGATGGCCCACGCCGCGACGCCGACTGCGCCGAAGACGGTCCCGGAAAGCGCGAACACCGCACCCACGTTGGCACGGACGCCGGGGTTCGAGAGGCTCGGCTCGTACGTCCCCAAGTAAAGTTGTGTGGTGAGCCGCGAGCACATGATCGACGCGAGATTGCCGGCGGTGCCGATCTGTACCGGGACCAGAACGAGCAGTGCCGGGTTCACCAACAGCGTCTCTTCGAACGATTCCAGTACCGAACCGGACACCAACTGGAGCACCGACAGCCCGGCGAGCAGCGGAACCATCGTCCGGACGATCCGAGATATCGACCATTCGTTGACCGGAACCGGCTCCGCCGGGTCCTTCCCGCCTGGGGTCGACGATGCGTCTCGTGAAGCCGATGCGTCTCGTGAAGCGCCCGTCGCGTCGCCCCCTGGGTTCGACGTCTCCCCGGAGGTTTCGGCCCCCGAGTCGTCACTGCCGGCGGTCTCGACGGCGCTCGGATCGCTCACAACACCACCCCGACGACGTGGATCCCGACAAGCAGGAACAACACGCCGAACACGTCACCCAGCGTCGTGACGACGGGCCCGATCACGTTGTCCGGATCGAGTCCCCGTCGGTAGCCCAGGAAGATGACCGTGATGAGAACCGACAGCATCAGGATCGCCGAGAGGAATCCCGCAACGACCATGATACCGACGAGCTGGAGGAGGTTTCCGCCGTCGCCGAACAGGGTCAACGTGAGCGAGGTGATGACGGCGATGAACACCGAGACCGACATCCCGTTGATAAACGAGGCGACGATCGCGTTCGTGAGCCGCCGATTAGCCCGGAACCGGGGTTCGATAATCCCCTGATGGAGTCCCGTCGAGAGGCGCGCGCCGAGCGATCCGTACACCCCGCCGCGAGTCGCGAGGAACGCCGGTAACAGGAGGAGTATCCCGGGAACGCTCTCGATTCCGCTCCGCATCGTTTCCGACCCGAGAATCGTCCCGGCGAACAGTCCGGCGATCAGACTGACGAGGATCACCGGAAGCGCCTGTCGGTAGACGTCACGCGCGGTGTCGTGACCGTTCATCGAGCGGACGAACGGCGGGATGAGTGAAAAGCGGTGCGGCGTACGGCTGCGACGGGAGGAGGCACCGATCCAAGACCAGTCTCTCGCCGAGATCCGAGAGCCGTCCCGTGTCCGGTGCCCGCAGGATTAAGTCGACTCGGGAGTTCCGATCCGTATGGACTACGCGCTCGCCATCGAAAACGGGCCCGAATCGATCCCCGGCGGTACGGGACTCCTGCTTATCCATCCGAGCATCGGCGAGACCGATCGCATCGATACCGACTTCCTGAAAGCCGACACGGACGCCTTTCTCGTCGTGTCCACGCGCACGACCGCGCGCGAAGTCGAGCAGAAGTTGGAGTACTACGACGTCGACGAGACGAAGGCGACGATCCTCGACACGCTCTCCGTCGAGCGCGGCTACTCGCGCCGGTCCGCGGACGACGTGTACTACGTGTCCGCTCCCGACGACCTCGACGGTGTCGTCGACCGAGTCGGACGCTTCCTCTCGGAACACGAGGGCAAGCGGCGAGTGTCCGTCGACTCGCTCACGGAGATGGCGTATTACGCCGACGACGACGCCGTGTACGATGCGGCCGGAGAGATACTGGACCTCCTCGATGAACACGACGCCGTCGGGATCTTCCACCTCTCGGAAGAGGTTCACGAGGTCGCGACGATAGATCGGTTCCGAGCGCTGTTCGACGGCGTGATCGACCTCGACGAAGACGGGAACGTCGACGTGGATATATAAGATACGCTGCCTCAGGGAGTCATAGAAGCGTTCGCACATCAGAACGGGATACGCTCAGTACAGGAACGGTGGCGAGCGATCTCGGGAGTGAGTGTTGCAGGCTGTCGGTCGTGATCGACTATTTAAATGGCCGTGAGTAGCGGCGATGGCTTCTTATAAAGAGCTGATGCGGTGGCGCGCGCCTCCGAGCGCCCAACGGGCGCGAGGAGCGCGTGCGAGGGAGTCAGGGGCGGTCGCCGAGCGGTTCCGGCGACC
>NZ_JBLWMN010000033.1:0-7919 GCF_048380895.1 Halorubrum rarum | reverse complement strand
CTGCGCCGGCCCACTACCCGCATATACTTTTTCCACCTTTTACTGACAAGTAGCGACGGATCTGCGGGGTGGTTCCTGTGAGTCTCGGGAACCGCAGCAACACCGGGACCACGTTCACAGCTGACGGACTCGGTGAGTTCTGGTGCCCTATCTGTCAGCAGAGATGTACGCGGAATTCGACAAGCGGTGTCGAGTACGGTCACGCGCTCGACTGTGATCGGCGTCCGGACGAGCTGGAGTGTCCCGACGAACGGTGAGGTCGAGAGCTCCGCGCCGGCTCACCTCCCAACGGCTCCGGCACGATCTCGGTCATGCTCACGACCCGCTGCTCGACAGTCGCTCCAAGCGGTCGGCGACCTTGTGGTGCGTGAGGACCGGCGGACCCGGTCCGAACGCCGCCGACCGCGCATCGGCGACCATCGGGAGCCAAACGAGCGGCGGTGCAGTCGCGGAGCGTTCGCTGTCGCGCTCACCTGGAGGTGCACGATGAGCGCACCCAGCGAGGGGTCCGCGGCTTGGCCTTCCAAGGAGACTAACTCTGTAGAGCCGTCTCTCACCGGATTTGAGGAAGACGTAGATCCCGTCGTTGAACGAGTTGTCGAGTTTGCGACCGAGTACCCGGAACTGGCCGACCTTCCGCTCTCGGAGACACACGGGCGAAAACTCCGCCGGATCGTGACCGATCCCGACTGGGAGCAGGAATACGTCGACACCGATGATCCGCTGGAAAGCGCCTTTACCGTGGATCGGCTCGCGTCCCGGTCAGCTAGCACATGGCAGGACGCAGTACACGCCTTTCTGCGTTCACATCACGAATACGACGGGATGCATGCCCGCTTTACCGATCTCGAAAGCGGCGACGAGTTCGACGTCTCTCTCGCTGACGCGTGGGGCGAAGAGTACAGTCGCAAGCAGTACGCTCGGGCTCGTGCGCTTCAGCGACAGATGAGCGGCGGAAAACGGCCCTCCGGTGGCGAAGCGGTCCCTGCATGGGACGATCCGGTGACCGTGATGCTCACTCTGACCGCGTCGTCAGTTCCGGGTGGTGGACGACTGGCTCCCGTCGATCAGATGGATGCTATTCATGACGCGTTTTCGTACGGTGGCGTTCGTGACACGCTCCGGAACGTGCTCGAGTATCATCTCGACCTCGACTCCGAACAGTGGGGCTACTGGCTTCAAGCCGAACCGCACGGGATGGGTGTTGCGGCTGACCCTGACGAAGATCCCGGGAAAAACGCTTGCTATACACATATTCACGTCGGGGTCTACTTCGACGCCGATGAATTCGACGATCTCCGTGATGCAGCCACCGAGTTCGAGCGGGTTATCGATAAACACGTAACTGAGTGTGACCCTGCTGGTTGGTCGGCTCACGATTATGACTCCATCGACGATTATCTTCTCGAAGACGACGGCTGTATCTCGATGAACGCGGACGTCGGAAACCTCGGATCGTACCTTGCGGCGTATATGGGTGGCTACACCGAGGATCTCCTCGATAAACCGATCGAATACGTCGCATGGGGAGCGATCTACTGGGCTGCGGCTCGTCGACGAACGTCTCGTTCCCAGACAGTGAACCAAGCGATCCGCGCGGATCGGTGCGAACAGCGAGCCGAATACGAGGACTCCGGACAGTCGGATTCGCACGGTGACCGGGTTCTGTGGGACGACGGTCACGGAGCCGATGTCGTCTGCGCCTGTTGTGGCTCCCCGTGGACGATCGACCAGGACCGACTCGACGGTCCCCGCGTGGAGAAGGTCGTACTCGACGACGATCTGCAGTGGGCGACGAACGTCGCTCCACCTCCCTCGCCTGAGACATCGAAACGAACACTTGCCGAACGATGGCCGTCCGCTGATCGCGGCGCAGTAGTCGGGGAGTCGCCTCGAAACGCGTTGATCCGCGAGCGTGTTGAGAGCTACTTTGATGTTCATCGCTCGGACGTTTCGCTCCCGTCGTTGCTCGCACGGTTGAACATCGATCCGAAACATCGCGAATTCGTCGGGGAGCTGCTCAACGGTGAACAGCAACCCGACTCCGAAACCTTCGATCGGCGGTCTCCGAGTGAGTTCGGATACGAACTCAAAGCGATCGTCACGCCGGACGGGGAGGAACATCAACCCGGAGGCGGCGGCGTCGACATGGTTCCGCTCGAGCTTCCGGTAAAGAACGTCATCGAGAACACTCGCCTGAGACACGATCTCGTTCAAGGGGAGATCTTCCGTGACGGACGGACGAACGTCGCGATCCACGATCCCGAGCTGATGGCTCGTAGATTCATCAATCAGGGTATTACTGATCCGGAGGTCGTCGATCGACTACTCGTTGTTGAGGACTACCATGTCTCGAACCCAAACATGGAGCGATCCGAACCGAGGCCGTGTATGGTTCATCCTACTGATGTGTAGACGGTGGTTTGAGCTTCGCACTCTCGTGATTATACTTTCACATTGCCTCTAGCCGTGTTATATGTAACCTCTAAAGAACCTATCAGTTGGAGATGTCGACCGATACACCGACTCCCCCTGACGGTTTCGAACAGTTCGAAAGTGACGATCCCGACGGCGACGTGCCGACCGTCGAACTCGGACCTGGAGACGTGCTCGAGGGACTCGTGCTCGACTTCGCGGAAGGCGAAGGCGAGTACGGCCCGTGGTACCGGCTCAAGATCAAGGACGAGTCGCGCGGTGTCGTTCGCTACTTCGCGAAGGGCGAAGTGAAGCGTGCAGCTCGAAAGGATCGTGTCGAGGTCGGAGAACCGATCTGGATCGCGATGGACACGAGCGAGGAGACGCTCGAGCGTGACGACGGTTCGACCCACGACTACAATCCGACCATGGTCGCGTTCCCGGGTGAGAGCTGATGGCTTCTCACGGCAACATGTCGTCGATGCTGACTGACTACGCCAACCTGCGAACGCTGCCCGCCGCGATCGGGATCGTGTTCGCTGTCGCCTCGATCTATCTGTTCGGCGGCATCGCCGGACTGACGATCGAGTGGGGCATCAACTATACGCTGACCACGGGCCACGCCCTGTGGGTATCGCTCGCTGCGTACGTACTCGCGTTCGCCTCGAGTGAGACGCGCTCGTTCGATCACTACGAACAGTGGGAACAGGTTGCGATCGTCGGTGGTCCTGCCGTGATGATCGCCTACCAACACTGGACGTGGTTCAACGACCTGATCGTCACGAACGAGCCGCACCTCGCAATCCTCGCGTTCCTCGTGTCGTTCGCGAGTTACGCGGTGCTCGTGCAGTAACCAACGCTGATACTACGTTTATGACTACCAAACATGACACCTCGACTGGTGGTAAGCCATCGCAAAGCTGTGCTGCTCGCCCTACTGTGGGCTGTAACAATGACGCTGATGCATCTCCTGCTACTGATGCTGGCGGTGTGAACCGTCGCCGCTTCATCCAAGGGCTCGGTGCGTCTGCTGCTGCTGGCGTCGGGCTCGCTCACTCGAACGGCCCGGTCCAAGAGTCCGAGGCGATCTTCCCTGCGGTCGTCGCTGGTGGTGCGGCTGCCAAGTTCGCTGCTGGTGCTGGTCTCGGCGGTGTCGGACTCGGTTGGGCACTACGTGAGTTCGAAGTGCTCGGATCGAATCCTCCCACTGAGGGCCTGACTCCTGAGACGCTCCACTCTCATGCCTATGAGGCCGGGCTTAAACGCAGTCGGGAAAATCAAAGCACCATTATCGACAACGGTGAAATCCTCAAGGGTGTCGAACACACTGCGTACATCGAGGGGAAGATCGATGCGATCGAAAAGCTGAACGAACAGGTTAGTCTTTCTGAGGTGCAAGCTGCTGCTGAATCTGCTGTCGACGATTACCAAGCGACCGTCGAAAAAAATCTTCTGAGCTCGTGGAATGAGACCATAAACGAGCTTACCGCTTTCGCTGATCGTATTGGGTCTCACGAAGATCTCACTCTTGGGACCGTTTACAACCATCCCTACGGCGGAACAGATTACGCTGTTGTGGAAATGAGTTCCACTACTGAACAGCATACTCTCCCTGATGGATCTACTATGGATCTGCTCAAGTACACACAGGTCTCGAGTAATGATTACGATCGAACCTACAATCCCAAGAGTTACACCGGTTCCATGTCGGCTGATGGTGCTTACCTCGAAGTCAATCATCCCGGCGATGGTGATCGTGTTGATCTTCTCCATTACACTGATTGGAATGATATCTACACCGATCTGACTTCGACGTTCGACGGTGCTCGCGACGGGCTCGCTCTCTGGGTCGAAAGCGTCTATTCGGATGTTCAATCCGGTGAGCTTGAGCTATCAGATCTCATCACGCCCCGCGAACAGGCGGCGATGATGGCTGAAGAGGAGTCGATGGCGCAAGCGATCGCCGATCTCGCTGCGTTGAATATACCAACCGACGTTGAGCGAGAAGCAACGATCAGTCTGTCGAATATCGACGCAAGGATTCGGGGCTCACTCGCACTAACGTCGGATCAGGCGATCGTGTCCGGTGAAACCTACACTCCGTCTAATATGGACGGGGACGTTTACCTGACCTATGACGTGTCGCTCGGAGAAGGGACGTGGTCCGCCTACGATACTAATGTCGATGGTGGTCTCGTCACCTTCACCGAAGAGCCCTTCGCGAGTACGATCTTCCGCCTCGAAACCACTGCTGGCGAAACCGTCGAACTGGTTAAAGACGACTTCGATCACGACGATTCCGCAGGTGTCTGGGAAACGAACATCTCGGATGATGTCGAAAACGCTATCACTGAGGTTGATGAGGTACGTTTCTTCGCTGACGTTGAAGATACGCAGTACGAAACCATCAAGATCGAGAACCAGTTTACGGTCGAGAAGATCGAGAACACATCGACCGGCGATGAGGAGCAGCAGATGAACTTCGAGTCGACCGAACCACAGGACGATACGAACTACATCACACAGGAAGAGTGGGATGATCTCGAACAGCAAAACCAAGAGCTCATCGAGAAGTACGAGGACTCGCAAAGTAGCGGCGGTCTCGGTCTCGGCGGCTGGGATGTTGCTGGTGTCCCCGGTGAGATAATCATCATTGTCGCTGCTGCGCTCGCTGCGCTTGGACTCGTCAATAACTAAACCCATGATCCGCCACTTTTTGATAATCCTGACCGTGCTAGCTGCTGCAACCGGTGGCGTCGCTGCTGTCGATAACGCGACTGAGAACGCGACCGACGCCCTCGAGGACGATCGCGACGACGACCATATGTTCATCGACGATGGTATCTATCTCGTTGATGCCTCGATCGATGACGGCCACGCTGTGCTTACGTTTACGGCTGACCGCCGCGAACGCGTCACGCTGATCGAAGCTGTCCGGCTCGACGAACACCGGGAGATAAACCGGGAGTCGTTCGTCTTGCAGTCTGACCGTGAAACGACTGTCCGCCTCCCGATCGACACGAGTTCGCCGACCGCTGGCGTGTTCGTCGACACACAAACCCGGCTCCAAGGAGTGCCGATTAAAACATCGGACCCACTCGTCGGCGGCCCGTACGATGCCTCTGACGCGCAAGCGGCAGGGCTCGGCGGTGCCATCGGAGTCGCGTTCATCACGCTGCTGCTCGTGCTCCGTACCGTCTACGGACGAGACGAAGGCGCTGAGAGGGTCGCATGACTCGAGAAACCGAGTCTATCGACCCCGACGAACCAGTCTCTAAAGGACGGCTCTTCGTTGACTTCCTGAAACACCGCTTTTGGGATGTGATCATCGTGCTCGCTGGTATTCTTGGCATCGCTCTGGTCATGAACTATGAACCGGCGATCCCGCGCTTCTGGTACATCTTCGGGCTCGCGTTCGGCGCTGGCGGCATCCCTGTCGGGTACCTCGCTGGTAGTAAGGTCGTGTCGCTACTGTACAACCCACGGCGCATCTGGCTGATCGACCTCGATACCCGCGTTCTCGATGGCGGTATCTTCCGGTTCGCTGTCGACGAGTTCCGCGACCTCGAGGTCACGGACGAGTCGGGCAACACGGATGCCGACTACTCGCTCACGCAACTGACCGATAACCTCTACGTCGGCAAACAGGTCGACGTCGAGAACTCTACGGTGGTCGGCACTTGGCGCGGCACGCTCGACGACGTGGAGCTGGCGCGAACGCTCGCAGCGGTGAAACGCTGCCGGGGCGAACTCCAAGACAAGGCGCAACGCGGTTGGGCGATCGAGACGGCAGCACCCGCGATCGTCTCGAACGCGCTCCGCAGTGAGGTCGATACGCTGATGGACACGATCGAGGCGGGTACCCTGCCCGACGAAGGCGACGGTATCGGCGATGCGATCGAGGAGCGGCTCGACGATCTCGGCTTCGATGACCACCTGGAAGAGGTGATCGAGGAGTTCGAGCCGGACCCCGGCGACAAGTCCGATCCGGATCCGTTCGAGGAGCTGGAGAACGGCACGGAACCCGACCAACCGACGCCCGCGACCGACGGAGGAGCCCATGAGTGATAGCATCGACGAGAATCTGCTCACGGCTGCAAAGCTTCGCGAACAGATCGAAGAGCGGATCGACGGCCACGGCAACCCGCACAAACACACGGGGATCGTCGACGATCCGAAACACCGCTCGAACCTCTCGTTTCTTGAGGCGGCGACCGACTCCTCGATCTACGAGAGCGAGGTCGGCGAACAGCTGCTCGAGAAGTTCCGCGCAGACCGAGCGACGGAAGCGGTCACCAGCGGAAACGGCTCGGTACTATCGCATCTCGTCGGCGTGACCGAGCAGGACCTCGAGGCGAGCGCGCTCACGCTTCCGGCGCGTATCCTCGACGAACTCGACCGTGACGGAGCGCTCACGACTTTGCTCGCGGCTGGCGATCCGAACACCGGGAAGACGAACACGGTGTGGCTGCTCACCGAACTGGCGCGGACGTACTGGGACGATCTCCTCGTCGTCTCGAACGCGCACGCAGCGATCGTCGACGAACGTGTGACGACGTGCCACGACCTCGCGATGACGTTGTTGTCGAACCGCGACCGTCCGAAGATGGTCGTGATCGACGAAGGCTCGACTCACTTCGACGCGCGGACCAATTCCTACGAGGTCGCCAACCAGTGGTCGCCGCTGCTCAAGCGGATGAGTAAGCTCGGCGTCGAGGTGTGTGCGGTGATCGGTCACACCGGAAAGGACGTCGATCCGGAGATGAAACGGCTCACCTCGCTCGCGCTCTACAAGAGTGCTCCCGAGGTCGCCGACTTCTTCGCGACGTGGCCGGCCGACGACGATTACCCGACGGATCGTCTGTTCGGTGGCTCGCTGAAAGCGCTCGAGGCGACCGCTGTCGAGTACGATCCTGATGAACCCGCTCCGTGGGAATGGAACCTTCGCGCCGGCCTGTTCGACCGCGATCTCGACTGGCCCGAGCTGCTCGACCTACTGCGTGACCGTGGACCCGCAGACCCTTCCTGAAAACGCTGCCCCACCCACCCAGCCACCAACCCTTGTAGTGGTTGGGTACCGCCGCGCGGCCCCTCCTTGTGGGGGGTCGCGCGGGTTACTTTAACTCCTTTCTGAAAGCCACCATGCCTTTGTTCCACCCAACTTTTTCGATTCGACTTGCCCTTTCTCCTCTAACTTTCTTAATCGTCTGAACATACCGGGTTGACTATACGAAAGAGCCTCGGCTACCTCCTTTGTTGAGAATACGAGATCCTCTGACTCTCTTAAGAAATCAAGGATTTCCTCGTCAGAGGTGTCTTCTGGACGACCGGTCATATCTACACTTCGAATGCTATCCCTATAACTATCAGTAGTTTGGTGGTTATGAATTAGTCAATGCTTAATTACTACCAACAATTAAGTACTAACCCATTCATATCTGGATATCGGAAGCATTCGCTCGGGACTAAGATCTCGATTAAAAGCGAAACCCGAGATTCCCCCT
>NZ_JBLWMN010000032.1:0-2130 GCF_048380895.1 Halorubrum rarum | reverse complement strand
TCCCCCTCGGGTTCGCACCGGCTTCCGTGACTGAGGCACGAAAGCCATGTCAGCAAAGACTACGGGAGGTATTCAAACCCCCTACGACGGTCCAGCCGTGTCGAGAGAAGGGACAACGACCAGCTCGGTTCGACGGTTTCACTTCCGCCGATCCGTTTACTTTCGCTCTCCGTACAAGGATTTCGTCTTTTATATACCCGCTCGTCGGCGTAACGTGATGCCCTCAAAGGAACTCGTTCGCATCGAGAACGAGCGCGATCGTTGGCGGTACCTCTGCCCTCTTGGACACCGAACGTGGGAACCAACCAATCATCACTTCTGGTGTCAATACTGCGCTCGTCGCGAAGACGTTGATGGTGCATTCTACAGACTCCGCGACCGGAAAACGGGTGCACTTCTTACACGCGATCGTGTCCGGCTCCTGACTGAGACCGGACCGTATGACGGTGAACTTGACCGGAGGTCGTCTGATGACTGATTCATCTGACGGAGCTGATCGCGAGCCGGGAGAGGGCGAGAGTCGCGATGGAAACGGTGGCATTCGTCCGGTCCCGGCGGGCGTGCCGAACACACCGGAGAAGAATCGATGAACAAAGTGCCACGCGCCAGAACGCGCGCCGGGCCGCGGTGTTGGGAGTGTGCCGACTGCGGGCTCATCGTCTCGGACAGCGAGACAAGCTGTCCGCGCTGCCAGCTTATCGATAGAACGCCGAGCGTGAGCGACGACGACACAACCGAACAGGCCAGCCTCACGGAGCTTGATTCAGTATGAGCGATGACTTAGGAGACGATCTGTCTCATCTCTCGTTCTGCGAGGTGTGCGGTGCCTCGATCGACCCGGACCCACCCGACGGATTCACCAGGTACGCCCGGCAGGTCGGTGGCTACCTCAATCACTTCACCGAGGAGCATCCCGACCACGAGATACTCGACGCTCCGGAGGGGTTCCTGTGACCTCGCCGGACGGTGACGGAGGGAGCCGCGACTGATGACGGAGCGCTCACGCGACCCCTCGAGGCTCCATCCCCGCCAAGCGGTCACCCGATACCTTCGTCGACGTCGATCCGACTCCACCGACGCCAGCGTCAAGGCGTGGAAGTACCGGCTAAAACTGTTCGTCGAGTGGTGTGAAGGGATCGGACTCGAGGAGATCGGGGACCTTCGCGGATACGACCTCGATGAGTACTACGAACTGCGCAGTGGCGCGGTCGCCCCCGCAACCCTCGAAGGCGAGATGTGGACGATCCAGAAGTTCATCGAGTACCTCGCCCAGCTTGAGGCGGTCGATGACTCCCTCGTCGATTCGGTCCGCGTTCCCGATATCGACCCGTCCGAACGCTCGAACTCCGAGACCCTCACGACTGAAGCGGCGTTCACACTCCTGAAATACTATCGCAACTCCGACCGCGATCGCGCGTCCCGAAACCACGCCTTTCTCGAACTCGCGTGGCACACGGGCGCGAGACAGGGCGGACTCCGCGCGCTCGACGTTCGAGACGTCTACCCCGAAGAGGGATACGTCGAGTTTCATCACCGACCGGAGACGGACACCCCACTCAAGAACAAGCTGCACGGAGAGCGACCGGTCGGACTCCGCACGGAGGTCGCCCGAGTGCTCCGGGAGTACATGGGGAACCGGTACGACGTTCACGACGACCACGATCGGCAGCCGTTCCTCGCGAGTCGGGACGGGCGACCGACCGAGAACACGATCCGGAGCTGGTCGTACCTCGCTACCCAGCCCTGTCTTCACTCACCTTGCCCACACGGGAAGGACCGGATCGACTGTGAGTTCACGGAGTTCGTCCACGGCAGCAAGTGCCCGTCGTCCCGATCTCCACACCGTATCCGTACGGGTGCGATCACGTGGATGCTGAACGCGGGCATCCCGCCTGAGGTCGTCGCCGAGCGTGTCAACGCCTCGGTAAAAACGATCCGGACCCACTACGATTGGGCGACCGAGAGCCAGCGCTGGAACCGGTACTACGACCAGATGGAGAGCCGCCGACAACACCTTGAGAAGCTCGGTTTTACCAATGATACCCAAAACGACGTCCAGTGAGATGTATCGCCAGATAGAGACCCCTGAGTCGGTCGCACAAAGACGTAATTCCGCGCTGCGCCGGCCCA
>NZ_JBLWMN010000031.1:0-16867 GCF_048380895.1 Halorubrum rarum | reverse complement strand
TCGCGGTGCTGTGCGGGGTGGGACTCAAAGGGGCAGCCGCGAGGGCGAAGCCCGCCGCAGTAAGCACCGCAGCGAGGAAGCGACAGCGACTGAGCGAGGCGCGCAGCAAGGCGCGCGAGCCGTCGCGGCTGGGGCTTTGCAGGTGTTTACCGTCGATCCGAGTAAGACCGCTTATAAGGGAGCAGCTGGGGCTTTGCAGGTGTTTACCGTCGATCCGAGGAAGACCGCTTATAAGCGAGCGGCTGGGGCTTTGCAGGTGTTCATCGCAGAGTCGTCGACCACTTATAAACACCCACCAGCAACACCCCAGTTCCACGTATAAACACCCGCGCCACCGGTCTGATTCACGTACTCCCGTTATCGATCACGAAGCACGTTCAAACATCGTCTGTTTCATGCTGTGTTATGTCTAAAGAACAGGATCTCAACGGAGCCTCCCTCTCAGTCCCGCCGCAACACGACCGCGTCGCCGTCGTCGTACGCGCCCGCTCGCCGACCGACCGCTTCGAACCCGAACTCGTCGTAGAGCGCGAGCGCACCGTCGTTGTCGGGATGTGCCTGCAGCGTCACGGGGCCGTCGGCGTCGTCGACGGCAGCCCACAGCAGTCCGCGAGCGCGACCCTCGCGACGGAACTCGGGATCGACGACGAGTTCCGCGAGATGGGTGCCTGGTCGGTCCGGACCGTCGACGGGAAGCAGATAGCCGACGACGCGGTCGCCGGCGACGCTGACGAGCGCCGCACCGACCGCGAGCCCGTACTCGAGCAGGTCCGGACTCGGCTGCCGAAGGAACGCCTGGAGCTCGCGGACCCGGTCGGCGTCGGTCGGGCGCGCCGCCCGCACCCGCGGATCGGGGTGACGCGTCCGACTCGGCTCCGCGTCGCGGTCGTCGCCCGCCACTTACATCACCACCGCTGCGATCGCGATCGCGGCGATCGCGCCGGACAGCGTCGCGAGGAAGTTCACCGCCTGGTTCCCGATCCGGTCGCCCTCGATCAGCGCGCCGAGCAGGCTGTCGGCGGTCATCCCGACGACGCCGGCGGCGACGACTATCGCGCCGGCGACCGCCGGGTCGCCGAGCGGCATTCCGACGGCGGCGATGGCGGCGACGACGAGCCCACCGACGACCCCGGCGACCTCCCCCTGCCACGTCACGGCTCCGTCGGTGCCGGGATCAACCGGTTTGAGGGTCGTGATCAGCCGCGGGCCGTCGTACAGGCCGCCGATCTCCGAGGAGAGCGTGTCGGCGAGCGCGGTCGCGATCGCCCCGGCGAACGCGAACCCGAACAGCGCCGCCGGGACGTCGACGTGATCGGTCGCCGCGTAGCCGACGAGCGCGACGAGCGCAACCGCCGAGTTCGCCAGCACGTTCCCCGTGCCCCGAGCGCCCTGGTTCTCCTGTGCGACCCCCCGTTCGGTCTTCTCGTCGAAGCGATACTTCGAGGCGAGTCCGCCGACGGCGTAGAACGCGATCAGCGTGAGGAACCAACCGACGCCGCCGAGCACGACCGCCAGAAGCGAGAGCAACACGCCGGTCAACATTCCGGGCACGGAGGCGGTACCGAGGGCGTACGAGACGTAGCCGAGCGCGACCGTCACCGCGAGCGCCCCGGCGATCCCGACGACGGTCACGGTCGGGTCCAGCGCGGTGAACGCCCACGTCACGAACGCGACGATGACGACGGTGATGTGGGCGTCTCGGTCGTACACCAGCGAGCGGACGAGCGCGGCCGTCAACACCGCCACCGACGCGAGGAAGACGAACGACGGGAGGCCGGCCACGAGGCTCTCGAACCCGTCCCCGCCGACGATCGTCGGCGCGAGCTGGACGGCGACGAGGAGCTGACCGATGACGGCGGCGGTCGCACCGACGACGAGGTAGCCGGTCACGAGCGGGAACTCCGCGTCGGACCGGCGACGGACGAGTTCGCGACCGAATCGCCCCGCGCCGACCGCGAGCGCGGCGGCGGCGAACGCCCCGTACGGGAGCGGCTCGCGCGGGACGGAGGCGAACAGCGCGAGACCGCCTATCGCGAGCGTGAACGCAACGATCCCGTACAGTCGCCCGTCGTCCCGGTCGCCGGGGAGCGCGAGCGTCTCGAACCACGGCCCCTCGCGGAGCCCGAAGAAGACGGCTCCGGCGACGACGAGGTACGGGACGACGGCCGCCTCCCCGAGCACGGGTGTGATAACCGCGAGCGCGGCCACCGCGGCGAACACGCTCGCCCGTCGGAGCCTCCGATTCACACACCTGCGTACCTCCGACGACCACTTAACGGTCCCGACACCGATCCGTCGGACCACGTCCCGACGGCGTGACGCGATCGCCGCCATGGCCTTTTTAAGTACTCCGCTCGGACCAACGGCTCGTGGGACTCTACGACGCGTACCTCGGCGTCCGCCATCGACTGCACGACGGCGATCCGCCGGAGCACGTCGCGATCGTGATCACCGAGCGAGACCTGCTCGCCGACGGGGCGTACGACACGCTGTCGGCCTCGCTCCGGTGGGCGTTCGATCACGGTGCAGAGCAGGTGACCGTCTCCGTCTCCGTGCTCGACGAGTCCGTGATCGGAACGCTCACCCGCGAGTTTCAGGGGCTCGACGCCCCGGAACCGATCGCCGTCCGAACCCCCGGAGACACCGATCCGACCGACGCACCGATACGGGTGAACGTCGGGCTGGGCGGTAAAGCGGAGTTCGCCGAGGCGGTCCGCGATATCGCCGCTGCCGTCGACGCCGGCGAACTCGACCCGGAACACATCGACGAGGAGCACGTCGCGGATCGGCTCGTGTTCCCTGCGGAGCCGGATCTCGTGATCAAAACCGGTGCCGAGCGACTCTCCGATTTCGCCATCTGGCAGTCGGTGTACGCGGAGCTGTACTTCACCGACGTGAACTGGCGGGACTTCCGGAAGCGCGACTACCTGCGCGCGCTGCTCGACTTCCAGGACCGGCAGCGGCGGTTCGGTCGCTGAGACGGCCGCCCGCCGTGAGCTCAATCGAGCGACTCGAACAGCGCGCGCATGTTCGCGCGTTCTTCGTCGGCCACCGCCGCGGGATACACGCCAGTGACGAGGACGACGTCATCGCCACGCTCGACGATGGCGACGTGGACGTAGCCGTCGAGCTCTCGCCCGTCGTCGAACAGCAGCGTGGACTCGTACACGCTGACGTCCACGGTGCCGCCGTAGATCGAGTGTTCGATCTCCTCGATCTTTCGGGGATCTCGAATCTCGCCCGCGATCTCGGTGCTCAACTCGCCGCGCGCCTCCTCGATCAGCTCCGTCTCGTCCATCCGCGCGAGCGGGCTCAGCTGCTGGCCGGCCGCGGAGACGCCCGGCGTGCTGACGACGGCGAACACCGATTGTGCGTCGCCATCGAGCTCGACTTCGAGCTCGTTGAGATACGCCCGAACCTCGGTGTTCGCCGTGAACTCGCGGTGCTGTCCGGCAACGTCGAACTCCTCCTCGATGACGACCGTTTCGCTTCGGACCTGCTCGTACCCCGTCTCGTCCACGGTCCTATCGTCCGGTTCGGACGGATCGGCCGATCGTTCGATCTCCTCGTCAGTCGCCAACTCGCGCGCGTCCGCACAGCCGGCAAGCGAAACGATTGCCACGACTCCCGTGCCGGTAATAAACTCCCGTCTCCCCGTCATGTTTCCTCAAATATAACTCCATCCATATATCAGTTCGTACTCCCTCAATCGAACACGGCGGCGTTGAGCGCACGCTGGAACGACGCGATCGAGTCGTGACGCTCGTCGGGATCGGCGCTCATCCCGCGGGAGATCACTCGGTCGAAGCCGTCCGGAACGTCGGCATGTTCGCTCGGCGGAGTGGGGTCCGGTCCGGATGGCGGCTCACCGGTCGCCGCGTAGTAGGCGATCCCGCCGAGCGCGAAGAGGTCGGGTTTGCTCCGCCAGAGCGGTTCCGACGAGTCCGGACGCTGTTCCGGAGCCGCGTACGGCGACTCGGTACGGGTTCCCCCGCCGGGCCCCTCGACCGCGTCCGGAAGCCCCCACAGGTCGACGGTCCCTCGGACGCCGTCCGCCGTCTCCGCCACCGGGACGGCGTCCGGCGAGAGGTAGTAGTGGCGGACGGTGTAGCGACCCGCCTGTCGCAACGCCTCGGCGGCGTCCAACACCGGCCGAAGCCGGTCCTCGAGCGAGGCGTTGCCCGCCGCCACGAGCGACGCGAGGGTCGGTCGGTTCGGGTCCGGAGGCGTGTCGGTGACGGCCCACGGCTGCGGCTCCACGCCGTGGTCGTACACGGTGACGATCCCGTCGTAGTGGCTCACGCCACCCCAGTCGGTCACGACCTCGGCGAACCGATCGGTCGCCGCGTCGTCGAGCGGCTCCGCGGGCGTCAGCAGTCGAACGCTGTCCGCGTCGGCGTCCGCGAACGCCGCCTCGGCGACGACGAGCGGACCGATCCGGTCAACGAATGTCACGCCTGAGAGACCCGAGATCGCCGATTCGATCTCGGCGAGGTCGGGTCGGTCGTCGCCGCCTGCTTCGGCGAGGTCGGGCTCGCCATCGCCGGTCTCGGCGACGGTTCCCGCTTCGGTTTCGGCGGCCGTGATCTGCCCGGTCGTGTGTCCGCCGTCATCGACCGAGTCGGACGCCGTTCCCGTTTCGACGCCCGGCTCCGCCGAAGCGGTCGCCGTCGACGCCGTCTCTCCGCTGTCGTCATCGAACCCGTCCTCGGAGCCGTGCTGTGCTCCCGTCGAATCGGGGTCCGGACTCTCCGTCGCGGGGCGCGAGGGAGACGAACCCGTATCGTCGGACGCGTCGATCGTGATCGCCCCGCTGCCCGATCCACGCCGACGGGCCAGCGCGTATCCGCCGAACAGAACTGCGCCGCCGCCGACAGCAAGCAGGAGTTCGCTCGAAAGCATCGATCCGCCGGTTCCGTTCGGGGTGTCGCCGATCCCGGAGGTGGCATCGCCCTCGTCGTCGGTGCCGTCGTCCGTCTCCGACGGGTCATCCGAAGTCTCCTCAGGCGGCACCGTTCCGGCCCACTCGTGGTGATGCCCGAGCGTTCCGAGCGCGACGCGAGTGCCGACACTGTGTCCGCCGACCGGGTCCGAAACGACCGTCGGCGAGGAGAAGAGCGCGTTGCTCGGCTCGGTGAACGCCCACTGTCGGTCCCCCGAGTCGGCGTCGAGCGCGTACAACGTTCCCGCGTCGGAGCCGACGTAGACGGACCCGGCGAACACGGTCGGCGAACCGTTCACCTGGTCGGCCGGCCCATCGAACGCCCACACCACCTCGCCGGTCACGGCGTCAAGCGCGTAGACGGTCTCGTCGAGCGAGCCGACGTACACCGTCCCGTCGGCGACCGTCGGAGAGGAGACGACGCCGGGGGCACCCGTAAACGTCCAGCGCTCGTCGCCCGTGGCGGCGTCGACCGCACGCAATCCGGCTCCGCCACCGACGACGCCGACGTGGACCGTCCCGTCGACGATCGTCGGGGAGGAGAACGCGAGGCTCGGGAGGTCGTGGGTCCACTCCGCGTCGCCGGTCGCGGCGTCCACTGCATACAGTCGCTCGTCGAACGAGGGGACGTACACGGTCCCGTCCGCGACCGTCGGCGACGCGGAGATGCCGTCGTCCGGCTCCATGAACATCCATTCGGTGTCCCCCGTATCGGCGTCGATACCGTAGAGAACGCCGTCGTCGGAGCCGATGTACACCCTTCCACCTACGACTGCCGGGGACCCGTTGAACGGAGCCGCCGGCTCCGTCGCCGTCCACTGTACGTCGCCGGTGTCGGCAGCGATGGCGTAGACAATCGCCTCCCTGCTGCCGACGTACACCGTCCCGCCGACGACGGTCGGCGAGGAGATCACGGGTCCGGCCGCGTCGAACCGCCACACCTCCTCGCCGGTTTCGGCGTCGACCGCGTACAGCGTCCCGTCGATCGACCCGACGTACGTCACGCCGCTCACGACGGTCGGCGAACTGGGAACCTCGTCGCCCGGTTCGGTGAACCGCCAGACGATCGTCCCGTCGGTCGCGTCGACGGCGTACAGCGATCCGTCGTCGGATCCGACGTACACCGTGGGTGTCTCCGCGGGCTGTGCAGTCGCGCTCGACGGAGCAACCCACGCTCCCGCGACGGCGGTTCCACAGGCACGCAGCAGCGTGCGCCGACCGATGGAGTTCTCAGACATGCTTCGAACACGACTCCCGGAAGGCGGATTCGATCCCGCCGGCCCCGTTCATGCGCCGATCCAGACAACCAGTATACATAAGAATGGCTGACCGGCCGTCACAGCGGAAGGCCCGATCGGTCCCCACAGTCGAACGGCCGACCGACCCCGACGACCAAATGGCCGACCGACCCCGACGACCGAACGGCCGACCGACCCCGACGACCGAACGGCTGACGTCCGTTCACGACGTCGCTCCGCCGCGAGCGGTTGGCGGACAACGTCGAACGAGCGATCGGGGGTCAGATCGTCGTCCGACGCGGGTCCTCGCCGGTCAGTTGTCGAACCGTCAACACGGGAACCGGACAGGTTCGGACGACGCGCTCGGCGACGGAGCCGATGAGAAAGCGATTCTCTCCGTGTCGACCGCGCGTCCCGGTGACGACGACGTCGGCGTCGACCTCGCGGGCGTACTCCGAGATCTCTGCTGCGGGTCGCCCCTCCCTGATCTCCGTCGTGACGTCGAGTTCGGGATCGATCGCGGTCGCGGCGCGAGCGATGGCATCGAGCGCCACCTCTCCCTGACTGTCGAGCGCGTTTCGAAGGTCCGTCCGGACCTCGTCCGGCGACGACTCCACTTCTCCGGCGTCGATGACGTACAGCGCGTGGACCGAGGCGTCGAAGCGTGCGGCCACGTCGAGCGCGACGTCGACGGCCCGTTGGACGCTGTCGGAACCGTCCGTCGCGATCACGATCGTGTCGAACATGTCTCGCGGTTCGCTCACCGTGAACTTAAAAGCGGCCGATAGGTGATGAGGCCGGTGAGGGTGGCGAACGGGACTCGACGTGTCTCCAGGCGGAGCGGGCCGAAGAGGGCGTCAAGCTAAGAACACGTGCCGCGGGCGGTCCGCGAGGACCTCGCGACCGAACCGTATCGTCTCGCCGAACTCCTCGGAACGGAAGAACGCCATCGCGTCCTCCTTGGAGCGCCACTGGCTCGCGATGAACATGTCGTCGTCGTTCTCGACGTTGACCATCAGGTCGGTCTCCTCGTGACCGTCCATCGCCGCGAGCAGTTCCCCGACGTCGTCGAACGTCTCGACGAAGTCGTCCCGGTGTTCGGGCTTCGTCGTGTAGAACATCCCCATCGTCCCGAATCCGGACTCCTCACCCGCGCGAGCGACGATCCCCGGGAGCTCCGAGAGGAAGCCCGCCGCGGTCTCGGCGGCGGAGGCGGTGTCCCAGACCGAGACGACCGCGGCACGCTCCGTCTTGCGACCGTCGTAGACCGCGGTTTTGACGTGGGTGCCGTAGTGGTCGAAGTTCCCTCGGAGCCCCTCGACCTCGTCGAACAGCTCGTCGACGTCGGCCTCGCTGTAGAGGACGGTCGCGTACACGTCCTCCCCGTGTGGCTTGCCGGCGTAGATGTCGAGATCGGCGAGCTCGCCGCGGATATCGGAGTCGGCGACGTCATCCGATCCGTCTCCCGCGTCCCCGTGCGGGTGATCGCCGGTCGCGCCGGCGTCCTCCTCGCCGTGCGGGTGGTCGCCGTGGGCGGAGCCGCTATGAGCGCCCTCGCCGTGGGCGGAGCCGCCATGAGCGCCCTCGCCGTGATGATGACCGGCATCCTCGCCGTGGTGATGGCTCGCGTCGTCGTGGCCGCGATCGGGCGCGCCGTGTGCGGCGGTCGGGACCTTCTCGCCCGCGAGGTACGCGCCCAGGTCCTCGGACGGGAACCGGCGGCCGACGTAGAAACTCCCGAACTCCCCGTACCGCGAGGTCGCTTCGTCGAATCGCATCTCGTAGACGATGTCCTTGATGTCGGTCGGATCCGCCCCGAACAGCGTGACGCCCCACTCGTGGTCGTCGAAGCCGACCGAGGAGGCGATCACCTGTTTGATCCGCCCGGCGTACTGCTTGCCCGTCTTCCCGTGACCGGCCATGAGGTCGGCGCGGTCCTCGAAGGAGAGGTCGTACCAGTTGTACTCCTCGCCACGTCGCTTGCTCATCGGGTAGAAACAGACGTACTCGTCGTCGGGGATCTCCGGTTTCAGCTTCCCCTCGATGTAGCGGCGGAGCCCCTCGTCGACGTCCGCCTCGTTGCCGGCGAAGTAGTCGTCGGAGACGTATCCCGACACCTCGGTTACGGAGACGTAGGAGTGTTCTTGCGTCGTGAACTCGGCGAGAGCGGTGTCCTCGAACCCGCGTTCGATGGCGGAGAGGTCATCGAGCGTCGGCCGGAAGTGGACGACGAGAAGATCCGCTTTGTGCCCGAGTACGGAGAAGACGGCGGAGTCGCCCGCGTCGGCGTCCGCGACCAGCTCTCGATGGTTCAGGTACGACCGACCCTCCTCGATCGCCCGCGTTCGTTCGTGTTCGGGGGCGGCCCGCCACGCGTCCCAGTCGATCGACCGGAAGTCGTGAAGCGCGAACCAGCCCTCGTCGGTCTCTGGAGCCTCGACCATACGCTCGCTTGGGTCGCCGGAACTTAGTCGTTCCCGGATCGGCGCGCCCTCGTTCCCGGATCGGCACGCACTCCCGGTGGCACGTTCGATCGACGCGGTCGCCTCCGACCGTGGACGGCGGTCAGTACGGTTCCTTTCCCCACCGCCGGTCGTCGTAGGTGGTCTGGCGGTCGCTGTCGAACCGCTCCTCGAACTTCCGGCGGAGCGCGGCCGTCTCGCTCGCGTTGATCCGCGCGAGTTCGTCGGCCTTCCCCACCGCCTCGGGCGGGCCGCGCGTCGTCGCGACGTCCGAGAGCGTCTGCCGGACGAGTCGCTCGCGCGTCCCCGGATCCCGGGTGAACGCGTACGGAGCCTCCAGCTTGTAGGTCACGTCCGTCCGGGGGTCATACAGCACGAAGAACGTCGGCTCGTACAGCTCGGGGGCGAGCAGTCTGTCGATCCCGAGCGCGTCGGCGTCGGCCGCCATCCGGCGGTCCGGGCCGCCGCGGCTGTGAAACCACGTCGTGAACGTCAGTTCGTCGTCGACCCGTTCGCCGTCGGCGTACCGCTCCAACAGGGCGGTAAAGAGGGCGGTGTCGTCGGGCCACGGCGGCTCGAACCCCGCCCGCGACAGCGTTCGGACGATCGTCCGGCTGGAGGGGTTCTTCACGAATCCCGCGAGCGGGACGTCGCGCTCGACGAACCGCTCGACGAGCCGCACGTAGTTCTCGACGACCGCACGGGGCTTCGCCTCGCGCGCGAGCGTTCCGAGTTCGGGGTCCCGATCCTCCCACGTGAACAGCTCCTTGGGGTAGATGGGCCCGTCGAGCACGAGCAGATCGCTCACTCGGTCGGCGTGTTCGATCGCGTGTGATCCCTCGGCGAGGTACAGCGCGAGCGCGTGGACGACCCCCTCGGCGTACCGGTTCACTCGCGGTGCGTGGAGCACGCGTTGGCGGGTGTATCCCTCGTCGCGCTCGCGCCAGTCGTCGTCGAAGTCGCTCGTCGTGTCGCCCGCGTGGACCGTCGCGACGATCGTTCGGGCGCGGTGGAGTTCGAGGTCGGTCGGCTCCGCCGCCATGGCCGCGTGGGCGACGTCGACGACGAGCCCGTTCTTGAACGTCGTCGGATTGATCGTCCCGGAGTCGAGCCCGTGGACCGTCTCGAACGGGCGCTCTGCGAGCGCGACCGCGTCGATGTCGGCGCGTCGACGCTCGTGGTCGCCGACGGGTTCGACGACGACCCGCCCGTCGCGGCGAAGCTCGGGGAGCCAGCCTTCGAACACCTGCTCCGCGAGGTCGTCGTGGTCCGTCGTGTCCACGTCGCTCGCGATGCCGTATGCGAGTTGTGCGATGTTCTCGACGTGGATAGGGTCGAGCGTCACACGTATCCGGGCGCGTGCAGTGCCTAAAAATCGGTCGGGTGGGTCTCGGCCCGCCATAGACTCTTTCTGGAGTATCTTTCTAGTGATAGGCTCTTTCTTTGTGTGGCGCGCGCGAGGCTGACGCGCGCGAGGGAGTCGGTCGGCCGTCGCCGAGTGTTCCGGCGACGGCCGACCGACGAGGCTGGGGAGGGCCGAGGCTGCGGTTGCCGTTGCGGGGCGGGATCCGAACGGGACGCGACGACGAGGGAGGCCTCACTCCGGGTTTCGAGTGTTGAGTTTCGAGGTCCGACGAGCGAGTCGTCCCACCCGCCTCTTAAATCACCCCACCAGCCCCTTAAAAGTCGTCGTACGCCACACGCGGCTCGTCGACGTCGAACCCTAACTCCCGCAGCGTTGTCGTCGCTGACGCCGCTGGCACCGGATCGGCCCGGTCGAGCGCGTCCGCCGTCGCCGCCGCGACCCGCACGGTCCAGTCGTCGTCGACGACGACCGTCGCGCGTCGCGGGATCTCCGAGTGCCCCTCCCACGAGTCCACGAGCAGATCGTACGACTCCGCGATCCCGCCGTGGAAGTCGGAGACGACGGGGAACGGGAGATCGAACCGGTCCGCGTACGCGAACCCGGCGAAGAGCGAGTCACCGGTCACCGCGACGACCGCGAGGCCCGGCTCGTCGGCCCAGCCGGCGTCCCGAAGGGCGACGAACTCGGCGGTACAGGTGGGGACGAACGTCGCGGGCGCAAACGAGAGCACGACGGCACGGTGGTTCTCCACGAGCCGATACAGTTCCAGTTCCACGCCCGTCCCCTCGGAGACGGCCGGCGCGATGAAGTCGGGGGCTGTGACGCCGACGTCGATCATGGCTCCGGTCGATCCGGCGGACACTTAAATCGGCTCGTCGCCGCCGGACGAGCCGACTCGACGAGCGGTTCGCCACCAGGATACCCACGAGAACGTCACCCACCCTACAAGAGTTTTAACCGATGACGACGTACGGTGATCCGTAATGGACGCTCTGATCCCCGCCGCCCTCGATCTGGTCAACACCTACGGGGTCGTCGTCCTCCTCTTCGTATTCGTGCTCGAGGGAGCGTTGGTGGGTAAGCTCATCCCGACGCGGACGCTGTTCGTCGCGGTCGTGTTGGCGGCCGGGTCGGACGCGTTCGCGTTCCTCCCGGTCGCTGCCGCCGCGATCGTCGGCGCGACGATCGGCCAGTGCGTCCTCTTCGTCTCGGTCCGACACTACGGTCTTGACCCGACGGAACTCGATATCGTCCCGGTCAGCGATGACCGCCTCAACGGCGCGAACCGGTGGTTCGATCGGTGGGGACTGCCGGCCGTCGCGGTGACGAACGCGCTCCCCGGGACTCGCGGCTGGCTCGCGCTTCCGACGGCGACCTCATCGGTCTCGACGACGCGGTTCGCGGCCGCCTCACTCGTCGGGTCGGTCACGTACACCGGCGCGCTCGTCGCGGTCGCGGTCGGGATCGAGCGTGCCGTCCGGTTCCTCGCCGGCGTCGAGGCGAACGGATTGTTCGCCGTCGCGTGAACGGTCACGCGAGCGAGCGGGTGAACAGTGATCGGGGAGGTGAATCGGGGAGGTGAACGTTCGGTCCGGCGACCCTACGTCGACGACTCGAAGAGCACGTCCGCAAGCGTCGTCGTCTCACCGAACAGCCAGTCGGCGTGCTCGACCGCGTACGATTTGTGCTCGTCGGTGATGTAGCCGAGCGCGTCCTCGACGACGACCGGACGGTAGTCGCGCAAGCCGGCGCTTCCCGCCGTGTGCAACACGCAGACGTTCGCGAGCGTCCCGCAGATCAACAGGTCGTCGACGCCGCGTGCGTCCAGATACCCCTCCAGATCGGTGCGGTAGAAGGCGTCGTACGTGTGTTTCTCCACGACGTGGTCGGTGTCGCGTACGTCCAGATCATCGAGCAGCGCCGCGTCCCACGAGCCCTCGACGACGTGTTCGCCCCACCGGTCGAACTCGTCGTAGTAGTGGGTGTCCTCGAACTGCTCGGGCGGATGCACGTCCCGCGTGTACACGATCCGCGCGCCGGCGTCGCGTGCACGGTCGACGAGTTCGGTCACGGGAGCGACGGCGGCCTCGCTCGGATCGGCGTAGAGACTCCCGTCCGGGTGACAGAACCCGTTCTGCATGTCAACGACGATCACCGCAGTGTCCGTCGGATCGAGTGGCATGCGTGGGTGTACGGTTTCCTGACCCAAAAAGCCGGATCGCCGCCGGGACGGAGCCGATCCACCGGCAAGCTACTTACGCAGTCACTCGTAACGGGATGGTATGCGACGGGTACTCGTCCTCGCAGTCGTGGTCACCGCCGTCGCGCTCTCGGTCGGCGTCGTCGCCGCGGACGCATCGATCGCGGATCCGGCCGAGTGCGACGCCGACGTGACCACCGAGGCCGTCGGCTGCTGGAACGGCGTCCACCACGGGGACCACCCGGAGGACGATCTCGGGATCCCCCTCGACGGGGCGGACGATCTGAGCGACGAGCAACTCGAACTGCTCATCTCCCACCAAATGGCCCGCGTTGAGGCGATCCGCGAGCGCCCCTTCGAATCGACGGTTCCCGTCGAGGTCATGACTCGCGAGGAGTTCACCGCGGATCGGGCGGACCGCGAGTCGGACCCCGAGTTCGACCGCTGGAACGACCAAGTGTGGAAGGCGCTGTTCGTGATCGGCGAGGACGACTCGAGCGGAGAGGTCATCAACGACGTGTTCTCCGGCGCAGTCGCCGGGTTCTACTCGCCGGCTGACGGCCGGATCACCATCGTCGTCGACGACACGGAGTCCGTGAGCATCTCCCCGACAACGCTGTTACACGAGCTCGGACACGCGATGCAGGACCAGTACGACGACTTGAGCGATCCGCGATACAGCGGGGCCACACAGGACGCCGACCTCGGCGTCAACGGGATCGTCGAGGGAGAGGTCGTCTACATTGAGGAGGTGTACGCCGAACGCTGCGAGGGCGAGTGGACATGTCTCGACGAGCCGTCCGAGAGCGGGGGCGGTGACGCCGGGACCACGGACCCGAACCTCGGCGTGTTCTTCACCGTGTTCCAGCCGTACTCGGACGGTGCACCGTACGTCGACGAGCTGATCGAGGCCGACGGGTGGGAGGCGGTCGACGACCTGATGGCCGACCCGCCGAAGACGACTCGCGAGACGATCCACCGCGAGCCGTTCGATCCCGTCCCCATCGAGTACACTGACACCGCCGTAGGCGGTTGGGAGACGTACGACGAGCAGGGCATCAACGGCTCGGACACGGCCGGCGAGGCGTCGATCTTCGTCTCGATGTGGTACCAGTCGACGACGTACGACGCGGGAGTGATGGAGTACGATCACGTCTTCGACACCGTTCACCCCTACCGGACGTACAACTACGCGCACCCCGCCACGACCGGCTGGGCGAACGACGAACTGTACCCGTACCGCAACGACGCGGGCGCGGAGGAGCGCGACGGCTACGTCTGGGTGACCGAGTGGGAGACCGACGCCGACGCGGCGGAGTTCCACGAGGCGTACCTGCGGATACTCGACGCCCACGACGCTGATCACCGCGAGGACGGTATCTACCACGTCGCGGACGGCGACTTCCGCGGCGCGTACGGGATCGAGCGGAACGACACGACGGTGACGATCGCCCACGCGCTCGAACCCGAGTCGGTGTTCGAACTGCGGCCGAACATCGTTCTCGACGAACCGGAACCGGAGGTCGGAGACGTCCCGGAGAGTCCGTCCGACGTCCCCGGCGAGTACGGCGACGATCCGTGGGCACCGTCGAACCCGTCCGACCCGAACGGCTCGACGAACGACCCGGTTCCCGGGTTCGGAGTCGTCACCGCCCTCGTCGCGCTGCTCGTCACCCTGACGGCGGCGGTTCGGCGGATCGGTTCGTGATAGCGGGTCGGCGGATCGGTTCGTGATAGCGGGTCGACGACCCCGCGGCCAACCCGAGTGGTTTTACCCTCCAGCAGGGCGAACGTCCGGACATGACGGAGTTCGACATCGTCGACGCCGACGCCATCCGTGACGGGCGGGCGACCGACGCGTACTTCGACCGGACGGAGACGACGCTGGCGGCGAGCGGTCGGAACCCGCACGTCGTCACCGAGGTGACCGCCGACCAGTTTCCCGACGGCGAGTTCGAGCTGTTCGCCGGTCTGAAGGACGCAGTCGCGCTGTTGGAGGGATACGACGTCGACGTCGACACGATTCCGGAGGGGCGGCTGTTCGACGGCGGGCCAGTGATGCGAATCGAGGGGCCGTATCGGACGTTCGCACGGCTCGAAACCTCGCTTCTGGGGTTCCTCTCGCACGCGTCGGGGATCGCCACGGCCGCGCTCGACTGCCGCGTGGCCGCCCCGGACTCGCAGATCCTCTCGTTCGGCGCGCGACACGTCCACCCGTCGATGACCGCGGCGGTCGAGCGGTCGGCGCTCGTCGCGGGGTTCGACGGGTTCTCGCACGTTGCCGCGGGCGATCTGATCGGACGGGAGGCGTCCGGGACGATGCCACACGCTCTGATGATCTGTTTCGGCGAGGGCGAACAGGAGGCGGCCTGGCGGGCCTTCGACGACGCCGTCGACGACTCGGTACCGCGGATCGCCTTGTGTGACACGTACACGGACGAGCGCGACGAGGTACTCAGGGCCGTGGAGACGCTCGGCGACCGGATCGACGGCGTCAGGCTCGACACCACCGGGTCGCGGCGCGGTGATTTCCGACACATCGTCCGTGAGGTGTGCTGGGAGCTCGACGTCCGGGGTCACGACGACGTGGACGTGTACCTCTCGGGCGGGTTGGGGCCGGACGACCTCCGTCGGCTTCGAGACGTCGCGGACGGCTTCGGCGTCGGCGGGTACGTCTCCAACGCCGACCCCGTCGACTTCGCGCTCGACATCGTCTCGCTGGAGGGATCGCCCGCGGCCAAGCGCGGAAAGCTCTCCGGGACGAAGGACGTGTACCGGACCGCCGACGGCGGCCACGCGGTCGGGCTGGCCGACCGACCGGCTCCTGAAGGTGCCGAGTCGCTCATGGAGCCGGTGCTTCGTGACGGGGCCCTCGTCGAGGGAGCGGAGGCGCTCTTCGATCTGGACGCCGCGACTGAGCGGGCACTGGCGGACGCGGAGCGGGCCGAATACGGTTCAGAGAACTGAACGCAATCCCGTCGAGGCGTCTCGTCTACAGTTCCTCGACCGCGCCGCCGTCCGCGCGCTCTCGGAACACCTGTCCCTCGATGAGCGTCACCATGGTGTCGTCGTCCTGCCAGGCGTTCGGCGGGAGCTTCGCCTTCCGGCAGGCGCGCGAGAGGAACTCCGCGCCGGACCAGCCGTTCTCGACCGGAACGGTGGGATACAGCCAGCCGTGGTCGTTGCCGCCGTCGACGGCGACACCGTGGGTGCCGATCTCCAAGTCCTCCAGCGGGTCGTTCGTCAACACGGTGTTCGAGACGATACACACCGAGACGGTGATGTTATCGAGCTCTTTGGGTTCGACCTCGGAGCCACATGAGCTGTCGGAGGCCGCCTGGATGGCCGCCTCGACGATGGCGTGACCCAACTGATCGGAGCTGTTGTACGCGCCCGCACAGCCCCGAAGTCGGCCACGTCCGCGGGTCGACTGGAGACGGACGAACGCGCCCGTCCGGGCGTAAAAGGCCTCCCGCATGCTGCCGGGCTGTTCGCGTTGTCCCTGTCGAACGAACGACTCGACCGCTTCGCGTGCGAGTTCAACCGCTCGGGCCCCGTCGTCGTAGGAAAGCTGAACGGTCTGAGCCTCGGACATACAACTACTACTGGTGCTGACGACTTGAACGCTTCCCTTATCGGTGAAGGTTCGTGAGGGTCTCGAATCGACAGCACGTGGGGGATTCGACAGTTCGTAGGGACTTCCTACCATGGTCGACGTCGTGTGACGGATCGAATCCTCTCGCCCGCCCGACGACGGGATACGTCGGATCCATCGTGGACCCGACCGAACGCCTTATTCGTCGGCGACGCCGACGTTCGACCGGACAGAGGGAGCCCGACTCCCGTGCCGTACGGCATGAGGAAAGTCCCCCCACCGGCCGGACAGGCGACCGGGCACACGCCCGGAGTCGGAGACGGCTGGCTCTGGAACAGCAACGAGACCCCCCGCCTCGATCGATGACGTCCGCGAACCGACCCGCAAGGGAAGGGAGTTAACCGACGGAGACGGCGTGGCGACGCCACGCTTGCCCGCGCGGCACCCGCCGCACGGGAGACGGGCGGGAACGGATGGAACGGCGAATCCTCGCCGGTGCAAGTCCGTGCCACACAGGTAGTCCGGCCACGGCACGGACGCTCAGCCGAATGTCGGGACGAACAGAAGGGGGCTTACTCCCCTCAGTCCGCTCTACACAGCGAGTGACGACGACGCCTCATCGAGTAGTCCGCGGATCGGTACTCTCGAACGCTTCAGTGCCGTATAAAGCGGTTTCAAAACGAGATTCACCGAGTTAGGGAGACGATTCTGCCCACCCATCGAGGTCAGGCTTGAAAGATCCGCAACCGACATCACCGGTTGCAGCCGATCGCTAAAGGGTGCTTCTTGATCGATGACGGGAGTACGTGAATCAGATCGGTGACGTGGTTGTTTATACGTGGAACTGGGGCGGTGCTGGCGGGTGTTTATAAGCGATCTCGCTCGGATTGGCGGTGAACACCTGCAAAGCCCCAGCCGCGACGACTCGCGCGCCTTGCTGCGCGCCGCCCCTCTCCACACAGCCCGGTGCGGTGCTTGCTGCGGCGGGCTTCGCCCTCGCGGCTGCCCCTTTGAGTCCCACCCCGCACAGCACCGCGCCTCACGCCTCCCCAGCCTCGTCAGGG
>NZ_JBLWMN010000030.1:0-19660 GCF_048380895.1 Halorubrum rarum | reverse complement strand
CGTACCCGTTCCGAACACGGAAGTTAAGCTCACCTGCGTTACGAGCAGTACTGGAGTGGGAGACCCTCTGGGAGCCTCGTTTCGCCGCCTCTCATTCATACGGTATCGGCCCACGAACACGCTGTCCGTGGGCCGATTTGCATTTCGAAGGGGGAACGTCGCCGGTAGCGCACGCGCGGACGATCCGCTTCCGTGTTCCGCTAGGCTTAAGCGGACGACGGCGGTACATCCGATAGCGCCAAGGTGGCAGAGTCTGGTCAGACGCAGCGGCCTGCAGAGCCGCCCAACGCCGGTTCAAATCCGGCCCTTGGCTTCTCATACGGTACTTTAAACCCAAGACGGCCACGTCTTGACAGTACCACCCGTTTCGAGACGCGACGTCCCCGATTCTTGGTAGACGCTTCGCAGGGGGAATCGGCTACTCCGAATCGGCGTCGGCTTCGTCGATCACTTCGAGGATCTCCGCCGCGACGTCTTTCACGTGTTGCTGGTGTGAAGCGGACGTCTGGACGCTTTGGGCCGCGTCAAGTTGGTCATTGACGACCGCGTTCTGCTGTGGACCCCACGTCTCGGGTGGTTCTGCGTTGATGTATTCGACCCAGCGTTTGATACGTTCGATGCGCTGCTGACGGTTACGTTCGTGCTTCACGCCGAGATGTTCACGCGCGTTTGAGTCGCTCATATTCGTCTTCGACGCCGAGTCGCGTTACCCACTCTTCGAGGTGGGGCACACTAAGAGTTCCCCCGAAAAGCGTGAACAGGTGGACTGCGTCCTCGATGTCTTTTTGCGCACCGAGGTGGAGTTTGTACGCGACCTGGAGCTCTAAGGGGCCTATCGGAACTATCTTTCCACCGATTCGGGCCGTGATCGCGTTTTCGAGGGACGCGCGGTCAAACTCGTCGCGTACGAACTTGACTTCGAGATGCGGCGTAATCTGGTCCTTCGGAGCGACCCAGATGTTGTCGCCGTTATCGAGCATCTCGTACATCGAAGTGAGCGGCATCGCTGGGCCCCAGAACCCCTCCTCGTCGAGCGTCTCCGCGAGTTCGTCCGCAGTCTCCTCGTCGATTCGTTCGATGAGGACGTCGATGTCTTCCGTAGAGCGTGCCCGACCAGCGAGGATGGAGACGTATCCCGCGACGTAGACGTGCTCGATTTCGAACTGACCGAGAATCTCGGAGAATCCGACCGCCAGGTCGTCGAGCTGATTCGGTTCACGTTCCACGACGAGTGTTCCGTTCCGCAGCTCGATCCCGCCCATAGAGGTTCGTTTGCAGGTGGGCGCATAAATTGTCGGGCGTCGATGGAATTTTCTCCCCGTCCGACGGCCACGTCGTTGAACTGTGATACGTTGGATGCGCTGCTCGCGGTTGCGTTCGTGCTTCGCGTCACGTCTTCTCGGGGGTGGATCGACCCGTCCGATAGACCTCGTTAGTAACCGTTATACGCAGGGTGACCCATGCTGGAACCATGCAACGACGCGCTGTAGCCGTGTACGTCGCGCTCTTCCTCTTAGTTGGGGCCGCGGCGGGCGCGCTCATCGCGACGGCCGAATCGCCGGAGCTCACGTTCGAAGACCCGGAGTTCGAGCTGTCCGAGAATGACACGTTCGAGGTGGATGGACAGGAGTACACCGTCGTCGCCGTCACGGAGACGGAAGCGGAGGACGACGTCGGTGACGTCGAGATCGAGCGATCCGGCCAGATCGAGTGGGAGGAGATAACCGAGCAGTCCGAGACGTGGGCCAACGAGTCCGTCGTCGAGTTCGACGGCGATGAGTGGCGGGTTCACATCGAGGGCGAGGAGCCGACCGAGTTCACGCTGGTCGAGGTCCTCGACCGAGAGGCGATCCTCGCTGACGACCCGAACGCGGGCAACGAGACGGTCGAGCGTGACGGCGAGGAGTACGTCGTGGTCTCCGATGAGGACGGCGATGACCGGCTCGTGCCGGCCGACGAGTACTTCCCGGCCCCCGAACAGCGCACGTTCGCGGTGGGTGACGAACTCGAGTACGACGGGCAGACCGTCACCGTCGACGCGGTCACCGAGGGGGAAGTGACGCTCGTCTGGGAGGGTCCAGAGGTGATGAGCCTCGACGTCGGTCAGGAGTCGGTCATCACGCTCGGTGACACGGAGTTCGTCGCGAACTTCCCGGACGGGTCGACGCTGACGCTCTCGACCGATCTCGCGGCGTACGAGGCGCAACTCGCCGAAGTCGACCGCCTCGAACAGTACGACAACGGGCTCTGGAACGTGTTGATCGTCAGCGTTCTCGGCGCGGTGCTGCTGGCGGCGGCCGCGTTCATCCCGTCGCGATACTGACCGAGACGGCCGACCGAGCGCGACCGATAACCACTAGCGTTTCTGGCGGATACGTCCGGTATGACCTCGACTTCCGAGAAGATCCGCCAGCTCGCGCCGCACTGGGCGGTGATGTTCGTCACCATGCTCGCGCTGATTACGCTCGTGGAGAGCGTCTATGGCGGGCTCGCGTTCTGGCAGTCGTTGCTGATCGTGTTGCTCGTCGCGGTCGCGTATCCGTCGGTCGTTCGCCGTCTCGGCGTCGCCCCCGACGTGTGGCGGACCGATTGATCCCGTCGTGAGCCGACGGCTGGTCACGTCGCCGCACGAACCGGTCGGGTCGGTCGCACACCTCGAACGCGCCGTCCCGGATCGCTCAAGTGTGCGTGTGCGCTCTCGGAACCATGCGATTCGTTCTGGTGACCGGTACGACGGCGACGGCGCGGATCGACGGGATAAGCGCCGCGGGGGCGTCACCAGCGCTGCTCGCCCACACGCCGGCCGCGGACGCGGAGATTCTGACGCGCGGACGACCGCGTGGGACGGGCGTCGTTCCGGTGAGCCCGACGGGCTGTCCCACGCCCGCGGTCGTCACCCGTGCGGGCCGTGAGCTGTTGGGGTTCGACGTCGACGTGATCGATGCGGGGGCGGCTCGTCCGGTCGACGTCGCCGACCACACCGTCTCGACGACCGCGGGACTCGACGTCAGGGAGCCGGTCGCCCTTCCGAGCGCCGAGAACACGATCCAGCGTGCCCGCGAGTACGGGCGGTCCCTCGACGACGATCACGTCGTACTCGCGGAGACGGTTCCCGGCGGGACGACGACCGCGATGGCGACGCTCGCCGCGCTCGGCGAGCGGACCGGCGTCTCCTCGTCGCTCCCCGACAACCCCGTCGAGCGGAAGCGCCGGGTCGTCGACGCCGCACTCGACGCGAGCGGACTCGATCCGGGCGACGGAGCGGGAGCGCCTCGGCGCGTGCTCCGCGCCGTGGGGGACCCGGCGTTGGCCGGGGTGACGGGCGTCGCGCTCGGCGTCGTCGATCGCGGTGGGCGCGTGACGCTCGCCGGAGGGACACAGATGTGTGCAGTCGCGGCGTTGGTACGCGCGTTCGGCGTCGACGCGCCCCTATCGGTCGCGACGACGTCGTTCGTGGCTCGGGACGACAGCGCCGACGTCCGGGGGCTCGCGGCCGACCTCGACGTCGACCTCGCGGTCACGGACCCGCGGTTCGATGCCGTTTCCCATCCGATGACGGACGCGTACCGTCGGGGGGAGGCGAAGGAGGGCGTCGGGATGGGCGGCGTCCTCGCGATGGCTGCCGGAACCGTTCCGGGAGCGGAGCGGGCCGTCGCTGCCGATAGCGACGTCTCCTCACTGGCGGGCGTCTCGGTCGCCGACGTCCGGGACCGGGCACTCGACGTGTACGACCGACTCCTCGCGACCGCGCCGGAGGGCCATCCCGCGGTGGCGGACGACGAGTGATTCCGCCCTCACGCCCGCACGTCTCTGTCCACGACGGCCCGCAGTAGCTCCGCGAGGGCGTCGCTCGCGCGGTCGAGCAGTTCCGCGCCGAGCACCTCGTCGCCCGCGGCGGGATCCCCGACGACGCCGTTGTCGGTGAACTCCTCGGAATCGTGTGTGAGGTTGACTCCGGACACCCACTCGCCCCATCGGTCAGCGGCACCGTCGCTCGCGTCCGCGATCCGATCCTCGCGAACGAGGTCGGGGTTCGTCGCGCGCAGCAGTGCCGTCTCTAACGGCCCGGCGTGACCCATATCGCTCGCGTGCTCGCCGACGGCCTCGAACCACGTGAACGCGACCGCGTAGCCGTCGTGGTCGTCGTCGCGGGAGTATCGTCGAGCCACCTCCGCGAGCGCCTCGACGTTACCGCCGTGGCCGTTCGCGAACACGACTCGATCGATCCCGTGTGCCGTAAGCGACGCCGCCGCCTCGCGGACGTACGCGCGGAACGTGTCGGGACTCACCCACATCGTTCCGTCGAACGCCCGGTGCTCCTCGGCGACACCGATCGGAACCGGCGGGGTTACGACCGCCTCGCCGCGCGTGACGTCGTCGGCGACTCCGTCACGAGGTTCGGCGGCGTACGCCGACGCCGCGGTCTCCGCGACGCTGACGGCGGTGAGCGTGTCGGTTCCGAGCGGCGCGTGTGGCCCGTGTTGTTCGGTGCTGCCGACGGGGACGACTGCGACGTCGACCGTGGCGTCGCGCACGTCGGTCCATGTCTGGTCCGCGAGTCGCATACGGTCGCTGTGGTCCCGGATAACGTATAGCCGGCGGTCGAGCGCTCGCCACACCCCGAACGTTAACTCCCTCGATGTCGTGGCCGACCCATGGGGAGCGAAGACACACAGGGTGAACGCGTCGACTTCGGGCCACTGCGCGAGGCGCTCAGAGAGCATCAATACCCGGTGACGCGCACCGAACTGATCGAGGTGTACGGGGGATTCGAACTGGACCTCCCGGAAGGGCCCTCACTGCTGGAGGACGTGTTGGGCCGCGTGGACCGGGAGACGTTCCGTGAGCCACACGACGTCCGGGACGCGATCCTCGACGGAGCCGCGGCCGCCGACGCGTTCAGGGGGTCACTCGACGACGTCCGCTCGGTGGCCGACGACGACGAGTGGAGCCGGAAGTCCGTTTGATCGCGGTCAGTCGCCGTCCGTCTCCGCGTCATCGACGATCCGTGCGGTCCGACGCTGTGCTCGGTCGATGAACTCCTGTGGAAGCTCGTCGATCTCTCCCGCTTGCACGCCCCATAGGTGTGCGTACAGTCCGTCGTTCCCGAGCAACTCCTCGTGGGTTCCGCGCTCGACGATCGCGCCGCCCTCCAACACGAGGATCACGTCCGCGTCCTTGATCGTCGACAGTCGATGCGCGATCGCGAACGTCGTCCTGTCGTCGGTCAGTCGATCGAGCGATCGCTGTATCAGCATCTCCGTCTCCGTGTCGACGTCGGAGGTCGCCTCGTCGAGGACCAGGATGTCCGGGTCCTTCAACATCGCCCGCGCGATGGTGATTCGTTGTCGCTGTCCGCCCGAGAGCTTCACGCCGCGCTCGCCGACCATCGTCTCGTATCCGTCCGAGAGGTTACTGATGAACTCGTGGGCCTCTGCGGCCTTCGCGGCCTCGCGGATCTCCTCGTCGGTGGCGTCGAAGGTGCCGTACGCGATGTTCTCCCGTACGGTGCCGTAAAAGAGGTACGACGACTGCCCGACGTAGCCGATGGCGCGGCGCAGGGAGGGCAACGTCACGTCGCGAACGTCCTGTCCGTCGATGGTGATGGCACCCTCGTCCACGTCGTACATCCGCAAGAGGAGCTTGAGAACGGTTGATTTCCCGGCCCCGGTCGGCCCGACGAGCGCGAGCGTGTCGCCGCCGTCGACCCGGAAGTCGATGTCGTCGATGATCGTCTCCTCGTCGTACCCGAAGCTCACGTCGTCGTACTCGACGGTTCCGCGTTCCACCGCCAGCGGTTCGGCGTCGGGCGTCTCGGCGAGCCGGTTCGGTTCGTCCATCAGCCCGAAGACGCGCGCCGCGGAGGCGCGAGCACGCTGATACATGTTGATTATCTGCCCGAACTGCGCCATCGGCCAGATGAACCGCTGCGTGTAGAGGATGAACACGACGAACATCCCGACCGAGAGGTCTCCGGTGAACGGACCTGGCGGGCCTTGGAACACCCAGAGGCCACCGACGATGAACGTGAGTACGAAGCCGACGCCGGCGAGCACCCGAAGCGCGGGGAAGAACTTGATCCGCGTCTCGATGGCGTCCCAGTTGGCGTCGAAGTAGTCCATCGAGGAGTCGTCGACCCGATCGGACTCGTACGCCTCGGTGTTCGAGGATTTGATCACCTGGATCCCGCCGAGGTTGTTCTCCAGACGGGAGTTCAGCGTTCCGACCGTCGATCGAACCTCGGCGTACTTCGGCTGGATGATCCTGATGAACAGGTACGTGACTCCGGCGATGATCGGAACCGGCAACAACGCGATCAGTGCGAGTTGCCAGTTGATCCAAAAGAGGAGGACGCCGATACCGAGCACCATCACCGCTAGCCGGAACAAGGAGTTCATCCCGTCGTTGAGAAACCGTTCGAGCCGGTTCACGTCGTTCGAGAGGATCGACATCATCTCCCCCGTCTGCTTGTCCGCAAAGAACTCCATGTTCAGTCGCTGCATCCGATCGTACGTGTCCGATCGAACGTCGTGTTGGATGTGCTGTGCGAACGCGTTGAACCCCCAGTTCCGAACCCAGTGAAACGCCGCGCCGATCCCGAACGCGCCGGCTATCACGGCGATCACGAACCAAAACTGCCCGGACTGTGTCGTCGGCAGCCACGCTGCCGGGATGAGAACGAGCGGTATCTGCTCGCTGAACGCGGCGTCCTGCCGGAATATCGCGTCGATGGCGATGCCCAACATGAGCGGCGGGAGGAGATCGAGGAGACGAGCGAAGACGCTGGCGACGATGCCGACCGTCACGGGGAACACGTAATCGCGACCGTACACGGCGAACAGCCGTTTCATCGGGTTCTCGACGCGCTCCCGTTGCTCCTCGAACGGGTCGTCGTCGTCCCAGTCGATGCTACTCATTGCGTTCGGTTCGGTCACCGTCGCAAAGAGCCTTCCTTCCGGGTCGGCGCGACCCGGCCGATGCCGACTCAGATCTCCCGCCGCTCGACTTCGGGATCGACGTCGGCCGCGGCCAGGTCCCGACGGATCCGCTTCCGGAGGGGGTTCGGGACGCTCGCGCGCGCGACCGGCGACGCCGTCGACGACCCGTCGTCGTCGGGCACCGACCAGTAGAGGACCGCGTCCGTGCCCGCGTAGTACTCCACCGCGAACCGGTCGCCGGCCCCTTCGTAGTGGACGCGTGCGGCCGCACCCTCCGCGTGCCAGCCGTCGAGCTTCACGAGTTCGGCGATCGAATCGTCCATGGACCCGATCACATCGACACCGGTTTAAAAACGCCGACCCACGCTCGGGTATGTCCCTTCGCGTCACGTTTCTCGGGACGGGCGGTGCCGTCCCGACCACCGAGCGAGCGCCGAGCGCACTGTTCGTCAATCGCGAGGGGGACCGCCTGCTGTTCGACTGCGGCGAGGGGACCCAGCGGCAGATGATGCGGTTCGGCACGGGGTTCGGCATCGACCACCTGTTCGTCTCCCACCTCCACGGCGACCACGTGCTCGGGATCCCCGGACTGATACAGACCCTCGATTTCAACGATCGCGAGGAGCGACTGACGGTCCACTGCCCGCCGAACACGCGCGATGACCTGGTGGGTCTCGTTCATGCCGTCGGACACGATCCCGCGTTCCCGGTCCGGTTCGACGTCGTCGCGCCCGGCGAGGTCGCGCTCGACGCCGACGACTACGAGGTACGAGCGTTCGAGACGGAACACCGAACGCGCTCGCAGGGATACGTGCTCACTGAGGACGACCGCCCCGGTCGGTTCGACCGCCCGAGAGCGGAGGAGCTCGGCGTCCCCGTCGGGCCGGCGTTCGGGCGGCTCCACGAGGGGGAGTCCGTCGAACTGCCGGACGGGACCGTCGTCGAACCGGAGCAGGTGGTCGGTCCCCCCCGTCCCGGTCGGAAACTCGTGTACACGGCCGACACCCGCCCGCGGGAGCGGACGGTCGAGGTCGCCGAGGACGCGGATCTGCTCGTTCACGACGCGACCTTCGCCCACGACATGGCCGATCGTGCCCGCCACACCGCCCACTCGACGGGGCGTGAGGCGGGAACCATCGCCGAGCGTGCGGGCGCAAAGCGGCTCGCGCTGATCCACATCTCATCGCGGTACACGGCCGACGCCTCGTCGATCCTCCGCGGCGCACGCGAGGCGTTCGCCGGCGATTGTTTCGTCCCCGATGACGGGTCGCTCGTCGACGTTCCGTTCCCCGAGAGCGATCGGTGAGACGCGTGGTATCTCGTCGCTTGAGACGCCGAGGGTCCTTTTTGCCCGTCGAGACCGTACGTTCAGCGAGCGCGAATGTCCGACCCAGAACTCGCCGACGGCGACCTGATCGAGGAGGACCGGATCCGAACCGTCCGTGAGCGGTTCGACCGGATCGACAGAGCGATCACCGACCGCATGAGTCGACTCGGCGTGCCGGCGCTTCGCGTCGCGCTCGGCGTCGTGTTCGTCTGGTTCGGCGGGCTGAAGGTCATCGGCGGGAGCCCGGCGGCGGAGCTCGTCGCGTCGACGGTGTACCTCGTTCCGCCGGAGCTATTCGTCCCGATACTGGGCGTCTGGGAGGTGCTCATCGGACTCTGTCTGCTGTACCGTCCCCTCATTCGAGTCGGCATCCTGCTTCTGTTCCTCCAGATGCCGGGTACGTTCCTTCCCATCGTTCTGCTCCCGGACGTCGTGTTCGCGACATTCCCGCACGGGCTCACGGTGGAGGGACAGTACATCATCAAGAACCTCGTGATCATCGGTGCCGCGCTGGTCGTCGGCGGCACGGTTCGGGAGGAGGAGGACGACGGAACGACTGGCCCCGGCGTCGAAGGATCCGAGACCGCCGCCGACGCCACCGACGCCACCGACGCCACCGACCCCGCAAGCGATCGTGACTCGGCGTCCACCGTCGAGCCAGCAACGTCCGAGGAACCGGACCGCTGAGTAAACTACCCTACCCTACTCCCTCGGCACTTTGCGCCTCGGTCCTTGAGGGTAGGGCTTTGATGTGGACTCCCGGCAATCAGTCCCCAGCAATAGGCTGGTAACTCTCGCCGTTCAACATCCCACCATTCAAACGCACGTCTACTGGTACGTCTCCGTCCCCCGACTTGGGCGAGGAACGGAGTTTGTGCTGTCGCTTCCGAGCGTACCGCACGCCGATATTCTTCGCCGCGTTGTAATCCGCGTTCACCTCATAGCCGCATTTCTGGCACTCAAAGTGTTCTCCCTGACGGTTCGCTTCGTGGGTAAAGCCACAGTTCGTCCGAGAACAGCGTTGGGACGTGTGGTTCGGCTCGACTTGCTTCACGGAGACGCCTTGTTCTGGTGCCTTGTAGGAGACGTACTCGTACAGGCGTCGGAACGCCCAAACATGGTGCCATTTCGCGTGCGGAAGCTGCTCGCGGATGTCCGTTAACTCCTCGAACGCAATTACGTCGCAGTCGTGTTGGACAGCTTCCGTGACGATCTCGTTGGCAACTGTGTGGGTGTACTGTTTTCGCCACGCTTCTTCGCGCTTTCCGAGGCGAAGAAGGGCGTTGTGCGCGGCCTGCGTGCCGCGCTGTTGCATCTCTCCACGTCGCTTCTCGAACTCACGGCACCAATGGTCGTAGTCGTCTCCCTGCCAGAAACGTCCGGTTGAGGAGACAGCAAGGCTGTTGACGCCGAGGTCGATACCAAGGACTGTTTGGTGCCCGGTATCTTCCGAAACCTCAACGCTATCTTCGCTGCCGGAATCGACCTTCCGTGTGGTAATGTGGAAGTAGAACTCGTCGGTCGCCTTATCGTATTGGAGTGTACTTGCTCGGAACTCGTATTCTTCAGACAGTACGTACTGTTCGTACGGTGTCGGGCTGTCTGCTGGGAGTTCGAACTCACAGTCGACACGTCCGTTGACGGTTGAGAGCGAGACTTTGTTCCGGTAGAACGTCGCACTCCGCTTATCGTAGACCATGCTCCACGAGGTGAACTCCGGTTGGCTCACACGCTTGCCCTGTTTCCATCGTTCAACAACGCCTTTCGTTGCTTGGACGGCGCGGCGAATCGCTTCTTGGACGAGGTTCGCAGTGAGGTCAGTTTCCTCCCGCAGCTCCGCATAGAGCGCGTCACGCGCAGTTGAGTTCGCAGTGATGCAGTTCGTGTAGGAGTCGTCGTCCCAACAGAACTCGGCAGCACGATTCGCACAGTAGAGGAACTGTCGTGCAGATTCATGGAGGTCGTCGCGCCGCTCATCGGGAACAACGAGTTTGACCGGCGCAGTTCGACGCACCTCCATATTTCAGATTACTACTTGACGGTTCTTATAAGTTTGGGGGTCAGGTAGCTACTGTCGTGTGGTTGCGTCGTCTGTTGTCGGTTTCCTCTCCGACCTACTCGCTCGCTACACTCGCTCCTTGAGGTCGGAGGCTCCACCTCGAATTATGCTGAGCTCGGACCCGTGAGATCCTTCACTGCCCGCACACGCAATCGCTCGGAACCGCAGCCGGGAAACCTTCATACGCCACGCCGTCGATCCGTCGCGTATGTCCGATGAGTGCGTCTTCTGTTCGATCATCGCCGGCGACATCCCGGCCCGAACCGTCTACGAGACCGACGACGTGCTGGCGTTTCTCGACGCCAACCCGCTCGCGCGCGGCCACACGCTCGTGATCCCGAAGGCACACGCGCGCCAGATCGGCGACCTCGCCACCGCTGACGCGAGCGCCCTCTTCGACGCGGTGACCGAACTCACCCCGCGCGTGCAGGCGGCCGTCGACGCCGACGCCGCGAACGTCGGGATCAACGACGGAGAGGCCGCGGGACAGGACGTCCCCCACGTACACGCGCACATCGTTCCGCGGTTCGACGGTGACGGCGGCGCGCCGATCCACGCCGTCGCCGGGAACCGTCCGGAGCTCTCCGAGGAGGAACTCGACGCGGTCGCCGACGCGATCGCGGAGTAGTCGGTCGTTCGCCGGTCGTCTTCACAGCGTTTACAAACCAAACCGCGGGAATCGACGAGTATGACGGCGACGACGCTCGCGCTCGTCGGGGCGACCGGCGGGGCGGGAACGACGCGAACCGCGATCGAACTGGCGGCGATGGGCGTCCGCGACGGACGCGACGTGGCGGTCGTCGACGCCGCGTTCGCCACGCAGGGCCTCTCCGAGTACGTCCCCGGTCGGATCGGCACCGATCTGACGACGCTCATCACCGATCGGACCGACGCGTCGCTGACGGCGGCGACGTACGCCGCGGACATCGGTCGCGACGTGGACACGCCGGCGCGGGCGGACCTGCTCCCGGCCCGCGCCCCCTTCGAGCGCGTGGCGCGCGCGAAAACCGTCGAGGCGGCCCGCGAGCTCGAACGCCGGATCGAGGAGGCGGCGAGCGGCTACGACGCCGTGATCGTCGACGGCTCCCCGGTCGCGTCCAACGAGTCCGTCGCTGCCGTGACCACCGCCGACCGCGTCATCGGCGTCCGCCCCGCGACGCCGCACGGTCGGGACGCGCTCCAGCGACTCCGCGGCCGGGTCGCCGACGTCGGGTCGGGAATCGACGGCACCCTCGCGGTCGCCCGCCGGGAGGAGACGGTGGAGACCGACGCGGCGACCGATGCGGACATCGTCGTACCGCCCACTGCTCCGGAGATCTCGACGGCTCCGACTGCCGTGGCGGACGACGGCGAGTACGCCCGGTCGATCGCCGAGGCGTACGAGGAGCTGTTCGGCACGTCCGTCGGCGTGAGCTTCGAGGAGGACGGGTTGATCGACCGGTTTCGCTGAATCGAGGGGAGGGTAGTTCACGGGGCGGGAACGGTGAACTCACGGACGTCGACGACGGTCGCGTCCGTCGCCTGTAGGGCCGCTCTCGCCGTATACGTCCCCGGCTTCGGTCCCTCCCAGACCGCCTCGTGCGTGAGACGCTCCCCGGCGTCGAGCGATATCGTCTTGAGCGCCTGCGTGAACAGCCTCCCGTCGCTCCAGCGCCAGACGACGTCGCCGTCCCCGCTCACCGTGACCTCGGCGATCTGACCGCTCCGGAACCGCAGATCGACCGGCTCCGTCCCCGCGTTCGTCACGGTGAACGTACACGCCACGCGCCCGTCCGTGACCGCGACCTCGAGGGCCCCATCGAGCGTCATAGGGATCCCGTTCGTCGTTCGTGCGGTTGAACCCTCCGGCCGGTGTCGCACACTCGCGGGTGAGTCGGGTGAGGCGCGCGACGAACACGCCGTGGACGGCTCCGTCGGCACGTCCTGTGGGCGGCTACGAGCTTCGAGGAGAACGGTTTGACCGACCGACTTCGACGGACGGACGTTCGCGGCGAAACGTCGGCGGAAGCTACCGGACGTCGTCCCGACGACCCAGCGCGTCGCCCAGCGCCCCGGAGCCGAGGTCGGCCGAGCCGGCATCGCCGAGCCCGCCGCCGAGCGGTGCGGATCCCGCGACCGCGGCGTCGACCGCCTCCGCGACGTCGGGGATCGGGTCGTGCGTCTCGACGTACGTCGCCAGCGCGAAGTCGGCGTCGTCGCCACCGGTGAGCTCGACCGCCTCGCTGCGGGCCAGCCGCCCGTCCAGCCAGTCACGGACGACGCCCCGTCGCGTCGGTGCGAGCGGACACACGCCGGCGACACCACACCGGTGTAGCGTCTTCGCGGCCGTCATCGGCGCGACGCTCGCCTCGCGTGCCACGTCGCCGATCGGCCGGCCGGCGGTGTACTCGTCGACCAGCGTCGCGGTCGCTTCCGGCGTACACGGAAGCTCGTCCGCGTGCTCGCGGAGCCGCTCGGCGAGCGGCATGTCGGTGTCGTCCGCGACGGCGACGTCCCGGTCCTGCTGACGGGCCGTCACCTCGAGTCCGTCCGCGATCTCGGACAGTGTCATGTCATCGACTGGTCGGCGATCGGTGTTAAAACCACCGTACTGCAACGGGATCGATAGCACAAACACCAACCGATAACCGGTCGGTTCTCACCGGTCGAGAACCCCGATCACCCCGCGATCCACCCGGGTTTAAGTAAGGCATCGGGCCCGAGGATCACGTGTGATGAGTGAGGCACGCTCGACTCGCGCTCGGTCGCACGGAACTCGAACCACTCGCGCCGCCAACGCCGGAGACGGAGCCACGCGAACGCGGACGGAGCGCGGAGACGTCGGAGTCGACGCCACGGACGCCGACGCCGTCGACGCCCGATCGACCGAGGAGTGTCCCGAGTGTGGCGGCCGCACGCGGGTCGACGAGACGGAGCGCGTGTGTGCGGACTGCGGGCTCGTCGTGGAGGCGGACCGGATCGACCACGGTCCGGAGTGGCGCTCGTTCGCGGACGACGACACGAACCCGGAGCGGACGGGCGCACCGCTGACGCGTTCTCGCCACGACCGCGGGCTCTCGACGGAGATCGGTCGATCGACGAAGGTGAAGGGGCGCAAGCGCCGCCGCCTCGCCCGGATGCGCACCCAGCACAACCGCGCGCGTATCTCCTCGAAGCGCGACCGCAACAAGGTGTACGCGTACACGGAGATCCGTCGTCTCACGGGCGTACTGGAGCTCCCGGACAGCATCCGCGACACGGCCTGTTCGCTGTTCGACTCCGCGCAGTCGGAGAGCCTGCTTCGCGGCCGGTCCCTGGAGGGGTTTGCGGCCGCCTGCGTGTACGTTGCCTGTCGGACCGCGGACGTTCCCCGGTCCGTCGAGGAGGTGTGTGCGGACGCGAAAGCGACCGAGGACGAACACGCCGCCGCCTTCGACGCGATGAACCGCGAGCTCGGGCTCCCGATCGGTCCGACCGCGCCCGCCGAGTACATCCCCCGGTTCGCCTCCGAACTCGACTGTGGGACCGCCGTCGAGCGCCGGGCGACCGAACTGGGTGACCGCGCGGTCGAGGAGGGGATCGCCAACGGTCGCAACCCCGTCGGCGTCGCCGCCGCGTGTCTGTACACTGCCGCACGTCAACTGGACGCCGACTGCACCCAAGCGGCGGTCGCGGACGTCGCCGACGTCACCCCGGTGACCGTCCGCCGGACGTACGTCGACCTGACCGAGGACGAGTGAGGCCGTCGACCGTCAGCGTCGATCCGCGACCATTCCGGAGACGAACTCGATCTCGTCGTCGTTGATCCCGTGGCCCATCCCCTCGTATATTCGGGTCGTGACGTCGCCGTCGAGCGCCGTCAGTACCTCATCCGTCTCGTGGACGCGCTCCTCGGGAATGTGCGGGTCGACGTCGCTACACCCGAGGAACGCCGGCGTCCCGTCGAGCGACGCACCGTCGGCCGCGTCGAGGTAGTCGTCGACGTCGATCGACTCGCCGATCAGCCCCCCGCTCAACACGGCGAGCCCGCCGTATCTGGTCGGGTTTCGTGCGACGAACTCGCTGGCGAGACACGCCCCCTGTGAGAATCCCGCGAGGAGCACCCGGTCTGTCGGAATCCCGGCGTCGACCGCGGTCTCGACCGCGTTCCCGACCGCACGGAGCCCGGAGCTCCGTCCGGGCTCGTTCGTCTCGACCGGCTGCAGGAAGGAGTTCGGATACCACGTGTTCGCGGCCGCCTGCGGCGCGAGCAGCGCGACGCCCTCACCGGCTATCTGCCCGCCGAACCCGAGGATGCTCCGCGCGGTCGCACCCCGTCCGTGAACGAGGACGACCGCCGCGTCGGCGTCGGCGAGGTCGGCTCCGCCCGTCACGAGCGGTTCCTCGCCGTGGGGGTCCTCGCCCGCGTGTGAACCGGTCACGTCAGTTCACCCCGGTCCCCGCGCTCGCGTCGGGGAGGTCGTGTTTCACGACGTCGATACCGAGCTCCGCTAACGCCCCCTCCATGTGGCGGTCCTGTGCGAAGTCCGCGCCGTCCTCCTCGCGGAGCCGCTGTGCGGTCGCGAGCACCTCGCCTTTCCGCCCGTCCGGGATCTCGTATTTGTCCGCGGAGAGCTCGATGACGAGTCCGTTGTTGTCCTGCGTGTAGATGGAGTGGAATATCCCGCGGTCGAACACGTTGTAGCCGCGACCGGCGTCCTCCAACGCCGCCATGATCTCCTCGTACTCGTCAGGGTCGACGCTGAAACACAGGTGGTGGACCGCGCCCACCCCCGGGCGCTGACCGCGGGCGGACGGGCGGTCGTCGCTCACGAAGACGGTCAGGATGCGATCGTCGCCGGTGTCGAAAAAGAGGTGGGTCTGTGAGGGGTCGTCGAGGTTCGGCTGGCGTAAGACGAGCGGCATCCCGAGCAGGTCTCGGTAGAAGGCGATCGTGTCCTCGGCGTTGCTCCCCCACACCGTGACGTGGTCGGTGCCGGTCGTGTGGAACGGTGCGTCCGGAGGCTCCGTCGTCACCGGAGCGAGGTCGTCGTTGCTCATACCCCTACTGGGAGCCGCGGTCGGATAAAGGCCGGAGGGATCGACGGGTGACCCGCTGACACGGGTGTTATCGGTTCCGCCGGCCGTCCCGTCCTGACGCTTATGCGCGATGAGCGCCTTCGTCCCGGTATGATGCTCCCGACGCACGCGCTCGTCGGGCTGGCGGTGGCGACGCCCGTCGCGGTCGTGGTCCCCGACCTCGCCACGCCGGTCCTCGCCGGGGCCCTCCTCGGCGGCGTGTTCCCCGACTTCGACGTCGTCGCCACCCACCGCCGCACGCTCCACTACCCGACCGGGTACATGCTCGCGTCGATCCCGGCCGTCGCCCTCGCGCTCGTGGTCGGAACGCCGGGGATCGTCGCGGTCGCCAGCCTCCTCGTTGCGGCCGCGGTCCACTGTCGGATGGACCGATACGGCGGGAGCCACGAGTTCCGGCCCTGGGAACGGAAATCTGACAGGGCGGTGTACGACCACGTCAAAGGACGGTGGCTCCGGGCGAAACGCTGGACGCGGTACGACGGCGCACCGGAGGACCTGCTGGTCGCGTCCGTCGCCGGGGGCGTCGCGCTGCTCGCGCTCTCCGGGTCGTTCCGGACGATCACGGCGATCACGCTCGGCGTCGCCGTCGTGTACACCGCGTTTAGGCGACGTCTCTCCGATCTGGCCGGGATGATGGTCGGTCGATTTCGCGCGGCGACCGAACTGCTCCGGATCGGTTGCGGTCGACGGTAGCACGGGTCACGGAACGCTCCGACGTAACATCCATTACGGGGAGCCGAGTTGACGACGTATGGCTCTCCTCGGACTGTCGACGGGTGCGGTCGTGGTCTTTCTGCTGATCGGTGTGGCGCTTCTGCTGTTCGTCAGCGAGGTGATCCCGAACGACGTGACGGCGATCGGCGTCATCGCGGCGCTCGTCGTCCTCGAACCGTGGACCGGCGTCGACGGTCGAGGGGCGATATCCGGGTTCGCGAACCCCGCGACGCTCACCATCGTCGCGATGTACATGCTGAGCGCGGGGATACAGGCGACCGGGCTCGTTCAGCGGCTCGGTATGTACCTGGCCGACTTCACCGCCGGAAGGGAGTTCCGGGCGCTGGTCGCGACCGTCTGTACCACCGGTCCGATCGCGGGATTCATCAACAACACGCCGGTCGTCGCCGTCTTCGTGCCGATGATCACGGACCTCGCCGAGCAGTCGGGGATCAGCCCGTCGAAACTCCTCTTACCGTTGTCGTACGCGGCGATCCTCGGCGGCACGCTCACGCTGATCGGCACGTCCACGAACATCCTCGCGAGCGACTTCGCCCGCCTGTTGATCCCGGGCAGGGACGGGATCGGGATGTTCGAGTTCACGGGTGTCGGGATCGTGATACTCGTCGTCGGGCTCGTGTACCTGCTGACGATCGGACGACGGCTCGTCCCCGCACGGATTCCGGTGGACAGCGACGCGGTTCGCGAGTTCGATCTGGCGGATCATCTCGCCGTGATGCGCGTCCGAGCGTCGTCGACCGCGATCGGCGAGCCCGTCGAGGCGTTCGACGAGGCACACCCCGAGATCCGGATCCTGCAACTCCGGCGCGGCGAGGACGCGTTCAGTGCGCCCCACACCGACCGGGTCATCGAGGAGGATGACGAACTCGTCGTTCACGGCACGCTCCAGGCGGTAAATCGGTTCCGGGAGGCGACCGCGCTCGGACAGGTCCTCCGCAGCGACGTGACCGAGGAGACGTTCGAGGAGGCTCCGACCGACGACGTCCTCGCGAAGGCCGTCGTCCCGGATGATTCGCGGTACGTCGGCGAGACGGTCGCGGAGACCGGTCTGGGCGAGTTCCATCGAACGACCGTGCTCGCGGTTCGTCGCGGGGACGAACTCATCCGTCGGGACCTCTCCGAGCGGACGATCCGACCGGGGGACCTCCTGTTGGTCCGAACGACGCCGGCGTCGATCCGCTATTTCACCGACACGGGCGTGCTGATCATCGCCGACGAGACGGCGTACGACCGGATCGCCGAGGCCGACGTCGCCGAGATCGCGCCGCTCTCGTCGAAGACGCCGATGATGGTCGCGATCATGGCCGGGGTGATCGGTGTCGCCGCGCTCGATCTCCTCCCCATCGTGATCGCGGCGCTCGCGGGCGTGTTCACGATGATCGTGACGGGCTGTCTGCGCTCCGCGGACGCGTACGACGCCGTCTCGTGGAACGTGATCTTCCTGCTTGCCGGCGTGATACCGCTCGGACTCGCCATGGAGGAGACGGGCGGGGCGGCGGCCCTCTCGGAACTGCTCGTCGCGACCGGAGCGGTGTTGCCGATGATCGCGGTCCTCCTCCTCTTTTATCTGGTCACCGGACTGCTCGCGAACGTCATCACGCCGGTCGCGACGGTCGTGTTGATGATCCCGGTCGCCGTCGACGCCGCCGTTCGGCTCGGGGCCAACGAGTTCACGTTCCTGCTCGCGGTGATGTTCGCGGCCGCGACGTCCTTTATGACTCCCGTCGGCTACCAGACGAACCTGATGGTGTACGGTCCCGGCGGCTACGAGTTCGCGGACTTCCTCCGAGTCGGCGCACCGCTGCAGTTCCTCCTGGCCGTCGTGACCACCGCCACGATCTGGGCGGTGTGGGGACTGTGACCGGCGACCGTCGTGGTCCCTCGCGGTTCGCCTTTTGCCGATATCTATCTTAATATGTATAGGTGTATTAGGAACGGAGTTATCCATCCGTGCGCTAGATCATCTTCCGAAGGAATGATATTGGGTAAGAAGACGAACATAGCCGTACGATCGTCCGGAACGAGACTGTGGCACGGACGACATGAGTAACCAGGGTACTTCGGCGGGTTCCGGTGTCAGCGGATCGGCTGACGCTCGGGCGACCGGTCTCTCCGTCCCGCGATGGCTCGGCGAGCAGGCGGCCGTCCTGGCGTCGGTTCTCCTCGTCGCCGTCGTGTGGCACGTCGCAGCGGTCTCAACGCCGGCGTACGTGTTCCCGACGGCTCCCGAACTGGCGGCCGCGTTCGTGGCGGCGTTCGGGTCGAACGCGGAGTTCGCACCCGTCGAGAACTACGGGATCACGCTGTTGCGCGTGGCGTTCGCGAGCGTGCTCTGTCTCGTCGTCGGTGTCGCGCTCGGAATCGTGATGGGAACCAACGAGCGAGCCGACGAATACCTGTACGTGTACGTCCTCGCGACGTTCGCTTTTCCCTCCGTGATCTGGGCGTTCCTCGCGGTGATCTGGTTCGGATTCACCACGTGGTTCGTCGCGGTGTTCACCGTGTTCATGATCGTCGCCCCGTACGTGGCGATCACGGTCAAGGAGGGTATCGAGGACCTCGACCCGGACCTGACGCGGATGGCGCGCTCGTTCGACGCATCCGCGTTCATGATCTGGCAGCGGATATACATTCCACACCTCTATCCACACATCTTCGCAAGCACCCGACTGACCGTAACGCTCGCGTGGAAGATCACGCTCATCGCCGAGATATTCGGCACCGAAACGGGCCTCGGCGGGATAATTAACTACTACTTCCAGGCGAACCAGAACCACATGATAATCGCATGGGTGCTCCCGATGATGGCGTTCATGTTCCTCGTCGATAGGGGGCTCCGCCGGATCGAGACCGAGCGGTTCTCCTGGCGGACGGATGCCGAACCGCCGCGGGCCGCGTAGTCGGAGCGCTCCTGAGTAAACCGCCTTCAAGACTCAGTTCGCCCGCACGATGATCGCCTGTGGGGACTCCGGATCAAATAGAATATCTGCCCTCGCTGCAGGCGCTCCGCCACCACCTTCGACAGGCCACGCGAACTGCCAATTCCTCCACCCATCTCTCTCATCGACAGAGACGCTTAATCCTCCTGGGACGCCGTCAAAAGGGATTGTGTCGCCGGCTGTCTCCGCTTCGACCTCGACCTCTTCAACGTGGAAGAAGTTAATTTCGCTTTCCCCAATCCGGATACGAAATGTTCTGGCACTTTCGGAGTAATTGTATGCGCGGATCGAATACTCTTGGTCGTCATCCGATCCCAATCCAAGCGACGTACATCCAGCGATCGCCGCGCCAATGGCTGCGCCACTCCCGCAGAGGAATTGCCTTCGTGAGTCCATGTGTTGTCAAATCCATATTTATTAGTAAAACTAGGCTCTGTTGAAATCCTCAGAGATTGATAGGTACAGGTTGCTGAATATAGAGGTTCGGCCTTGTTTAGACGGTTGATTCCGATCAGTCTGAGAGCTCTGTCACTCGGATTGCCGTACTCGTCTCTCCGTAGAAGTACCACATTTTCTAGGAACTGAAGCGGGACGGATTGGGTGT
>NZ_JBLWMN010000029.1:0-20421 GCF_048380895.1 Halorubrum rarum | reverse complement strand
GAGGGGCGGCGCGCAGCAAGGCGCGCGAGTCGTCGTGGCTGGGGCTTTGCAGGTGTTCACCGCCAATCCGAGGAAGACCGCTTATAAGCGAGCGGCTGGGGCTTTGCAGGTGTTCACCGCCAATCCGAGGAAGACCACTTATAAACGATCGGCTGGGGCTTTGCAGGCGTTCATCGTAGAGTCGGCGATCACTTATAAACACCCGCCAGCAACACCCCCGTTTCACGTATAAACACCCGCGCCACCGATCTGGTACACCCACTCCCGCTCTCGATCGCCACCGTTCCTGTACTGAGCGATCTGGGGAGGGTGGTGTGGAGATATCAATTACTGAATATTTCAACGAAGCCGGTAGGGTATCTCGGTGCCGCCGACTCTCGGCTCCGCGGCCGTCGTCACGCTACGCGCGGTACGACCGTCACTCCGCGCGCGGCGCGAGCACGATCAGCGCCGTCGACGGCTCCGTCGCTCGCGGTGAGATCGGCTGATCACCGTCGAAGCGGACCAACTCTGAAGCCGTCACCTCGTGGGACTCCCCGTTCAACTCCAGCGAGAGTCTCCCCTCGAGCAGATACAGTAGGACCTGTCGGTCGGGGTGGTCGTGTTCGGGGACGGACTCGCCGGCCGACAGCGACAGCCGGACGGTTTTCGGCTCCGCGCCCGGAAAAGCGACGGCGTGTGGCTCTCCGTCGAGATCCGGGAGGCTGACGCGTTCGACCATCTCACTCCACCTTCGGGAACTTCGCGACGAACCGCTCGTCACCCTCCCGTTCGACGCGATAGTTGTCCGCATCGAAGGCGTCGACCTCGGCGGCCATCTCGTAGTACAGGGGTTTCGGCTCGTGGTCGTTGACGATCGTCAGCGTCTCGCCGGGATCGAGCCCCGCGAACGTCTCGTGAATCGTCGTGTGTCGGTCCACCGGCGGGATCTCGCGGACGTCCAGTGTCGTCATACGATCGACCATCGGGGACTCGGACACCTCCGTGTTGGGCCGAACCGGTTCGGCCCGCTCGGCAGACCACACGCGGCCGGCGTGGGAGAACGCACCCGTGAGTGAACGCACCCGTGAGGAGGGAAGGCGTCAGCGCTTCGCCCACTCCACCATCCGCTTATAAAACGGGTCGGACGCGAGCGCGGCCTCGTCGCCGACGAGCGTCAGTTCCTTCTTGGCACGCGTGAGCGCGACGTTCACGCGCCGATGGTCCTCGAAGATGGGCCCGTCGAGGTCGCCAGTGGCGACGAACGAGACGACGATGACCTCCTTCGAGGACCCCTGGAACCGGTCGACCGTGTCCACGGTCACGTCCGTCCGACGGCCGATCTCCGCGACCTGTGCGCGGAACGGGGCGATGACCCCGACGTCGTCCGGATCGATCCCGGCGGCGACGTATGCGTCGACGATTCCCGCGACACGCTCGGCCTCTCGGACGTTGCGGTTGCCGTCGCGGGAGCCGTCGGGGTCAACGAAGTTCACGCCGCCACCGAGTTCCGCGGGGAGACCCGCGACGTCGACGCCCAGATCCGAGAGCGTCTGGCCGGCGACCGCGGGCGTCGCCGGACGCAACGCGCCGTCGTAGAACTCCGCGGACGCGAACGACTGGATCCGCTGGCTCATCCGGTACTGGCGGTCGAGCATGACGCTCGCGTCCGGATACGTCTCGACCAGCCGCTGGAACAGCGAGCGCTGGAGGTCGTTCTCCGCGCGAACGACCGGCGGAAGCTGCTCGTGGTCACCGACGAGCACGAACCGGTCCGCGAGCCCGATCGCGGCGTGGGTGCTCGGCTCCGTGAGCTGTGAGGCCTCGTCGACGACGGCGACGTCGAACTCGCACTCCCGGAGCACGCGCGACCCGCAGGCGGCCGTCGTCGCGGCGACGACCGAGGCGTTCCGGAGCTCCGCCGCCTTCTCCGAGGGATCGCCGCGCTGCACCAGCCGCACGTCCTGCATGTCCTCGCGGACGCCGGTCTCCGTGCCGACCCGAACGACGTTCTCGAACCCCTGATCCCGGAGCGCTTCGAGCGCGTTGTCGACCGCACGGTTGGTGAACGCCGCGAGCAACACGCGCTCGCCCCCCTCACTGAGCGCACGGATCGTCCGGGCGATGGTGTACGTCTTCCCCGTTCCCGGCGGCCCGTGGATCAGCGCGCAGTCCTCGGCGTCGACGGCGAGCCCCACCGCGTCGTTCTGGGCGTCGTTGTTGTCGATGTACGTCGGATCCGATCCCTTCGGTTCCGTTCGCACGTCCGAGCCTCCCGGGTCGGTTTGCAAGCGTGAAAACGCCGGCTCCCGTCGCCCGAAGAGGACGTCCTTGCGGTCCGGATCGCCTTTCAAGACCGCGTCGTGGAGCGCCGTAAGCATGCGGTCGACGGAGATCTCCGACGGGTACACGTCGAGCCGTCGAAGCTCGACCGGTTCGTCCGTCTCGACGACGACCTCGTCGCTCAACTCTCGGATCCGGCCCAGTTCGGCGTGCCCGTTGACCGGATCGCCGTCGCTCGCGAGCGCCACGTCGCCCTCGCGGAGCTTCGAGACGGCGTCGTCCGGTTTGCGCGCACGGAGCTCCCAGCGGTTCTCCGCGATCTCCGTCTCCGAGACGGGTTCCAGACCGATCAGCGCGCGGTCGTCGGCCGCACGTTCCTCGGGCGTCTGCTCCCACAGCTTCCGGTACTCGGCGTGCGTCTCGCGGCGCTCCGCCTCGATCGCCGTGTAAAACCGGTCGAAGTAGTCGCGTTCCTCGTCAGGAACGGGCGTTCCCACCCGTCCCGCCTTCGACTCCTGGTCCAGTCGACCGGAGACGACCATGCAGGTGTCCTGCTCGAAACAGTACTGACAGGTGGCGTCCGCCTCGTAGCCGGTCGGTACCGCGGGACGGTCGCCCGCCCCGTTGAGCGCGCGCCACTCCATCGCGGCGAGCGCGTTACGCTCCCTGACGACGAACTCGAGGAGACCGTTGCCGACGGAGAACTCCTTGGCCGGAGCGAGGTCGCCGGACGCCTCGTTGCGGTCCAAAGCGGTGTTTTTGGTGTACAGCAGGGTTCCGATGTCGGGATCGACGCCGCGCTCCTCGAGCATGAGCGCGTAACAGGCCGCCTGTATCTTGTCGTGAAATCTCGGCTCGCGGTTCGTGTTCTTCCCCGTCTTGAGTTCGACGGGAGTCCCGCGGCGGAGCGCGTCGGCCCGCCCCTTCAACCCGAACGTCGGCGAGATCAGCGTGAACTCCGATCGCCACGTGTCCTCGTCGGTCAGGGTTCCCTGTGCGAGCCAGCCCTCGATCGCCGCGGCGTTGCGTCGCACCTCCTCGGCGACCGCGGTCGGCTCGTAGCCGAGCAGCCCCAACTCGAGTCCCGCCTCCTCGACGCGATCCGCGACGGATTCTTCGAGATCCATCCCCCGAAGCAGGTCCCCGAACACCTCGTGGACGATCGTCCCCTTGACGACCGGGTAGTTGAGCGGGATCCCCGAGAGCTTGTTCAGGTAGTACATCCGCGGACACTGCACCCACGACCGGATCCCGGTTACGTCGACGAGGAAGTCGGGTTCGAGCACGACCCACGAGTCGCCCGTCGTCGCGTAGCCGGTCTCGCCGCGGAACTCGTTCTCCTCCGCATCGACGACGAGCAGTTCCATCCCAGGATCCGCGTGCTCGGCCGTCTCCGCCCACTTCCCCCACAGAGTCACGTCGACGGCGTCGGCTGCGCCCCGCTCCGGGCGGATCCGGAGCTCGCACAGCTCCCGCTCGCCGTACGACGTCGACACCGTCCGCGTCTCCTCGACCGAGAGGATCGGCCCCCGTACGTTCACGCCCGTTCTCCACGCCCACAGCGAAAAACGCTGTCGGTGAACGTCGTTCCCGTCTGCGCCGGGCGGACACGCCCCGATCGGGAAGACGACTCGCTGAGCGTGTTCCACGTCGACGGCGATCGGTCCGGACGTTCGACCGTCACAGCAGTTATGTGTCGAGGTTCGGTAGTCGACACATGGTCGATACGGTCCTCGTTGCCATGGACGATTCACCGCTCGGCCGGGAAGCGCTCGCGTACGCACTCGACACGTTTCCCGACGCACGTATCGTCGCCGCACACGTCGCGTTCCTGGAGTTCGACATGCTTCCGACGGACACCGAGGAGGTCTTCGAGGCGGATCCGAACGACCTCGGCGGCGTCGGCGACGAGACCGCACAGTCCGTCTTCGCGACGATCCGCGAGACCGCAGGGGATCGACCGGTCGCCGTGTCGTTTCTGACCGGCGAGCCGGACGACCGGCTCGTCGAGTACGTCGAGTCGGAGGGGTTCGACGAGGTCGTGTTGGGGACGCACGGACGCGAGGGCGTGTCGCGACTGCTGATCGGAAGCGTCGCCGAATCCGTCGTTCGTCGGACGGACGTACCGACGACGCTCGTGAAGTGAGCGACGACGCTCGTGAAGTGAGCGACGACGCCCGTGAACTGACCGACGACGCCCGTGTAGTAACGAGACGTTTCCGTTCGACAAGCGATCGATACTCGGGGGCCCCCGCCCGTCGTAACGACTAAGAACGAAACGCTCCTCCATCATGGTAATGAACGATGAGTTTTTCGGTCTCAGGGGTGGTCACCGTGGGCGTCGAGATTAAGGAAACGGAGGTGAGCGACGAGGACTTCGCGGAGATGAAGCGGTTCGTCAGGGACTACCTCTCCGCGAGCGTGGAGAGCGAGGAGGACGGCGGGCGGATGCGCTGGTACCCGTGGCACTCCTCGGAGTACCGGTTCAATCACATCCGAAACGTCATCGAGCTCGCGACCGAGATCGCCGTGGCGGAGGGTGCGGACGTGGACGTGGTCCGCGTGGCTGCCGTCTTCCACGACGTCGCCAAACTGGAGGCCGACCAGGACGTCCACGCCGAGGCCGGGGCACGGGTGGCTCGCGAGTACCTTCAGAGCCGCGGGAACTACCCCGAATCGTTTATCGAGGAGGTGTGTGGAGCGATCATCGATCACTCCTACACCGGCGATCTCGAGGACGTTCCCCTCGAAAGCCGATGTCTGATCGAGGCGGACATCCTCGACAAGGTCGGGGCCAACGGTGCCGCGTTGATGCTGTTACGGATGGGCTATGAATCTCGAACCCACATGGACGCCGCGAAGATGGTCGATCGCGTCCTGCAGCGCGGGCGCGACCACACCGAGCGCGTGAGCTCCGACACCGCAGAGAGCATCGCACACCAGCGGATCAAGCGCGTGAAGTGGTTCCGCGAGTGGCTCGAGGGAGAGGTCGCCGGCATCGACGGCGACCTCGGCCCGGATGAGGAGCCCCGATAGCCGCGTGCCGGTACTCACTCCTCGGTCGTAACGTGCGGGAGCGTGGCGTCCAGATAGCGATGGATGCCGTTACGTGCGTCTTCGACCCATTCTCGGTCGCTCGTCGTTGCCCAGCGAAGCATGCCGCCAGTCGCGAGCGTCTGGACGGTCGACGCGACTTCACGGGGAGGGACCGCCCTCACCTCGTCCCCCCGTGTATCCTCCGTCCGTACGTCGGTCCCCCGCGTGTCGGCCTCCCGCGTGTCGTCCACTGGCGTCCGCCGCTCCGCATCACCGGCGGCGTCACGGACGGCGCGTTCGAGGAAGGATCGAAACACGCGATCGCTTCGGTCGAAGTGCCCTCGATAGGCGTCGTTGTGGGCCGCCTGGGCGCGGAGTTCGACGAGCGCCCTGAAAAAGCGGCTGTTCGGTCCGTGCTCGTCGATCGAGTCGGGATCCGTCATCGCCCGGACGTAGCCGTCGATCCGCTCCCGTGGCGGCGTCTCGCACGTCTCCGCGGACAGCGTCTCCTCGAACCCGGTGAGTAGGAACCCCAACAGGTCGACCAACAGCTCGTCTTTCCCGTCGTAGTGGTGATACACCAGCGAGGGGCTCTTCTCGAACTCGTCACCGATCCGCTGGATCGTCAGGTCGGAGTATCCGTGTTCACACAGCGCGTGATACGCCGCACCGAGGATCTCCTCGCGAGTGTCAGCCGGCTCCGAGAACGGGTCGTTCATCGGTCCCTGCTGGGTGGCGTCGACGTCTCCGGTCCAGCAGGTGGCGCTCCATCGGTACTGGAGACGCCCGCTCCATCGGTACTGGAGACGTCCGGTCCATCGGTACTGGAGACGTCCGGTCCGCTGACGCCGGGGATGGCCGAACCACGGCGAAACCGATCGATCAGTGACTCCTTGCCGACCCCCATTTCGCTCATGGCCGACCTACCAACTCGTCGTATATAGCGCTCCTGATTGAACGTTCATTCAATACGCTTATTGTCGACGGCCGTGAGTCGAGTCCCATGACTCGAACGGACGCCGCCCGGGTACCCCGCACCCGAAGCCGGTCGGTCGACGGCTCCCCCTCGATCGATCGATCCTCCACCCGTCAGCCATCGACCGCCGCCTTCCGATCGGACGGAGTCGATCGATGACGAGGACTCGACGACCGACTGTCGCCTCCGCGATCGTCTGTATAACTGCAGTTACGGTCGCACTCGCGATCGGCCTCGCGGGCGGTTCCGCGGGCGCGGCGGATGCGGGACTGGTCGACGGACCGACCGCGCTCTCCGGAGGCCCGCTCGATGACGGCGTCGTCGCACAGACCAACGGGTCGGGACAGGTCCGCGGCTCGCCGGTGTTGGACGCGTACCTCTCCCAGCCGACCGTGCCGACCGGGGGCGAATCGACGGTGACCGTCGATCTCCTGAACAGCGGCGAGATGCGAACGGGCAACGACCTCGATCCCCGGCTGACGACCGCCCGGAGCCTCCGCGTCGAGGCGGACGCCGACGGCACGCCGCTGGCGGTGACCTCGGGTACGATCGCGGTCGGCGACGTCCCGACCGGAACGCCGACGTCGGTCCCGATCGAGGTCGCCGTCCCCGACGACGTCGCGGACGGCGAGTACGACATCGAGGTCACCGCCCGCTACCGGTACACGAGCCAGATCGTCCCGGGATTCACCAACCACAACGACCGCTCGACCACCGACCGCTTCGACGTCACGGTCGTCGTCGACGACGGGGCCCGGTTCGCGATCGTCGACGCCGACACGAACGCGCAGGTCGGCGGAAGCGGCGACGTCTCGGTGACGATGGCCAACGTCGGCGAGGCGACGGCCCACGGCGCGTACGTCACCGGTGCCGCCACCGGAAGCGAGGTCGTCGTCGGGGACGGACAGAGCGACGTCTTCGTCGGCGATCTGGAGCCCGGCGAGAACCGGACGGTCACCTTCGACTCGACCGTCTCGCCCGACTTCGCGGGCGATGCGTACGCCCTCCAGTCCACGGTGCAGTACCGCGACGGCGACGGGGCGGAAGCGGAGTCGCCGGCCTCCCGGACCGGGATCACGCCGATACCGACACAGGAGTTTCCGATCGACGACGTGACTGGCACCCTCGAGGTGGGCTACTCCGGGACGGTCGGCGGAACGATCACGAACGACGGCCCGCTCGACGTCGACGACGCCGTCCTGATCGCCGAGCCCGCGAGCGAGCGAGTACAGCTCGGAGAGACGCGATACGCGCTGCCCGAACTCGAAGCGGGCGAGTCAACGGAGTTCGCCTTCGACGCGGACGTGAGCGGACAGGCCGATCCCGGTCCGCGACAGATCCGATTCACGGTCGAGTACACGAGCGGCGACGAGCCGATGACGATCGACACGACCGATCGGGTGGAGGTCACGCCTCGGCGGGCCGAGTTCGACGTGAGTGCCGCGAACCCGACGATCCCCGCGGGCGAGTCGCGATCGATGACGTTCGAGATCACCAATCAGCGTCCGGAGACGCTGTCGTCGATCAATGCGGGACTGTACGCAGACAGCCCGCTGTCCGTCGTCGACGACTCGGCGTTCGTCCCCGAGCTCGAACCGGGCGAGTCGACCGAGATACGGTTCGAGGTGGCGGCCGCCTCGGACGCGACGATCGAGACGCATCCGGTCGAACTCGACTTCCGGTACGACGACGAACGGGGCAACGACCGGATCTCCGACGTGATACAGTACCCCGTCGAGGTCACCGAACCGGAGACCGACGACGACGGACCGTCCCTGATGCTCGTCGTCGTCGGCGTCCTCGTCGCCCTCGCCGCCGCCGGGGGGATCGTATGGTACCGGCGACAGTGATCCGATGTCCGTGCTGACCTTGACCCGGACGAGACCCGAAAGGGGGACGCCCCGAACGCCCCGACGGATCCGGACGCCCCGACGAGTCCGGAGGCGACCGTGACCGCCGCGGACCGCATGGTGGACCGTGTCGACGCCGCGGTCACGGGTCGTCCGGTCGTCGTGGTCGTCGCGTTCCTCCTCGTGAGCGTCGTCGCCGCGGGCGGACTCGCGGCGATCACGACCGCCGCGGGTGCCGACCAGTTCACGGAGGACATCCCGGCACAGCAGGCGTTAGACGACATCGACGAGGAGTTCGAGACGTCGATCGGGTCGGACGCGACCGCCGCACAGCTGATCGTCTCGGACGACAACGTGCTCTCGCGTGCGGGTCTCGTCCGGATCTTGGAGACCCAGCATCGTCTGGAGTCGCGGTCGACGCTCCGGGTGGGGTCGACGACGAGCCACGCGAACGCCGTCGCGCGGCAACTGGATCCGACGGCCGAGACGCCCGCTGACCAGCGAATCGCCGTCGAGGAGGCGACTCCCCGCGAACTCCGACGAGCGATCGAGGAGGCCGACGAGACGGGCGCGATCGACGCACAGGTGTCCGCGGAGTACAACCCCACCGCACAGCGGGCCGGCACCGCGATCGTCGGGGTCACGTACGACGTCCCGGGCTCGGCGAGCACGGAGCGGGTGACGGAGCTCCAGACGCGCAGCGTCGAGGTCGTCGACGGCGTCCCGGGCAACGAGGCGGGCGAGAACGCGATCCTGTTCGGCCAGGGGATCTTACAGTCGGAGATCACCGCGCTGTTGAGCGACACCGCGATCCTCGTGTTCCCGGCCGCGCTCCTGTTTATCACCTTCTTCCTGCTCGTCGCCTACCGCGATCCGATCGACATGTCCATCGGGCTCTCCGCGCTGCTCATGGCGATCCTGTGGACGTTCGGGTTCATGGGGTACGCGGGTATCGAGTTCTCCGACTCCCTCATCACCGTCTTCCCGCTGCTGCTCGCGGTCGGGATCGACTTCGGGATCCACATCATCAATCGCTATCGCGAGGAGCGACTCTCCGGGGGAGCGATCGGCGACTCGATGCGGATCACGACCGACCAACTCCTGATCGCCTTTCTGCTCGTCACGATCACGACCGTGTTCAGCTTCGTCGCCAACCTCGTGAGTCCGTTCCAGCCGAACCGTGATTTCGGGATCGTCGCGGCCGCGGGGATGGTGTTCACGCTGTTGGTGTTCGGTGTGTACCTCCCCGCCGCGAAGGTACTGGTCGACCGCTGGCGCGAACGCCTTCCGGTCCCCGAATTCGGGACGACCCCGCTCGGCACCGGCGGCTCGCGACTCGCCGGCGTGCTCCGCATCGGCGTGGACCTGTCGCGGATCGCGCCCGTCGCCGTGGTCGTCCTCATCCTCGTCGCCGGGGCCGCCGGCGGAGCGTACGGAACGGGCGTCGATACGGAGTTCTCCGAAGAGGCGTTCTTCCCCGACAACGAGCGGCTGGAGCTGTACGAGAACCTCCCCGAGCCGTTCGCGCCCAGCGAGTACACGTTCCTCCAGGTGCTCACGCTGTTCGAGGAGGAGTTCGAACAGGATTTCGTCGGGTCGGTGACGCTGTACATCGATCAGTCCGTCCGCGACGACGACGCCCTGGAGCTGATCGACCGCACCGCGCGAAACCCGCCGGACACGTTCGAATCGAGCGACAACTGGCGTGCGGACTCTACGAGCATCGTCACCGTCATCGACGACCACGCCGAGCGGGACCCGTCGTTCGCGCGAACCGTCGATCGGAACGATCGCCTCGGAACCGGCGTGCCCGACCGGAACGTCGACGAGGTGTACGACGAGCTGCTCGCCTCGGAGGCGGAGGGGCAAGCACGTGGATACATCGCGGCCGATCGCGGAAGCGCTCGGATCGACTACACGATCAAGCCGGGAGTCGACGGCTCGGCGGCCGTCGCAGACGTTCGCGAACTGGCCGAGCGCACGCCGCTGGAGGCGGTTCCGACCGGCCAACTCGTCGTCAACGAGTCCGTCATCGACATCCTGCTCGACTCGGCGGTGCGGAGTCTGATCGCCGCGTTCGTTCTCACGGCCGTGTTCCTCATGCTCTCGTACCGCTATCTGGAGGGGAAAGCCGTCTACGGACTGATAAACCTCGTTCCCGTCCTCGCGACGGTCGGCCTGCTCGCCGGGTCGATGCGGCTGCTCGGCATCTCGTTGACACCGATCAACGCGCCGATCCTCTCGGTGTCGATCGGGCTCGGGGTCGATTACACCGTTCACTTCGTCCATCGATTCGTCGACGAGTACAAGGCCGGAACCGACATCCAGCGCGCGCTCGACGTCACCATCCGCGGAACCGGCGGCGCGCTCACCGGGAGCATGCTCACGACCGTCACCGGCCTCGGCGTGTTGTGGCTCGCCGTGATCCCCCTGATACAGGACTTCGGGGCCCTGCTCGGGCTCGGCGTGTTCTACGCGTACCTCTGTTCGATCGTGTTGGTCCCCTCGCTCGTCGTCGTCTGGGACCGATACGGCTCGCTGGTCGGGCTCGGCCTCGACGAGACGCTTCGGGCGGACGCGGAGTGAGAGACGCCTTGAGTGGACGCGGAGTGAGAGCCGTTTCGGGCGGACGCGGGGTGCCCTACGTGCCGCCCGGATCGGGTGAGTGCGTGTGTGCGGTAGCGTCGCGGCGGCTTCGGCCGCCGTCCGGGCGCTCGCCGGTTCGAACGACGTGGCAGTCGCGACACCGCGCCTCGTAGGACTCCTCTGCGCCGACGAGGATCGTCGGGTCGTCGACGTGGGCGGGCTCGCCCTCGATCAGTCGCTGGTTGCGCGTCGCCGGCTCGCCGCACTGCGAGCAGATCGCCTGCAGCTTGTCGACGTACTCCGCGACCGCCATCAACTGCGGGATCGGCTCGAACGGCTCGCCACGATACGTCTGGTCCAGCCCCGAGACGATGACGCGGGTCCCCCGATCCGCGAGCGTGTTGCACACCTCGACGAGCGCCGGCGAGAAGAAGTTCCCCTCGTCGATCGCGACGACCTCGGCAGTCGGGTCGTCGTCGAGGATCGCCAGCGGGCCGTCGCCCTCGTTGTCGACGACGGTCGCGTCCCACTGACGACCCGTGTGGCTCCCGATCGTCGTCTCACCGTACCGATCGTCGACCGCGGGTTTATAAACGGCGACGGACTGTCCGGCGATCTCGGAGCGGCGGAGGCGTCGGAGCAGCTCCTCGGTCTTCCCCGAGAACATCGAGCCGGAGATGACCTCGACCCAACCCGAGCGGGTGATCGCGTGCATGGCGGATCGACCACCAGCCAGCGACTAAACGATTCCCTTCCCGTCCGCCTCGGGCCGTGTGCCGGGACGGAGTGGTCCAGTTGATCACGACACTCTCTCGGGTCGAGGAGTGAGTACAACGCACCTCTCGACCCGTTTAGGTCCGATCGCGACCCAACGCACGAGACGGTCGCTCACGAACCCGCTCGACAATACCTATTTGGGGGTGTTGGCACTTGAATCTACGCGAAAACGGTTATACGGGAAGTCACTCCGCATTGTACAAAATAATCAGATCGGGATGATCGCTGTCACGGAACAAGTAATTGTCCATGTGCGAATAGGCCATAGATGATTCCAACGACGACAAAGAAGTAGATGATGACGCGGAGGATGGTTTCCAACTTGGTCAGATTGATCGTGGCATACTGACTGTCTTCTTCACTCACCATGATTATTCAGTTCCTCCAATACGCTGGAGTTCCTCCTTTCCCGCTACCGTAACGTTATACAGGCTACTACCATCTGCGTCTTCCCCGACACGCGCGACTAAACCCCTTTCTTGTAATGTGGACATAGCGGCATATGCCGTTCCTTCGGGTATGTCTACCTCATCAAGAAGACGCTTTGTTGTAACTGGCAATTCATCACCAAGGCCCGCAAGAGTCGTAAGAAGGGTTTCGTGGGACGTTCCAGACCGAATCTTATTGATTTTTTTGTCCTTTTTGTCTGGGTTTGTCGTACCGTAGATGGTTGCCTGTTTGATGTTGGCTCCATCATCCACATTTGGATCCGATCTGACTCCTGACTTTGTACTAACTTGTACCTTCACGTGCTTGAATTCGCTATCCTCTTTGAAGCGCTCTAAAGTCGATATGATTGATTCTACAGCATTCTTGCCCTCCGCCTCAAACGTCATCTCCATAACTCCGTCGTCCATACCTACGTGTTATTCTCCGCATACTTAGTGTTTGCCCACTTGAGGGAATGTGTGTGCGTATGCTTATGGGTATGCGTATGAGGAAGGCACTATTATTACAACACTATATAGTATGATTATAATAGAGGGTTGAGCCTGCTGGAGCCGCCTTCCGGTTGTCGAACTTCGATCTCACCTGATTCGAGAGGCGTAACTCCGGTACCTATCGTCACCGTATCGCAACAGAACTCCACCAATGCGGATTGAACCACCTAATAAGGCTGTTCACGGTGCTTACAAGTGCTATGCTCCCGTATCTGTATTTACGGGATAGCAAATTGAAAGCGGGAACAATCTCGTTAGTTAGCAACAGGTACACAAATTAATGGCTTTAATCTTGAGAAAGTAAATAGAGGAGGCTGAGGCCGACAGTAGCCACACCGGGTATGAGGAATTCGAGTGTTAGAACGAATGTGGGAGGTACGTAGCAAGAGAAATAACGACACTCCCACCTCCAAAAGTCTGAATATGACTGATTATTCCTCTTAAAACAGTCGCAATTAAAAATGCTCCGGCAAACATACCAAGAAACTGCCGGGGAGACGGGACTTCGGTCATCCGTTCCAAGACTGACTCTACGCCAGTCTTCGAACCTGTGGAGCAAGCCGGTTGAAAATTTCTTCTGCCCGAGTTCCGGTATCAACCGGTTCACTCCAGTCAGTCTCACTCCAAGCGACAACGTAGATCCCAGACTGAAGGATGTTCATCGTTAGGTCGTCATCACGGGAGCCGTGGAGTTTTTCGATGAACATCTTTTCGGCCGCTTCGTCCACTAAAGCAGTACCCTTGAGATTTTTACCCTCATTACCACCGCTAAATTGCTGACTCTCAACCGTCTGGGTGAGTTCGTTAAGGGCCTCAGCCAAGGGTGTATCTGGGTCAAAGTCTTCACCTTCAGGGGAGGAGAATTTGAAGACTGTAATTTCATCTCTACTATCGTAGAAATCCTTCATCATCTCCTGAGTGAAGGGATAAATGTGAGTATTACCCTGAACATCCAAATCAACGAGTTTTCCAATGAAATTGGGAATCCACGGATCAATTAGGCCCTGTCGAGATTCAAAAGCAAACATCCCGTTCTCGAAGTAGAACACACGGGGGCGAACCAACTCTGGTTGATTACGTTCTTCTTCTTCACCGGCTTCGTTTCGGACGACAATACTATTCTCCGTATCAGCCACATAAATAAAGTGACAGAAAGAGAGTTCACCGTGAGTATCTCCGAGATAGGTCGTACGACCCTTTTCACGGTATTCCAATTCACCACCAGAGACGGGATCATCTTCAACACGACGGACCATCTCAAAGTTATCATCCATTGAATCAATGGATTCCTTCACTTCTTCAGGGGAAGGCAATTCGTCTTTTGGAAGGTCAATCTTCCCAATTTTGTATCGTTCTGATTCCGACATGTGATATATCTGTCTAGATGGCGTGTGGATTTATAAACTTTATTTGACCGTGGTGGAAGTAAAAATCGAAAGACTCGGGCGACATGAATCTATCTGTGTAGATGATGACACGATCTAATTACGATAGGGGGTTGAGCGAATTTCCCGAATCCTCACTCTGTATAACTTCGATCTCACCAGACGGGAGGGGAACTACCTCTGTATCTTTCGTAACTGTATGTCCTTGCTGTCGTGCGTATTCCCGTAGCGCCAATTCGAGAATCGCTTGACTCTCGAAGGTGCGATTAAGCGAGTAACGCCGACCCTCCAACTCGCGGCGTTCATCCCCCGATACGTCTTGGCGAATCTGGGCGATCACCTCGCTCGGTACGTGGATCGTCACGTCTTCCGATCGCGCCATCTCACTTACCCCCGATCTTCTCGCGCAATTCCTCGCGCTTCAACTCGGCTTCGGAAAGGTTCGAGTCATCAGATTCGACGGCTCCCGACTCACGCGAGTTGCCGGTGATCTTCTCGCGCAATTCATCCTGCTTTGCTCGTATTTCCTCATCCGAGGCAGACGGCTCCTGAGCGTCGAGACGTTCCCGTAGGACGGCTTCGATCACTTCTACAAAGGATTCATCCTCCTCGAAGTCGCCGGCTTCTCGAACCTGTTGAGCAAGGTGTACAAAGTCGTCGTTACTCGTCTTTAGAGCGTCCAAGATAGTCGTCTGCCATCATCGAGACGAGCGTTCCGCGAGGAACGCCGCTTGCTTCTCCGCCAAGGGCTTCATCCCCTACTTGGCGGATCTTCTGTTTAGTCGATTCAGTTACCATGATGTACTTATCTCGTTTTGTCATAATATCATCGCACAAATCTCGAAAGGGGAGAGGCCCCGCATTCGAGGACTGCCGGATAGTACCGGAGTTGGGGAAGTGATGAACTTCTCAAAGTACGACGATCCCCACTCAGACGCAAGTAGGTATTTCAACTTCTTGCGTATATTAATGTTATAATTCCAACCACTTAAAAATTTCGGTTTGTTGATAGTTTGGTTCGCAACTTCTCCAAGTCCGTGAGAAGCACCACCTTCAGGGACTATATTATATATACGACCAAGATAGGGTTGGAGTCAACTTAAGATACTGTCTTCTCGATTGAGGAGAAGATTATTATTTGTTGACAGACTATTCTGAGGAAATGGAACCGCTGATTAAGATACTTGTACCATCGGGCATCGGGATTCTCATTGTATTCTTGGGTGTTATCGATCCCACTTGGGAGAAAGGGTCACAGATAGCCGCAGGAGTGGATATGGCCCAATTAGGCAACTTACTTGGAGATTGGGTAGTCTTCGGTCTACTCATTGTCATCGCTTTAGTGTTACTTGGAGTAATTCAACGAGCCGCAGGAGGATAAGTAATGGATGACAAAATTATGAAGTGGCTTCTACTGGGAGGTGTTGGTGTTTTTATCATATTTTCAGGTGGAGTAATTAAATTTATTAACAGATCGCAAGAAGTTCCCGTAGGCGAATTTCCCGGCTTGGTGCGAAATTTCGTTGTTTTCCTTCTTGTAGCAATGTTGGTTCTTGGGATATTCGCGTCACTTCGAGAGTGGTTTAGCGGCATGTGAAGAACCATTAAAGACTATTGGGATAGATAGATCTCTACCCGATCTTGTGGCTCAGGTAAGCGTACCGGCTGAGAAGAAATTCTAAAATTCCTACTTAAATAAAAATGTCACTTTCTGCCTTGTACGCGGTGACCCACTGCAGAGGAGTTCAATATGCGAATACCTGCGATAGGTGGCCTGAAGTCCCCGAAATACCAAGTTCTACCTTCATCAAGTACGTACAACTATACGCGAATCAACGGACGGCGTTAACCCGAACAAGGGGACCTGTTCAACTCATTTGAACGCGAACCAAATCGCACGACGGAAGCGACTCCCTCAACACCAAAGCGTTCCACGAGGAAGTCCGCCCTCCCCGATTTGAACGGGGGGCAAGCCGATCTACAGTCGGCTGCTCTACCAAGCTGAGCTAAGGGCGGGCGAGTTATCGTAGTCGCCGGATCGGACTTAAGGGTTCTCTTTCGGTCCCGTTCCGGCGGTCGCTGTCACGATCGGAACCGAACGACCGTAGCCCTCCGCGGCGCCGTCACGGCTCGCACCGTTTTTAAGTCGGTTGCGACGCGAGCGGGGGTATGAGCGACGGCGACGACAGACAGGCCACGTTCGGGGCCGACGGCAGTCTCGAAACCGACACGACGCCGGACGCGACCGGCGAGAACGACTTCGGCGATCCGAAGGAGCCGAACGAGACCGACGGCGGCTACAGCCGGTACGACGTGTCCAGCCTGCTTCAAAAGGCGGTCAGGCGCTCCGACGAGGAGGTCGCCGCCTGGGCCGCGTGGGAGCTCGCCCGGTCGGGGTACGCGTGGAACCTCTGGGAACGCCTCACCCTCTACGTCGTCGAGGACCTCCGCGCGGGCGAGACGGTCGCGCTCACCATCGAGCGCTACGAGGAGCTCGCCACGGAGCGCTGGGAACCCGACGAGTGGAAGGGGCGACTCTGTGCGATCCACGCCGCCCTCGCGGCCGCGAGGGCGACGTCGACCCGCGAGGCGTCCAACGCCGACGAGTACTTCCAGCGGGTCGCGGACCGCCGCGTCGAGGCCGCCGAGCGCGGCGAGGAGCCCGCACACGACTTTCCCGTCGGCGACCTGGAGCCGGGCGGCGAGTTCGACGCGATCTTCGACGGGCACACCGGCGCGGGGTCGCGGCTCGGACGCGGTACGCGCTTTTTCAAGACGCGCGGCGCGCGAGTCGGACCGAACGGAGAGTCCGAACAAAGCGCGCGCTGGCAACGCCTGGCGATGCTCCTTGACGACGAGCACGACTACGCCGAGGCGGAACTCGACCGCGCGGTCGAACCCGTCGATCCCGAGGACCCGTGGACGGAGCCGGACGAGATCGGCGACGGGTCGACGTAAGCCCGCGAACACCCCCTATTCGTGCCGACCGACCACCGCCGTCGCCATCGCGGTCACAATCACTGCGACGACGCCGACGCCGACACCGAACCCGGGCGTCCGATCGCTCGTGGCGGGGTCGACCGCCTCGGGCGTCGATGGCGGCGTCGCAGTCGGCGTTGGCGTCGGCGTTGGCGTCGGTTGCGGTGCCGTCTCGATCGATGACTCGACGGCCGCCGTCGCGTCGACGACCCCGTGTCCGTAGCGGTCGTCCGGTTCGACGTCACCGTCGGGGCGGACCGCTGTGTCGACGATCACGGACTGCAGGTCGTCGCCTTCGATCCGCCCGTCGGTCGCGGCGACCGCCAGCGCCGCGATTCCGCTGACGTGCGGAGCTGCCATGCTCGTTCCCTGCTGTTCGACGTAGCCGTCGACCGTTCCGGCGTCGGCACTGAGTACGTTGACGCCCGGTGCGGTCACGTCGGGGACGACGTAGCGATCCGGCCACTCCGCTGGCGGGTCCGCGAACGCCGCCGTCTTGTTGATCGACTCGCCGCTGGAGAACGTCGCGACCGTTCGGTCGGTCCGAACCGCACCGACCGCGAGCGAGTCGTACGTGTTGGCGGGGGACGACGACGTCCCGGGGCCCGTGTTGCCGGACGCGGCGACGACGACCTTGTCGGCTGCCCGGGCGTTCCGAACCGGCCGGATGAATCCGCCGAACGTCCCGTTCGCGCCGAGGCTCATCTGGAGAACGTCGACCTCCTCCGCCGCGGTCGCGTGTTCCATCCCGGCGAGTACGCTCGCGAACGTCGCCATCCCGTCGGCGTCGAAGGTGTCGATCCCGTACACGCTCGCGTCCGGCGCGACGCCGATGTGCGTGCCGGAGGCGTTTCCGCCCGCGACCGTCCCCGCGACGTGCGTCCCGTGTCCGTTCGGATCCGCGGCGTCCGCGAGGTCGTCGCTCACGAGCGTCCCGTTCTCGTCGTACTGTGCCCACCCGTCGAGATCGATGTCCTGATGGTCGGGATCGACGCCCGTGTCGATGACGGCGACGGTTGCGCCCGCGCCCCGCGTGTCGAACCGGTTCCAGGCGTCGGGCGCGCCGATCAGTTCCAGACCCGAAGTGTGTTCGCCGGGCGGTGTCCCCGTCTGAGACGTGGTGTCTCCCGTCCGCTCCTCGCCGAACGCTCCACGCCGCTCGTCGGTCTTGGATCCGAGCGTCCCGATCTCGACGTTCGCGTGGATGTCCGTCACGTTCGCCACGGCAAGCAACTCGTCGGCGGCGACCGCGTCGGCGTCGACGACCACGAGCATCGCGTTGACGAGCCAGAACTCCGATTCGATCGTGATCGCGTCGTGTTCGGCCGCGAACGCCTCGAAGGCGACCTGCTCGGCGGCGGCGTGATCGCGGAGTTCGTCGGCGACGGCGTGGTCGTCCGCGTCGGGTTCGCCGTTCGGCGTGAACCGGACGATCACCTCCGTCGTCCCGTTCGCTCCGTCGAGCGGCTCCGTTCCGATCGGACCGTCGAGAGCGGTGACCGCGTTTCGGTCGGACGCGTCGACCGCGGCGACAGCCCCCGTGAGAAGCGTGACTCCGACCGCGAACACGCCCACAAGGGTCAGGACGCGTCGCAGTCGTCGACCACCGTGCATATTCGTGGGACGACGGGGTCGGGCAAATAGGTTCGGTCCTGACGACGTCGACGTCGACGTCGATGTCCCCCGGTCGAAGGGTGGACGATTTATACGCTCTCGCCCGAACGTGACGGCGTGGACGAACTGGTCGTCAGCACGGAGGTGTACGCCGACCCGGCGGACGTGTACGAGTTCCTGCTCGAGTTCCCTCGATACGGCCGCTACTCGGAGTACCTCCGCGAGGTACGGACGCTCGCCGGCGACGGCGGTCCCGGAACGCGGTACGCGCTCACGTTCGCGTGGTGGAAGCTCACCTACACTGCACACTCGGAGGTGACCGACGTCGAGCCGCCCGTGCGGATCGACTGGGCGATCACGAAGGACATCGACGCCGGCGGCTGCTGGCGGATCACGCCGCTCGGCGATGGCAGCGAGGACGCCGACGGGGATGGGGGTTCAGGCGACGGAGACGAGCACGACGCCGGGAGTGGGGAGTCCGACACCGAGAGGGACGGCACCGACGAGGACGGCACCGACGGGGACGGCACCGACGACGGGCCGACCTGTCGGGTCGCGTTGGAGGTCGAGTTCGATCCGAGTTCGGCCAGCTCCGACGCACTCGATCTTCCCCGACTCGTCTCCTTCAACTGGGTGCTGAAGAAAGCAATCCCGCTCATCAGGTCGGAGGCCGAGCGCGTCGTCGAGCGAGCCGTCGCCGATCTGGAGGGGCGAACGCGAGAGATCGATCTCGACGTGTACGTCGATTCCACGCGAATCTGAGCCCGACGAGTGTTGGACAGCAACGACCCGCCGACCGTGTGGCTGCGTCCCGCTCGTCCGTCGAGTCGAAGCCCTTAAGAGATACACGACGAAACTGGAAGTTACCCACGAGGGCTCGTAGATCAGTGGTAGATCATCCCCCTGGCACGGGGAAGGCCCGGGGTTCAAATCCCCGCGAGTCCATTCCGACTCCTCCGTCGTACCGGTTGTTCTCAAACACACAGTAGAAGCACTGTGCCGTGCAGTATCGGGTAAACCGCTGTTTTACCCGCGTCCCCCAGAGGATCGATTAGCCTCGGGGTCCGAGGGCACATCACCGCAGTCGTGCGATTCTCTTCGGGTTGACATCCTCTCCGCCCTGAAGGGCGAAGATTCCCACGGCACCGCGCCGCTGGGTTGGGATGGTTACGGTTTGTAGCAGCCTCGAAAGGCGCTACTGGCTGTGCCAATCAGCCGTTACTCCTATCCCGGCATGGGATTCGGAGATACTTTTGCTGACTACATCCCGAAATCCAAGCACAGAAAGGGATGCTTTCTGCGTGGAATCGGGGAATCCCGATATTGTCCGATTAGGTGGGCGGACAGGCCGCCTCGGTTAACTCTTAGTATGATAACGACTCATGTAAAACATCCGGACAGAGCGTTGGCGTCGTTGATGCAGGGCGTTGTCAGATTCGTCCCCGCGCTCAAGCACCGGGCTTTCTCCTTGCACTTCCGTAAGAGCCGATGACCGCGTCAGAGAACACGGTTCTCGATCCGGTCTACTGTGAGTTCTGTGGACTTCCGATCGACGAGGGCGAGCGCGAGCAGTGTCCCGCCCTCGATAGCGGGGTATGTCACCCATGACCCAGCTGGAGCGCACGGCCGGCGACGGGAGTCGCTACCTCCTCTGTGGTCGCCACGTCACCGAGCGATTCGCCGCCCTCTACGGCGACGAGTGGGCCGTCAAATTAAGGTTCGAAGACTGTGAGATTGCTCCGTGCGACGTTGTGAGCTTCCGATTGGAGAAATTCCTGATTCACGCCCGAGAAGACGGATCTGAGCCCGGAAATACTTCAGCAGACGAAGGAACCCGCTCTGTTGAAAATCCTATTTTTAAGATATAATTGGGTTGAAACAGTCGGTCGCTGAAGGGTGCTTCTTGATCGATAGCGGGAGTACGTGAATCAGATCGGTGGCGCGGGAGTTTATATGTGGAACTGGGGCGTTGCTGGCGGGTGTTTATAAGCGGTCTCGCTCGGATCGACGATGAA
>NZ_JBLWMN010000028.1:0-33405 GCF_048380895.1 Halorubrum rarum | reverse complement strand
CGTACCCGTTCCGAACACGGAAGTTAAGCTCACCTGCGTTACGAGCAGTACTGGAGTGGGAGACCCTCTGGGAGCCTCGTTTCGCCGCCTCTCATTCATACGGTATCGGCCCACGAACAGCGTGTTCGTGGGCCGATTTGCATTTCGAAAGGCGTGGTGTGCGGGAGTGTACACGACGAACGGTCACGTTCTCGAGAGCGACCGCTCCGATCGGTTCTGCAGCGTTGGGTTCGAGCACAGCGCGGATGGAGTACCGCACGTACCCGTCCGGAACCCCTATCAAGGCTGAGTTTTCCACCGGCACGTTTATTGGTTTTCTCAGTGATGTTCCTGCAATAATGGTGGATCCGGGTGTGGTAGAGGGGAACACGTCACTGTGGCTCTCCCGTGGGGGACGACCGACCGTGCGTGCCGGTCACGTTCCGACCCACGTCGTTTCCATCGTGTTCGCATCCGACATCGAGGAGTGGCGACGCGGGTGGCACCACGAGACGCCGACTCGCGAAGCGGTCGTCTCCGTCGGGGATCCGACGCGCGGAGCGACGACGGCCGGAACGACGCAGTTGGTTCCACGGCAGGACCTCGCGTACTCGGTTCTGGGAACTCCTATCGATATCGACCGAATCCTTGAAACGGTGTCACAGTACTTTTCGGGAGCGACCGGAACGAATCCGACGGTCATCGTCGACGATCTCGTTCCCGTACTGGACGAGTTCGGGCCGCCGACGCTCCGTCACTTCGTCGAATCGCTCTCGACTGCGGCTCGTGACGTCGGCGGGAACTCCGTGTTCGGCTGTTCGGTGACGCCGGCACTGGTACGTGCCGTCGACGAGTTGACGCCCGTGCTCGACGAGGTCGGCGGCGTCGAGACTGACGCGATCGAGGCAGTGAACCGCCTTCGACGGGAGGACCCGACGACGTTCGGCTACACGCGGCGCTACTGGCCGGAAGCTCGACGGGGCATCGAAGCGTGTACCCGGAACTACCCACAGTCGAAACAGATCCATGCGGCGCTCGACGACCCTGAAACGACGCCTCGGACGTTGGGTGCGACGTTGTCCGGACTCGTCGATCTCGGCGTTCTCGGAACGTGGGGGGATACGGTCGGATCGACGCGATACGATCTCACCGCTTACGACCCGATCGAGGGTGCATACGTGGGGTTCGCGCTCGAGGAATCGGGATCGAAAGTGTCGTTCCGCCGCGTTCAGGATCGCTGAGGGGCAACGTCTCGATCGAGGTCGGCGGAAACGACGGTTCCGTCCGGTTCGAGCGAAACGGTCCCGAGCGAGACGGTGTCTCCGGTTCCGTACTCGGCGGCGATGGTTTCGAGAACCGGTCGTCTCTCCAAACGGTCCCAGACGACGTCGGCGACGAGCGACTGGAACTCGCTGGGATCGGTCCAGCCGGCGTCGATGTCGGAGGGGACGTGGACGACGAAGCGAAGCTCCTCGTCGGTGAGGTGGATCCCGACTCCGAAGGTGTCCGCACACATGCGTCCGGATTCGGGATGGTGCCTCAAATCCTCATCGGGATCGGCGGCCGACTCCGACTGGCTCGCAGTGATCTCACGAAGACGGTGCGCCGACCGCGTGGGGAGCCGGGACGGTGGCGTCGAACTCCCCGACCGATCAGTGTAGCTTGAGTTCGACGCGGCGACCGTCCGGGTCGCGGACGTACGCGGCCCAATCGCGGCCGTACGCTCCGTATCGCATCTTTGGCTCGTCGGGTTCGACCTCGTATCCCGCGGCGTCGATCTCCGCGAGCAGGTCTTCGAGCTCCGCTTTCGTGTCGGTGTCGTCCGACCGGACCAACAGACAGAGGTGGTCTCCACGGAACGGCACGTCACGCTCGGAGCCGATGTCGCCTCCCTCGATTTCCCGTTCGGACGACCTCGCTTCCGGACCGGCGGAGGGGTCCTCGACGGGGACGAGATGGACGTGTCGACCGCCCGCGACGACGGCCACGTACGGAACGTCGCCGTCGTCGTACCGTCCACGATCGCGGATATCCATCCCGAGCAGTTCGTGGTAGAACGCGAGCGCCGCGTCGAGATCGGTCACGTGGATCGCGACGTGGTCCATATCGACGATGTCGATCCCCATGCGCACTCGTTCGGCCGAAGCGACTTATAAGGAACCGCCGTCGCTGACGACGACGAAGCTCCGTTGCCGCGAGCTATCCAGACTCGTCGAACCGGGAGACCGTCCGTCGATGGCGGTCGCGGAACATCCCCGCGAAGCCGACCGTCGCGAGCGGCCCGACCGCGTCGCCGAGCGGCCCGAACGGGAGGCGGTAGTCGACGCTGTCGACGAGCACGGTTTCGTCCCCGTCGGCGTAAAACGAGTGCGTGTGTCGCCAGCGACGGAACGGACCGTGAAGCATGTCGTCGACGAAGGACGCGCTCCCCTCGACGGGGTCGTTTCCGTCCGGGTCCCGATCGACGATACGAGAGACCCATCGCTGACGGGGGCCGATGCCGAACGGCCGCATCGACATGTGGATCCGTGATCCGCGAACCAGCGTCCCCGGATCCGGCTCGCCGGTCGGGCCTTCGACCGATTCGATTCGGAGGTGCATCCAGTCGGGCGTCAGCGCTCGGAGCCCATCGATAGTCGAATGGAACGCCCAGACGTCCGCGATCGGTGCCGGAACGCGTGTCTCCCGGCGATACGTGGGCATACGTCCGGTACGACCGGCGGACGCAAAAACCCTCCTCGACCTCGATCGGCGTTCGAGACGGTGCCGCCCCGGCACCGAAACCGGAATACGACCGCGCCGCCTCCGTCTCGACGATGGAACGAGGCGCGATCGACATCGTGGAACTGGACGGGCCCTTCGATCTACAGGCGACCGTCGAGAGCGGGCAGAGCTATCTGTGGAACCGCGCGGACGGTGGGACCTACGAGGCCCTCCACGCGTACGGCGGCGACGACTGGTACGAAACGGTCGTTCCGCCCATCCCCGACGTGACGGACGAACGGGTCGTCGTCCGCGCCCGGCAGGTCGGAGGGATACACGACGGGACCCTCGAGTGGGAGGCGTCGACGGACGCCGTCCCAGTGTTGAGACACATGCTCCGGCTCGACGACGACCTCGATTCGATCTTCGATTCGATGCCCGATCTCCCGCTCGTGAATCGGGCGTACGACTCCTACGAGGGGATGCGGCTCGTCCGGGACCCGGCGTTTCCGTGTCTCGTCTCGTTCATCTGCTCCGCACAGATGCGCGTCGCTCGGATCCACGGGATGCAGCGTCGGCTTCGTGAGACGTACGGCGACGACGTCGCCCTCGACGGGGAGTCGTACCACGCGTTCCCGACGCCGGAGCAACTCGCCGATCGCACGGAGGCGGAGCTCCGAGACCTCTCGCTCGGCTACCGTGCTCCGTACGTCCAACGGACGGCCGAGATGGTCGCGACCGGAGAGGCGTCTCCTCGCGACGCGGTCGGGCTCCCCTACGAGGACGCTCGGGAGTCGTTGACGCGGTTCGTCGGTGTCGGCGATAAGGTCGCTGACTGCGTGGCACTGTTCTCGCTCGGCTACCTCGAGGCGGTGCCGCTGGACACGTGGATCCGGACGACGATAGCGGAGTACTATCCGGAGTGTGATCGGGGGAGCTACGCCGAGACGTCCAGCGCGATCCGGGAGCGGTTCGGCGGCGAATACGCCGGCTACGCACAGACGTACGTCTTCTATCACCTCAGAGCGGGCGGCGAGTGACGCGCTCCAGAGCGGACGGCGAGTGACGCGCTCGGGGCCGTGGACGAGGCGTCGATGGCGGTCGATCGCTCGGCCCAAGTTTCATACCCACACGTGCGGTACGTAATACCATTATGGACTGTCGAGTCGTCGTCGAGGCTGCCGTTCCGGTGTACGACGTGGAGACCTCCGACGAAGCGGTGCGGATCGCCATCTCGAAAACCGGTGAGATGCTGAACCCGGATCTCAACTACGTCGAGATCGAGATGGGAACCCGTCAGTCCCCGAGCGGCGAGGAACTTCCGCCGGCGTTCATCGCCGCCGACGAGGCGCTCGTCGCGCTCGAACTGGAGATGGACGTGTTCAACGTCGACCGCGAGGAACACGCCAGCCGGATCGCCCGCAAGGAGATCGGTCAGCGACTCCGAAATATCCCGCTGAAGGTGCTTTCGGTCACGGTACTCGAAGGCGACGACATCGAGGGGAAGTCTACCGACGAAGACGACGACGAATCGGCCGAGTGAGCCCACGGTCCGGCGTGATGTGAGGAACCGAACGACGTGGGAAACCGAACGGGTAGCGACGATATCCGCTGACGAGACGACTCTTGCCGTGACTACTCCGTCAGGACACGGATGGATGGTATCGCAGGCGTTGTCACTCAGCGTGTAGCGGTCGTTGATGGTGCGGTCGAACTATCAGTCGGCCGTGGGGGCAAGCGGTTCGGATTCCGCTTCCTCCATCGGCGCAGTGATTCCATCAGTCAGCTTGAAAACGGCTGCTTTGTGGTCTGTCTTCGATTTGTGGATCGATGTCGGCTTTACTCCAAGTTCCTCGTACGCGTCGAGATCGAGATCGTCATCCCAGAACTCGCACTGTTTTCGTACTTCAGCGAGGAGGCCGTGAAGGTGAATGAGCTCCTGCTTTTTCATGAGCAACCGTCCTTTGCTACCGGAGGCTTATATTATTATCTTGAGTACCGTTAACACGCACCTTGGATATACGGCGTTCTCCGGGTCGGATACGCGGTTTTTCGTTAATGATCGGGATCGATTCTGATCTCAGATCTCCAGGCAAGCGTCGGTCCCGATCTCCCGGATCCGACGACGGCCACGGTGCCACACGATCCGGATCCGACGACGGGTGTCACTGGAACTGTTTGACGGCCTCGAGATCACGTTCCGTCCGCATGAACTCGGTGAGTCGACGGGTGGCGTGACAGCTCGGACAGCTGAAATTCGTTCGGAGCTCCTGGAGCTCTGCGGGGTTCTCCTGCCACTCCTTGCTACACTCCGGACAGACCAGCCTGACGAAGGCGTCGACCATGCTATCTGTTACAGGCTAAGATCCTAAAAGAGTATGTACGATCTCACGAAGCGCAGGAGGGACGGCAAGAGCGGTCGAGGAGACCGAACGGCAAGAGCGGTCGAGGAGCTAGGCGCCCACGTGCTCGCTGGCTTCGAGCAGTTCCTTGTATCGGTTTCGGATAGTGACCTCCGATATCTCCGCGACTGCCGACACCTCGCTTTGGGTCACCTTCTGGTTCGACAGTAGCGCGGCGGCGTACACGGCGGATGCGGCGAGGCCGACCGGCGACTTACCGCTTGTGATCCCCTTCTCTTTCGCCGACGAGAGGAGCTCTCGTGCGACCCGCTCGACCTCGTCGGAGAGTTCGAGCCGGGACACGAACCGAGGGACGAAGCTCTCGGGATCGGCCGGTTTGACCTCCAGTTTCAGTTCGCGGATGACGTACCGGTACGTTCGCGTCAGCTCCATTTTGTCGACCCGCGAGACGTGCGTGAACTCGTCGAGGCTGCGCGGATTGCCCGCCTGTCGGGCGGCCGCGTACAACGACGCCGTGGCGACCCCCTCGATCGATCGACCGGGAAGGAGGTTCTCGCTCAACGCACGGCGATAGATGACGGAGGCCGTCTCTCGAACGGTCTTCGGGAGGCCGAGGGCGCTGGCCATGCGGTCGATCTCGCCGAGCGCCTGCTTGAGGTTGCGCTCCTTGGAGTCGCGCGTGCGGAACCGCTCGTTCCACGTCCGGAGCCGCTGCATCTGCCGGCGCTGGCGTCCCGACAGGGACTTGCCGTACGCGTCGGTGTTCCGCCAGCCGATGTTCGTCGAGAGGCCCTTATCGTGCATCATGTTCGTCGTCGGCGCGCCCACGCGGGACTTGCTGTCGCGCTCGGCGGAGTCGAACGCGCGCCACTCGGGCCCGCGATCGATCCCCTCCTCCTCGACGACGAGTCCACAGTCCGTACACACCGTCTCGCCGTGCTCGGTGTCCGTCACTAATCGCCCCTCACACTCCGGACACGTGGTTACGCTTCGCGTCGCCGACGACGTCTCCGTCGTCTCCGAGCCCGTCGCTCGCTCCCGCGACGTCTCCTCGTCGTAGCTTCGAATTCGTGTATCAGTCATCGGTGTTCCTCGATCGAACACCCGACGAAAATACTGGGCCGGGAATGCCCGAGTCGTTAACTATCAGTAATCGTTCTAAACATATAAACTTATCCCTACTGTCGTGCGATAGCTACACGGCTAAAGCCGTCTGTAGGCGCAGTAAATCAGGTATTTAGGGAACTAGGCGAATATTTGATCGTCTCGATCACAGGCGTCAGCGTATAACCCTGAGTTTATAAATCACACGGAGCGTAGATCCCGGCGTGACGACCGGGAAACACGTGTCGCGTCACTGCCCGACTCCGGTCAGCGACTCCGGTCAGCGACTCCGACTCACCGGAAACGCGACGCGGTCCGGATGGTCGTTACATCGTTGGAGGATCCGTTCGTAGAGGTCGTTTTTCACGTGTTGACCGCGTCGCGGATGCGTGAGATAGCGGAGTCGAAGCTCGATCCACGACTCCCCTTGGGTGACGTTCACCGTCGGCCCGTCGGACACCTCCAGTTCGACCGGCGTCTCGGAGAGTGCCTCACGGTAGGCGGCGATCCCCTCGGCCATCTCCTCGCCGAGGAGGTCGGTCGCCTCCTCGCGCATGATCGACCGCGCGAACGCCAGATCCGTCTCGTAGGCGACTTGTATCCCGATCTCGTTCCACACGTACGGCGATCCGCCGCCGCCGAAGTTGACGACCGTCGAGGAGAGGACGACGCTGTTGGGGACGGTCACGACTCGCCCCGACGGCTGGTTCGAGGAGACCAACTCGCCGTTGATCTCCCACAGCGTCGTCACGAGAAAGTCGATCTCGATCACGTCGCCTTTCGCGTCGTCGATACGCACACGATCACCGACGCCGTACGGCTGCTTCACCGTGATGTACACCCACGCGATGAGCGACAGCAGCGGCTGTTGGAGCGCGAACGTGATCGCGAAGCCGATCACGCCCAGCGACAACAGGAGTCCGAGCCAGTTCTCGGTCAACACGGCGAGCATCCCGACGACCCCGACGAACCCGAACGCGAGCCGGAGGAGGTTCCGCGTGTTGTGTGCCCGCCGCTTGTTCGCCGACCGCATCAGCACCGTCACGACGAGGAGATACGACCCGTACAGAAGCGAAACCACGGCGACGACGAGCAGCAGGCGTCCGACGATGACGTTCGCCGAGTACCCACCGACCGTCGGCCAGCCGTCGAGCGGCGCGGTCGCGGTCACGAGGCTACCGAGCGCGGCGGCGACGAGGCCGACGAGCACGGACGCGACTGCCAGGGGTCGTCGCACGTCCGGTCATCGCAACCGTCGGTCAAAACGCTTGCGTCGGTCCGACCGCGGGGACGCGACGGCAAGACGACGGCAAGAAGATAACGGCAAGAAGACAACGGAAAGTCGACGGCGACGGAGATACGGCGGAACCGACGCGTCCCCGCGGCCACCTCGCGGTCAGGGTCCGGCCGTCGAGACGATCCGGATCACGTCCCCCTCGGTCAGCTCGTGGCTCTCCCCGATCCGCCGGCTCGATCGTGCGTCGATCGCGTGGAGGTACCCTTCGCCGATGTCGGTGTGGACCGCGTAGGCGAGGTCCGGCGGCGTCGACTCCGCCGGCAGGAGGAACGCGTCCGGGAGCACGGTTCCGGTTCCGTCGGTCCATTTCGATGCGTCCTGGACCGGATACACGGTCACGCGATCGAGCAGGTCGTAGACGGCGTAGTTCAGCGCGGTCTGCACGCCCGTCCCGCCGAAATCGGCCATCACATCGCGGATCGCGTCGAGTCCCCGTCGTTGACTCTCCGAAACGTCGCCGACCACGTCGAAGTCGACGTCGCCGGGATCGTAGTCGACGACGCCCGCTTCCGCCGCACGGCGCAGGGCCAACTCGCCGTCCGCGGTCGCCGGGATCACCGGCTTATCGGTCCCTTGGCGCAGCCGGTCAACGGCTCCGTCCGGGGCGATGTCGGCCTTGTTGGCGACGACGACGATCGGCTTGGTGCGTCGACGAACGTCGCGTGCGAGCGCATCGCGGTGATCGTCGGTCCACTGTTTGGGGTCGTCGGGGTACGACAGGTCGCGCAGGACGGCGGCCACGTCGGCCTCCGACGCGCCGAACCCGGTCAACAGCTCCGCGAGCGTCTCCTCGATCTCGAAATCTGGCGATCGGGACTTCCGCTCGACGCCCTCCCAGTTGTCCGTCACGATCCCCGCGAGCCACAGGTCCATCTCCTCCTCGATGAAGTCCACGTCCTCCAACGGGTCGTGGCTCCCCGTCTCGACCGGTTCGCCCTCGGTGTTCGTCCCACCGGAGGCGTCGACGACGTTCAACACGACGTCGGCGTTCGTCAACTCGTCGAGGAACTGGTTCCCGAGCCCCTTCCCCTCGTGAGCGCCGGGGACGAGTCCCGCGACGTCGAGCAGTTCGACGGGGACGTACCGCTTCCCGTCCCGGCAGTTCTCCGTCCCGCACCGTTCCTCGCGATCGAGACACGGGCACTCAGTGCGAACGTGTGTCACGCCACGGTTGGCGTCGATCGTCGTGAACGGGTAGTTCGCGACGTCGACGTCGGCCATCGTCGCCGCGGTGTAGAAGGTGGACTTGCCGGCGTTCGGCTTGCCCGCAAGCGCGACCGTGATCATGTCGGTCACTCACAGCGACGGGAAAAGCGCCTTTCGGTCCGGGATCCGGGTCGGTGAGACCACTGGGGGCGAACCACTCGGTGCAACCCCTCGAGGCGATCACTCGGCGCGATACCACAGCGCCAGCGTACAGAGGAACGCCCCGCCGAGAACGGCTGCGACGATCCCGAACGCGACCCGGTATCCGAACTCCGTGTACGCGACGGTGCCGCCGACGCGCTCGCCGGTCCGATAGGCGTCGAGCGCGGTCCCCATCGCCCACGGGAGGACCGACGCGCCGACGAACCCCGCGGCGTTGACCGTCGACGTCGCGACGCCGCTCGCGCCCGCGGGGTACCGCTCCTTCACGACGGTGAGCGTGAGCAGCCCCGCACCGATCAGGAACCCGGAAACGGCGTACACGCCGGCGACGACGTACAGCGGTGGTCGACCGGTGACAGCGATCGCCGCGAGCGCGACGGCGAACAGGGCGACGCCGGCCGACAGCGGGAGATAGCGCGTCTCGAACCGATCGGAGAGCCAGCCGATCGTCGGTCCGCCGAGCAGCATCCCGACCGCCCCGAGAAGGGTGTACGTCGATGCGGTCGCGACGCTCACGTCGTACACGACGACGAGATACGGGACCCCCCACAGCCCGATCAGCGTTAACAGCGTCCCGTTGGTCGCGAAGAACACCGCGGACAACAGCCACTGATCGGCGTCGTGTGCGAGCGTTCGCAGGTGTTCGCCCGTCTCTCGGAGCGTCACCGACGGCTGCTCCGGGACCCCCTCGATCGGCTCGAGTCCGGCGTCGGACGGGGAGGCTCGCACGAGAACGAACGTGGCTCCGCCCGCGGCGAAGCCGACGCCGGCCAACGCGAGAACGGTTGTGCGCCATCCGATCGCGTCGACGGCGAGCGCGAGCGGCGTCGTCGCGAGGATCGCACCGAGACCGGCGACCGCTCCGGTGACGCCGGTCATCGTCGCGAACTCGTCCGTTCGGTACCAGTTGGCACAGAACCGGAGGATCGACACGAAGATCACGCCGCTTCCGACGCCGATGACCGCACGGGAGAGGACCGCCGCCGCGTAACCGCTGCTGAGGGTGAACCCGACGGCACCCAGACTGAGTAGCACGGCTCCGCCGGCACCGACGTATCGGGGGCCGACACGGTCCGCCAGCACGCCGGTCGGGATCTGAACGATCGCGTACGCGATGAAGAAGGCGGCGTGAACCGTCCCGAGCTCGGCGGCCGACAGACCGAACGCGGCCGTCAATCGCTCGGAGAGCACACCGGTCGAGAGCCGGTGGAGGTTGACGAGCAGAAACACGGACGCGAGCGCTCCCCACGCGACCCAGCGGCGCGTTCGCGGATCCGAGAGGACGCCGATCGACGGGAGAACGTTCACGAAGGATGCAGCCCACCCGAGCCCCCTAATGGTTCGGATCCCTGCAGTCGACGACGGGGACCGTCCCTCCGGCGGACCAGCGGGAAGCTTCAAGCGGACGTGCGTCGTACGCGCGACCATGGAGGGAACAGACGCCATCGAACCGAACTCAGCAGGGACAACCGAGGTGGACGGAGCCCATCCCTGAAGTCGTCGGCGTCGACATCAGCGGTCGCCACGAGGAGGACGGCGACTACCTGATGGTCGCGGCCGCGGTTCACGCCCGGATCGACTCCTCGCGGATCCGCTCGGTCAAGGGGATGGGGTTCGCCTCGATCCACGAGGGACCGACGCTCGCCGCGACGCTCGACCTCGTCGCCGAGGCGGTCGGGAACCTTCCGACCCCGCCGGAGTGTCCGATCGTTTCGGAGGGCGGCGAGTTCTACGGGGAACCGGCCGATCGCGTGGCGTTGAGCTTCCAGCCCGAGTTTAAATACGTCGAGAGCATAGGGGAACGCGAAACAGTGCAGACAGCACACCACGCCGCGTACGCCGCCCGGAACATGCTGTTATGACCGGCCGGACCGGTGACGGCACGGTCGGAACGAGCACGGACGGAAACGAGAGACGACGCGACCGGTCCCGGAACCTCGAGGGACGACGCGCCGTCGTCGCCAAACGCGTCGACTCCGGCGAGGCGGATCTGACGGAGATCACGCAACTCGCCGTTTCCGCGGGCTACGACGTGGTCGGGGAGCTCTCACAGACGCGAACCGAGGACGCCGCGTTCATGTTCGGCGAGGGAAAGGTGGCAGCGCTCCGCGATCTCGTTATCGAGACCGACGCCGACTGCGTCATCGTCGACAACGACGTGGGACCGTACCAGACGTTTAACGTCGGCAGCGAGCTCCCGGACGGCGTGGAGGTGATCGACCGGTTCACGCTCATCCTGGAGATCTTCGGTCAGCGGGCGAACACCCGAAAGGCCCAGCTGCAGGTCGAACTCGCGGAGCTCCGGTACGAGCTCCCGCGTGCGGAGGTGAAAGCGAGCCTCGCGAAACGAGACGAACGCCCCGGCTTCATGGGACTCGGGGAGTACGACGAGAGCGTCGAACGTGACATCAAACGGCAGATCGCTGAGATCCGCGACGAGCTCGCGTCGATCGCGAAAAAAGAGGAGTCCCGACGCGAGCAACGTCGGGAGTCCGGCTTCGATCTGGTCGCGCTCGCGGGCTACACGAACGCGGGAAAGTCGACGCTGATGCGTCAGCTGGCGGCCGAACTCGACGTCGACGAGAACGTCGACCGTCATCCGGATCTCGGAACGACGGCGGAGTCTCAGGACATGCTGTTCACCACGCTCGGGACGACGACGCGCCGGGCGGAAATGGAGAAACGGGAGGTCCTCCTCACCGATACGGTCGGGTTCATCTCCGATCTCCCGCACTGGCTCGTGGAGTCGTTCCAGTCGACGCTCGAATCCGTGTACCGCGCGGATCTGGTGTTGCTCGTCGTCGACGCGAGCGAGCCGGTCAAGGAGATGCGCGAGAAGCTCGTCACCAGCCACGACACGCTGTACGAGCGCAACGAAGCACCAATCGTCACGGTGTTCAACAAGATCGACCGGCTGGAGCCGGGTGAGCTGGCCGACAAGCGCGCCGCGCTGTCGGGGCTCGCTCCGAACCCGGTCGCGGTGTCCGCACGGACCGGTGCCGGCATCGCTGAGCTTCGTGATCGCGTGGAGGCCGAACTTCCGGACTGGGAGCGAGAGCGGCTCGTCCTCCCATTATCCGACGACGCGATGAGCGTCGTCTCGTGGATCCACGACCACGGCTCCGTCGACGAGGAGACGTACGCTGACGACCACGTCACGGTCTCGTTCGAGGCGGCTCCGACGGTCGTCGCACGCGCGCGGTCGAAGGCCGCCGATCTGTCGGCGGTGGAGTCGCCGTGACGGCCACACGGTGACGCATCACTTATGAACCACCGCCGGTGACTGGCCGTATGGAGGAGCCCTCCGGGATCGACGAGAAGCGTCGATTCCGTCGAGCGGCGGGCGTGAACGTCCTCGGTAACGCGGCGAAGATCGTTGCCGAGGGTGCGGCCGGCCTCGCGTTCGGGAGCATCGCGCTGTTGGCCGACGCCGCCCACTCCGTCGCCGACCTGATCGCCAGCGCGGTCGTGTTCGTCTGGGGGGGCTCGCGCTACGACGACGCCGACGTCGACCATCCGCACGGTCATCAACGGATCGAACCGCTCACGGCACTTTTCGTCGGTGCGGTGATCGTGTTGCTCGGGCTCAATCTGCTGTGGAGTTCGGTCGAGGGACTCCGATTCGGAACCGACGTCAGATACAGCCCGCTGTTGCTCGGCGCGCTGGCGTTCGCGCTGGTCGATATGTACGTCCTCTACTGGTACACCACGCGGGTCAACGTCGACCTCGGATCGACCGCGCTCGCGGCCCTCGCGACCGACTGTCTCAACGACATTTACACCACGGTCGCGGCGGTCGTCGGCGTGCTCGGCGTTTTCCTCGACGTTCCCGTCCTCGACCCGCTCGCGGGTGCGCTCGTGAGCCTCCTCGTCGTGTATCAGGGCATCGAGATCGGTCGCGAGAACGTGACGTACCTCGTCGGGGCGGCCCCGCCGGAAGGCGACCGCGACCGGATCGTCGAGATCCTTCGCGACCATTCGACCGTCGAAGGCGTCCACGACCTCACCGTCTTCTACGACGGGACGGACATCGAGGTCGAGGTCCACGTCGAGGTCGACGGCGGGATGACGCTCCGGGAGGCCCACGACGTCGAAACCGAACTCGTCACCCGCATTCGATCGCTTGCGGACGTCGGCGACGTCCACGTCCATCTCGACCCCTCCGGGCTCGGCGAGTGGAAGGACGCGAACGACGAGTGATGGGTCACCGGTGAGATACGGACGACGGGTGATGAGTCACCGGTGAGATACGGACGACGGGTGATGAGTCACCGGTGAGATACGGACGACGGGTGATGAGTCACCGGTGAGACGTCGCTATCGGATCTCCCGGTTCACTCCACGGCGACGACCGCGTCTTCCCCACAGTGAGGACAGTGCTCGGACGGCTCCGAGACGGACTCCGTACAGGACTCACACCGGTATTCCGCTCCCCCACCGCCCATCACGGAGCGTTTCGTCTCCTCGAACTTCTCGCCGGCTTTCCTGAACAGGCTCATTGTGTGGTACAGGCCGTCACCCCGGTTAAGCGTTGGGCAGTACGGTGCGTGTCCGATCGTGCGTGAGCAACTCGGTCAGCTCGGTCCCGTCGCCTTTTTGCCCGCGGACCGCCCGTACCCGGTATGCGAATCGAGAACAGCTTCATCCCCGTCGAGGGGGTCGGGGAAGCGACGGAGCGACGGCTGTGGGAGCGGGGCGTCACGACGTGGGACGAGTTCGACCCCGCGATCGACGTCCCCGGCGTGGGGTCGACGACCGCGGACCGGATCGAGGCGTTCATCGCCGACGCCCGGACGCATCTCGACGACCGTGACGCGACGTACTTCGACCGCGCCTTCCCGAGCGGCGAGCGATGGCGACTCTACGAGGACTTCCGTGCTGAGACGTGCTTTTTCGACATCGAGACGACGGGCCTCGACGAGCACCGAGACAGCGTGACGACGGTGAGCTTCCATCAGGCCGGCGAGACGACGACGCTGGTCGCCGGACGGGACCTCACCGCAGACCGCCTTCGCGAGGCGTTCGCGGACGCCAGCCTCCTCGCGACGTTCAACGGCGCGCGGTTCGACGTCCCGTTTCTGGAGACGTCGTTTGGACTCGACGTCGACACGCCACACCTCGATCTGCTGTATCCCTGCAAGCGGCTCGGCCTCTCGGGCGGATTGAAACCGATCGAAACGCGGCTCGGGATCGACCGCGATCGGCCGGACATCTCCGGTCGGGACGCCGTTCGGCTGTGGCACGAGTACGAGCGCGGAAGCGAGGAGTCGCTGGAGACGCTCGTCTCGTACAACCGGGAGGACACGGTGAACCTTCGGGCGCTCGCCGACGTCGTCTGCCAGTCGCTCCACGAGGACGTGTTCGTGCCGGCGACCGCGTCCGGTCGCTGAGTCGCTCCCGCCGCTTACTCTTCGGGGGTTTGACTCGCGGGCTCCGCTTCGCTTTCACTCTCGCTGGAGTCGGCATCCTCGGCCCCCACCGACTGGACCAGCTTCATGTCGCCGCGGGCCCGGAGCGTGCCGTCGATTCCCGCTCCCTCGTGGACGACGAGATCGCCCGCGGAGACGTCGCCGAGGACGTGCGCACCGGCTTCGATCGTGACGGTGCCGCCGCGCGTGGTCACGTCGCCGTGGATCGTGGTATCCGATCCCACCGTCACGTTCTCGCGGGCGCGTAGCGACCCGAACACGTCGTTTCGCTCGCCGACGTCGATCGATTCGGCCCGGACGTTGCCGTGGATCCGGCAGTCGTCGCCGATCGTCGCCGGGGTCGACACGCGCCACGCGTCGTCCGAGACGTCCGCACCTCGCGGGATCAGGAGGGGATCGCGGACGTCGTCGCCGTCGGCGAGCGCCTCGGCGAGTTCGTCGGCGGCCCCGGTTTCGCCCGCACGAAGGAGCTGTGAGAGGACGATGAAGTAGAAGACGAGGGTGGGGACGGGGTTTCGAATGACGATCCACCCGTTCGCCTCGAACCCCTCCTCGATCGTGACGTCGTCCCCGATGTCGAGGTCGCCGGACACCATCAGCTGGCCGGTTACGGTGACGCGCTCGCCGAGGTACGCGTCCTCGCCGACGAGGACGTTGCCGTCGACGGTACACCACGTGTCGAGCCGGCAGTCGCCGTCGGCCTCGATGTCGTTGTCGACCGAGACGCGCTCGCCGAGCGCGACGTTGCGTCCGCGAAGGCCGAACTCGACGGTCGACTGGCCGCCGACGAGGACGTCGCCGTCCGTGACCAGGTCGTGTTCCTCCACGGTGGTTCCGGACGGAACCGAGAGCTCGTCGACCGGACCGCCGCCCCTGAGTGACACACCGGGGAGAGTTCCCCCGCGAGTATAAACGATACGGGCGCGTCCGACGGGCGTCGGACGGGTCGCTGTTGCCGATCGAGACGGTCGCCCTCCATCGTCGAGCGAGACAGTCAGTCTCTCCCGATCGACGGACGGGTCACCGTCCTTTTCAGGGGGCAGGCGGAATACGACGTATGGGATTCGGATCGTACGACGAAAGCGAACAACAGGACCAGAACGTGGACACGGACGACGACGGCGCGGTGAACGTCCACGAGAACGACCACGACGGTGACGTCTCCTTCGAGACGGAGATGTCTACCGACGACCTGGTCGGACAGCTCCAAGACATGAAAGAAAACGAAGAAGACGAGTAATCGGTTCCCTCCCGATCCCCGACCGAGCGGTTCACTGCCGTCCGCGTTCCGAACCGGAACGCTCCGCGAGCACGCGTGATATCCCGTGAGCACCGCTTTCTACGCCCGTGAAGACCGTTTTCTACATGCGTTTTGTGTACTCATACGTGTCGTTTCACGTCGAGTTCTTGGACCCGATCGGTCCGCCGCGGTTCGCTTCACCGACACACTCATACTCCGTGACACACAGATCATGACACATGAGCGCACGTTACGGAGGAGAGAGCCATGTCAACTGAGGGCGACGAACCGACGAAGACCATCTGTCCGTACTGTGGAGTCGGATGCGGCATCCAGGTCAGACAGGGTGACGAGCCCGGCGACGTCAACTTCATGCCGTGGGGTGATGCCCCGGTCAACGAAGGCCGCGTCTGTATCAAGGGTGGTGCGGCGACGCAGGTCGTCGACCACGAGGACCGACTCACCGAACCCCTGATAAAGGAGGACGGCGAGTTCCGCGAAGCGACGTGGGAGGAGGCGTACGGCCGGATCGTCGACGAAATGGCGCGGATCCGCGACGAGTACGGGTCGGACGCGATGGGCTTTTTCGGCTCCTCGAAGACGATGAACGAGGAGAACTATCTCCTCCAGAAGCTCGCGCGGCGGTACGGTACCAACAACGTCGACAACTGTACGCGGATGTGTCACGCCTCGACCGTCTGGGCGCTCCGGACCAGTCTCGGTGCGGGTGCGATGACGAACAGCATGGCCGACTTAGAGGAGTCGGCAGACGTGTTGTGGATCCAGGGCGCGAACCCCGGCGAGCAACACCCGATCGCCAACAGCCAGTACTTCCGACAGGCCGTCCTCGAGGGCGCGACCGTCATCCAGGTCGATCCGCACGCCAACAAGACGACTCGATCGTTCAAGATCGACGAGACGGAGCGACACCAACACCTCCAGTTGAACCCGGGGACGGACATCCCCCTCCTGAACGTCGTTCTCAAGACGATACTCGAACGCCACGAGGAGAACCCCGACGAGGGATGGATCGACGAGGGGTTCATCGAGGAGCGTACGGAAGGGTTCGATCACCTGAAGGAGACGCTTTCGGAGTTCGACAAAGAGGCCGCGGCCGAGGAGTGTGGCGTCCCCTTGGCGGACATCGAACTCGCCGCCGAGAAGTACGCGATGGCGAACAACGCCGCCATCTTCACCGGGATGGGGATGAGCCAGCACACCTGCGGCGTCGACAACGTCCAAAACGAGATCAACCTCGCGCTGATCACGGGTAACCTCGGCAAGCCCGGTGCGGGCGTCAACCCGCTACGCGGTCAGAACAACGTTCAGGGAACGTGTGACGTCGGCGCGATGCCGAACGTGTTGCCGGGCTATCAGCTCGTCGACGACGACGAGGCTCGCGAGAGCGTCGAGGAGGTCTGGGGCTTCGAGGTGCCCGACGAACCCGGCCTGACGAACGTGGAGATATCTCACGAGGCGGGCCACTCGGTCCACGGCCTGTACGTGATGGGCGAGAACCCCGTCATGAGCGAGCCCGACGGCAACGAGGTCGAAAAGCGGCTTCAGTCGCTGGAGTTCATGGTGGCACAGGACATCTTCATGACGGAGACGGCGAAGTTCGCGGACGTCGTCCTCCCGGCGACGACGTGGGCTGAACGCGGCGGTACGGTCACCAACACGGACCGTCGCGTCCAGCGGATGCGGGGCGTCGAAACGGTCCACGAGAACACGAAACACGACCTCGAGATCCTGATGGAGGTCGGGAGTCGACTGTTCAGCGAGGAGGAGTTCCGGTTCGAGGACGAGGAGGCCGTCTTCGAGGAGCTCCGGCAGGTGTGCCCGATCTACCACGGCATGACCTACGACGCGCTCGGCGAGGACGGGATCCAGTGGCCCTGCTACGAGGAGGGCGACGAGGGCGACCAGTTCCTCTACGAGGACTCCTTCGACACGGAGAACGGGCTGGGCCAGATAGAGGGCGTTCGGCACCAACCGCCCGCGGAGGTGCCCGACGAGGAGTACCCGCTGATCCTCACGACCGCCCGGCTGGAGGAACACTACAACACGGGGACGATGAGTCGTCGCTCGCCCACCCTCTTGCGACAGCACCCGGAGAATTTCGTCGACGTCCACCCGAACGACGCCGAGGAGTACGGGATCGAGGACGGCGACACCGTCACACTCCAGTCCCGTCGCGGTGAGATCGAGGTCAAAGCGCAGGTCACCGAGGACATCAAGGAGGGCGTCGTCTGGACGACGCCACACTTCGCGGCCGCCTCGGCCAACCGCCTCACGAACGACGTGCTCGACGAGCGCGCGAAGATACCGGAGTACAAGGCAGCCGCCGCTGACATCGCGGTAACCGTCGGTTCGGACTCCGACGCCGAACCCGCCGACGACTGACCGACGGCGCGGTCCTCAGTCGTCGTTCGGCTCGAAGGACGCGGTCCCGTCGCTGAACGTCAGTCGCTCGCGCGCCTGTACCGTTACCGATCCGTCGAGCGCCTCGGCGACCGCGGTCGAAACCCGAAGCGTGTCGAGTTCGGCGGTGTTCCGTATCCAGGCGATCCGGACCGTCTCCGGATCGTACGCGCCGAGCGCGTTGATCATGGTGTGGATCGCCGTCTCGTCATCGGGCGTGACGACCGGGAGCATCGCCTTCGAGAGCGATCCGCTCGTGATCGCGTTCGCGTACACGGTGTGCAGATCGAGGTCGTCGACGGCGTCCCGTCGAGTGACGTCGGCGAGACCGATCCCGCTCCCGTTTCCCTTCGTCTCCGCGGTCAGTCCCCTGACGTAGATCAGATCGATCGCGGGCGTCTCGGGGTCGGGCGCGTTGAGCACGCGATAGCGACCGATCACGTTGGTGTCCATCCCCGCACCGGAGATCTCCTTACCGATCTCGTCGACGACGAGGATGTCGAGCTCGTCGATCGGGAGCGTCGGCATCTCCTCGCGGGCCCGGTCGAGCAGCGCCGGCTCGCGGTCGAGCAGTTCGTCCGAGCGTATCCCCTCGACCGCCGCAACCTCCTCGTGGCTGTTCTCGACGACGGCGACGCCGCCGAGCGTCGGCGTCGACTCCCGGATCGCTTCGACGAACGCCTCGATCGTCTCGACGTAGCCGCGGCCGACAGCGGTCGAATGGAACGCGTTCGCGCCCGGCTGTTTGCCGAGGCCGACCGCGAGCATTTTGCAGAGACCGCTCTCGATCGGCCCCGTGAAGTTCGTGTGAGGTTTCACCCGGTTCACGACGACGATCCCGTCCGCCTCTAGCGCCGCCTTCGCGACGTTCACCGGCGTTCGTTCCCCGCCGACGTCGACGGTGGCAACCCGCTCGATGTCCATCCGGGCGTCTATCGGCGCGCCGACACGGTCCGCCGTGATACCGAGCGACTCGAGCACCGAGCGCTGGCCCTCGGCGGTCGCGCCGCCGTGGCTCCCCATCGCGGGGACGAGAACGGGATCGAAGCCGCGCTCTCGGAGGTCGTCGACGACGGCGACGACGATCGATTCGATCGAAGCGATCCCGCGGCTTCCGACGCCGACAGCGACCGTCGATCCGGGCTCGAGGTCGGCCAGCGCGAGATCCGCGAGCGCGGCCCGGGCGGCTCGGCCCGGATCGTCGATCGTTTCGGCGTCGGGGTCGGTCGATATCCGGACGAACGATGGGAGCGGCCGTGGATCGACGAGATCCTCGACGAACGAACGGTCGGGGAACTCCATGGATACTGTGACGAATCCCCACGTTTTGTAGCCATCGAAAGCCACGGGTCGTGGGTCGACGATACCGGTGACGCCGTCGATGGGGGTACGGTACGAGGACCGCGAGCGGAAGCACGAAGTCACCCGAGGGGACCGCGAGCGGAAGCGCGAAGTCCTCCGAGGAGAGCCCCGATCGACACGTGACCGATCCGGGAGAAAGGTTTGCCAGTGAGAGAGAATATAACACCCACGTCCGTGAGAGACGTTCATGGTGATCTTCGAGAGCCGGTCGGTCCGGTCAACGACGGGTCGACGAGAGCCGAGACGGACGTTCCCCGCGACGATGAGGTCTGACACCACCGCGACTGTCCGATACGAACGAAACACATGAGAGATTACTCTAACCACACCACGAACCGAGCCGAGGCACGCGACGTCGAGATCACGGACATCCGTACCTGCGTCGTCGACGGGAACTTCGAATGGAACCTGATCGAGATCGAGACCGACGCCGGCGTGACCGGGATCGGTGAGGCGTACCGCGGCGGCGGCGTTCCGGAGATCGTCGAGTACACCAAGCGGTTCCTCATCGGGGAGAACCCGCTCGACGTGCAACGACTCTTCCGGCGAATCACCCAGGAGATGTCCGGTCACGGCGGGACGACGGGGAAAGTCGTCACCGCGGCCTCCGGGATAGAGATCGCGCTCTGGGACGCGGCGGGTAAGATCCTCGACGTGCCGGTGTATCAGCTCCTCGGCGGAAAGTTCCGTGACGAGGTCCGCATTTACTGTGACTGTCACGCCGGCGAGGCGTACGCAGTCGATGACGGCTTCACCGAGTACGCCGACGCGGAGGCGTACTCCCCGGAGGCGTACGCACGCGAAGCACGACGTGTCGTCGACATGGGCTTTACCGCGCTCAAGTTCGATCTCGACATGGAGATGGACAACGAGCCCGACCCGTACAACGGTCGTCTCTCGAACGCGGCCATCGGACACAAACGCGACGTCGTCGAGGCCGTTCGCGAGGAGATCGGCTACGACATCGACCTCGCGTTCGACTGTCACTGGGACTACACCGTCGAGAGCGCAACGCGGCTCGCCACCGAACTCGAGGAGTTCGATCTGATGTGGCTCGAGGACGCCGTTCCGCCGGAGAACATGGACGCACAGAAGGAGGTCACCAAAGGGACTCGAACGCCGATCGCGACAGGCGAGAACCGGTTCCGAGTGCACGAGCTCTCCGAACTCCTCTATGACCACGGCGTCGACGTGATCACTCCCGACCCGACGACGGTCGGCGGACTCGGAGAGACGATGCGGATCGCCGACCGCGCGGAGGAGAACTACATCCCGCTGTCACCCCACAACGTGTGTAGTCCGGTCGGGACGATGGCGTGCGTCCATCTCGGTGCCGCGATGCCGAACTTCGACCTGCTCGAGTATCACGCGCTCGAGGTCGACTGGTGGGACGACCTGATACGACGGGACGAGCCGCTGATACGGGACGGCTACATCGAGGTTCCCGAGGCACCCGGTATCGGGATCGAACTCGACCGCGACGTCGTCGCCGAACACACGCTCGAGGGAACGACCGGCTTCGACTGATCGCCTCCTGGACTCCATCGATACTGGTGTCGGACGGTCCCACACGGACGACCGTGTGTATTTAATACGATGCATCGATCAGTGGAACCCATGGAGGAACGTACGATCTCGGATCGACTGTTCGCGCTTCTCACCGAGGGGGAGGAGGCGTATAACCGACTCGTTGGGTGGCTCAGGCAGTACACGCCGTACGTGGTTCGAACCATCGAGATCGTGCTCGCCGTCGCGCTGTTGGCTCTGTTGACCCACTGGGTGTACTGGTTCTACACGGCGGCCTGAATCCGGCCATCATCTCCGTCTCAACGAACAGTTGGTCCCTTCGCACCGAACATGGCATATAATAAAAGACATAGTTGAGATAGGGATGACTGTAAACTACAACATCTCGAAATGGGCCTCCGAAAAAAGTCGGATCACACGAATTTCACCCCGATGGAGACAGCATCGGTTGACAACGAAGATTATATATCACTAACGTCCATCAATGGTATTGGAACACATGGCTACTAACAGATCGAACCGGCGGAGATTCCTACAGGCGGCTGGTGGACTGGGCGTTGTCGGACTGGCAGGCTGTCTCGGCGACGACGTCGACCCGGACGACGATCCGTTGGACGATGACGACGGGACGGACACCGGCGACGACACCGACGACGGCGGCGACGGCGACGCCGAGTACGACGTCAGTATCGGGACGTCCACGGGCGGCACGATGGACGTCGGCCTCGCGTTCGAGGCGGCGGTCTCACAGGAGAGCGACCTCGTCAACTACGCGACCGTCGAGAGCCCGGGCTACGTGGGGACGGTCTATCGGATGCAGGCCGACGCGTTCGACGGTGGGATCACCGACACGAACACAATGAACAAGGCCCAGAACAACCTGGACATGTTCGAGGAGGACCCCGCCGAACAGCTCCCGTGGCAGGGATTCCTCGCGTTCCCGTACAGCATTTACATCATGGCCCGGGAGGACACGGACATCCACACGTTCGACGACCTCGCCGGTGCGAGCGTCTACCCGGCGGAGCCGGGCTTCTCGACCCGCGCAACGACCCTCGAAGTGTGGGACCAGGAGCCCACGCGCGACGTGTACGAGGAGATGGACATCGTCGACATGGACGTCTCGGACGCGCCGGGTGCCATGGAGGAGGGCCGGATCGACGCCGCCATCGCGTACGGGACGCCCGGCGTCGGAAACACCGGCTGGGTCGTTGAGTACGACTCCCGGATCGACGTCAGATACGTCGAGCACACCGACGACCTCGTCGATTCGATCCAGGGCTTCGACGGCGCGGGGTACACCGAGTACGACGACCCCGAGAACGACTTCAACTGGGGACAGGATATCGGTGCGGACGGCATCGTCACGTGGGACCTCAACGTGACGTTCGCGTTCCATCCGGAGACGCCGAACGAGGCGGTTCACGAGCTCACTCGGATCGCGGCAGAGCACGGCGACACGGTCCGCGAGTCCGAGCAGCGGTTCACGCCGGCGAACGCGGAGGACTGCGTCGCGCCCGCACTTGGCGACTACCCGTTCCACCCGGGCGCTGCGGAGTACTATCAGGAGGCCGGGGTCTGGGACGACGACTGGGTCGTCGGCGACCGCGACCAGATCGGCGAGTACATCAACTAACCGGGAACGCTCGAGGGGTCCCGTCGGGGGATCCTCTCGAGTAGGGGTATTATCTATGAGTAGCAGAAAACAAGACGATCAATGAGTACAGAAACTGTATCCCCGTTCAGACGGACGAGCACCGCCGTTCTCGACCGCAGCGTCACGATCGGATCGATCGTGATGTGGGCGCTCGTGTTGTGGTGGTCGTGGACACAGGAGATCAGTCGATCGCAGTACGCGGTGTTGTTTCTCGGAGGCGTCCTCGTGCTGTACGTGCTCAGCGAGGCGAAGGAGTCGGTCGAGGACGGCGACTACGCGGACCTCCTGATCCTGTTCGCATCGGCGGTCGTGATGATCGCCGCGAGCATCTACATCTACACCGACTATCAAGGGTTCTACATCAACCGTCAGGGATGGGCGTACGACTACGAGTACCGCCTCGGCTGGCTGGTCGTCTCCGTCATCCTGTATCTGACGTGGCGATCGTACGGAAACATCTTCCTCCTGCTGGTCGGCGGGACGATGCTGTACGCGGTGTACGGCAACTACGTGCCCGGGCTGTTCGGCCACGCAGGGATCGATACCGACTTCATGATGCAGATGCTGTTCACGGATCTCGCCGGGTTCTACGGATCGCTCACGCAGCTTACGGCCGCGTGGATCGCGCCGTTCCTGTTGTACGCCGGCCTGCTGTTCGCGTTCGGTGCGTTCGATCTCATCCTGCGGATCGCCATCGTCAGCGCGAAGTACGTCGAATCCGGAGTCGCACAGACCGCGGTCATCTCGAGTGCGATCATCGGGTCGATCAACGGAAGCTACGCCGCCAACGCCGGCATGACCGGTTCGTTCACCATCCCGACGATGATGGACGCCGGCCTCTCCGGTCGCACTGCGGCCGGAATCGAAGGCACCGCCTCGACGTCCGGGCAGGTGCTTCCCCCGGTGATGGGGGCGTCGGCGTTCGTCATGGCGTCCGTCCTCGGAATCCCGTACATCGACGTCGTGATCGCGGGGCTCATCCCCGCCGCGATCCTCGTCGCGTCGATCCTCGTCGCGGTCCACTACACGTCGATCAACGAGATCGGCGAGCAGAGCATGGACTTCGAGGAGTACTTCGACGACCGCATGACGCGCGCCGATAAGATCGTACAGGGTACGCGGTTCGGAATCCCGTTCGCCGTCCTGTTGATCACGCTCGGCTACTTCCAGTGGACGGTGATGACGTCGGCGCTCTACACCATCGTCGCGATGGTGGTCCTCGGTGTCACGACACCGGTGGCACAGGCGGTATACGGCGTGAGCGTCGGGGGACAGTCGTCTCGCGTCGAACTCGACGACCGGTGGTCGACCGGTCGCGTTCGACCGCGACTCGCCGGCGTACGGAGCAACCGCGTCATCGATTCCTTCGTCACCGAGATCGACAACACGATCGGTGGATTCCGCCGCGGAGCGACGATCCTCGCGCCGATCGCGATCATCCTCGCGGCGGTGAACGGCGTCGTCGACCTGCTGATGACGACTGGCGTTCCGTCCCGGATCGCGATCATGCTGATGGAGCTGTCAGGTGGGGTGCTACTCATCGCGGTGCTGTTCGGAATGGGCGTCTGTATCGTCATGGGCGTCGGGATGCCGACGGTCGCCGCGTACGTCATCGTCTCGACGCTCGTCGCGCCGACGTTCATCAACGTGTTCGCGGTGCCGGAACTAGCTGCCCACTACATGGTGTTTTACGCGGCGGTGATGGCCGGCGTTACGCCGCCCGTCGCCATTGCGGTCGTCGTCGCGTCCGGGATCGCAGGAGCCAACTTCTGGCGCGCCTGCGGAGTCGCGATGACGATCGCCACGCCGCTTTTCATCCTCCCGATATCGTTCATCTACCACCCGGAGCTCGTCTCGACGGTGATCGACGCCAACACCCTGATCACCGCGACGCTCGTGATGCTCGGCTCGATCACGGTCATCTACGCGCTCAACTACCCGTTCCGACTCAAGCGCCGGTTCGCGTATCCGTTCCGAATCGGACTGTTCTTCCTCGGGGCGTTCGTGATGATCTCCCCCGATCGCATGCTGCAGGTTGCCGGCGCGGCTGCGTTCGTGCTGATATTCGTCGGCTGGCGGACGCTGATGACCGACCGTGAGGTCGCCACTCAGAGCACGCCCGGCGACTGACGCCGTTTCAGTTCGCACGTCACGATCGGTTCGGTCCGCTTTTCACTGTGATTCCCGCGTCCTCAGGCGCGGGAGGAGGTCAATGTCCACGGATCAGTCCCGGCTGACGACGGTGACCGGGAGGTCCGAGTCGAGAATGACCGACTGGGTGACGCTCCCGAACAGCGCCTTCCCCGCCGGTGAGCGGTTCCTGCTCCCTAACACGATCGCGTCCGCGTCGATCTCCTCGGCGACGTCCAGAACGGTCGACGCCGGGTCGCCGTGTTCTCGACGCTTCGTGACGGGAATGCCGGCCTCCTCGAGTACCTCCATCGCGGCGTCGACGCTCGCCGGGAACGTCGACGCATCGTAGATGTCCTCAGAGCTGACTGGCTCGCCCTCGTCAGGCGTCTCGAACTCCCGTTGAACGTTCAACAGCGTCACTTGCTTCTCGGTGGGTTCTCCCGGGTAGTTGGCCACGGCTTCGGCCGCGTATCCTGCCGGCTCCCGCTCGCCACCGACGGCCATCAGGATCGTATACATACGATCTGACGTTTCTGCAGTTATATTATAAATCTTCGTGACGTATCCGTCCGACGGGCTCGGTCTCGCCCCCCGGATCGGATCAATACACGTACAGCACGAACAGGGTGAACGCGATTCCGAACGCGACACTGCTGACGACCGCGAACGCGAGCCCGAGAGTGGTATCGAGCCGTAACAACCAGAGAAGGGCGACGAGATACACCGCCCACGCGACCGCGACCGCGACTCCGAGCCTGAACCACTTCCGATTCTCCGGCGGGATCGACGGTCCGTCAGACGTCGACGACATACGGGTACGACCCGCTCCAGCACCGTATACGCTCCGCCCACGACCTGACGAGCGACCGCTCTCGGGTCCGGGATCGACGACCGGCGTTTTTCCGTCCCGACAACGGCGAACGACGTCGTTTCGCTAGGGATCGAGCGCCCGCTTGGTCTTCTCGACGACCTCGACGTCGCTGATCCGGGTATCGGGATATTCGCCGTCAGCGTCTTTTTCGGCGGCTTTCACCATGTCCCAGACGACGTTGAGTCCGGTGGTCACACCCTCGAGCGCCTCCATTTCACATCCCGTTTTGCCGGTCGTTTCGACCCCGACCGTCAGCGTCACGCGGTCGTCGTGAACCTCGAAGCCGGTGTCGACGTTGGTCACGGGGATCGCGTGACACATCGGGATCGTCTCCCACGTGTGTTTCACCGCCTGGATCGCGCCGATCCGGGCGGTCGCCAACACGTCTCCTTTCGCGACCTCGTCCGCGCGGATCGCGTCGATCGTCGAGCGTGTGAGGTGGATCGTCCCGCGGGCGACGGCCCGGCGTTTCGTGTCCGGCTTCGATCCCACGTCGACCATGCGAACGTTGCCCTCCTCGTCCGTGTGGGTCAACTGCGACTCGTCGTCAGTCATCGGTATCCATCGCGTGCGGGAGCCGGTCGATTAAGTCCGTCGCCACGAGTCCGTATCCGTGTTCCTCGACGACCGCATCGCCGGCCCGACCGTTCACGTACGCTCCGACCGCGGCCGCCCGGAACGGGTCGGTCACCGCGGCGAGCGCGCCCGCCGCACCCGCGAGAACGTCTCCGGTTCCGCCGACGGTCATCCCCGGATTCCCGGTTCGGTTGAGTCGAACCTCCTCCCCGTCCGTGATGACGTCGTACGCCCCCTTGACGAGCACCGTCTGGCCCAACTCGGACGCGAACGACCGAACGAGCTCGGCGCGTTCCCGCGGATCGTCGGCCGTCTCTCCGCCCATCTTCCGAAGCTCTCCTTGATGCGGCGTACAGATCAGCTCGGCGTCCGTCTCGATATCGGGGACGACCTGGAGGGCGTCCGCGTCGACGATGGCTCGACCGTCGAACTCTCGGAGAAAGCGACGGACGAACGCCAACGTCCCGTCCGCGTCCCCGAGCCCCGGTCCGAGAACGACGACATCGTGACCTGCGGCGAGTTCGTGGATCCGGTCGAGATGCGCCGGAGCGAGCGTCTCACCCGGAAACCCGCGAACGATGAGGTTCTCGGAGAACCCCTGTACGTCGCGAGCGATCGCGGCCGGGCAGGCGACGCGGACGAGGTCCGCGCCGGCTCGAAGCGCCGCCCGCGCCGACAGCGTCGGCGCACCGCTGTACGGGCCACCGCCGACGACGAGCACCTCGCCGTTGTCCCCCTTATGAGAGTCCGGTTCCCGGCCGAGCCCGATCAGGTCTCCGGGGCCGGTGAACAGCTCGGCCGCCTCCGGGATCCCGATGTCCGCGACCGCCACGGTCGCATCGAGCCGATCGAGACCGGGCTTCCGGTCGTGGAAGGTGACGACGCGGTCCGCCTCGACCGCGACGGCGTCCGTCCCGCCGGTCCGATCGCCCGTGTCCGCGTCGATCCCCGACGGAACGTCGACGGCGAGGACGGTCGCGCCCGCACGTCGGGCGTCGGCGATCCGCTCCGCACCGGAGCGTTCGGGTTCCCGCAGCGCGCCCCGCACGCCGGTACCGAGCATCGCGTCGACGACGACGTCGGGTTCACCGATATCGAGATCGGTCGAGTCCGAAACCGTCGCCGTCGGGATCTCGGCGCGTTCGAGCGCCGCCCAGTTCTCGCGTGCGATATCGGTCGTAATCGACTCGGGTCGACCGAGCAGGTGGGCCGTCACGTCGTACGCTGACAGAAAGCGCGCGGCCACGAACGCGTCCCCGCCGTTGTTCCCGCGGCCACAGACGAACGCGACCGTCGAGCCCGAGTCGGCGACCTCGCGGACCGCTCGAGCGACCGCGTTGCCCGACGACTCCATCAGCTGTTTCCGCGGGACGCCGAGCGCCGCGGCGTTCGCGTCGACCGCAGCCATTCGGTCGGTCGTGATCATACGCGACGGTTCGCCGGGAAACGGATTAAGCGTGGGGGCCGCCGGCCGACGATGCGTGACCCGGTCGGATGATCGACCCATCTGGACGCTCGTCCCGATCAGCGCTCGCCCGACAGGCGGTCTGCGAGCTCCGGAAGCAGCTCCGTGACGTCGGTCCGGAAGGTGTAGTCGGCACTGTCGGCGTATCGCGTCCGTTCGAGATTGATCACTGCGAGCGTCCCACCCCGTCGGCGAGCCGGTAGCGACGCTGCGGGGTCGACCCGCAACGACGACCCCGCGACGAGGAACACGTCGCTTGCGGCCGTCAACTCCTTCGCTCGTCGGTGGGCGTCGCGGGGAAGGAGTTCCCCGAACAACACCACGTCCGGTTTGTACGGTCCGCCGCACTCACACCGCGGAGGAAGCTCACCGGCACGCGCTCGCTCGCGAATCGGCTCGCCGTCGGTCGTCGATCCACACCGCGGACAGACGACCCGCGCGTTCGTTCCGTGGAGCTCGATCACCTCGTCGGTTCCCGCCGCGTGATGGAGCCCGTCGGTGTTCTGGGTGATCACCGCGTCGAGTATCCCCGAGTTAGTCAGCGTCGCGAGCGCACGGTGGGCCGCGTTCGGCTCCGCACCACCGTCCGGCTCCATGCGGTCGTACAACGCGATCCGGTCGTCCCAGAAGCCCGCCGGATCGCGTTCGAATCGAGACACGTGGAAGTCGGACTCCTCGAAGTCGTCACCCCAGATCCCGTCGTCACCGCGAAACGTCGGGATCCCGGACGCCGCGGACAGCCCCGCACCGGTAAGCACGACGGCCGTGTCGGCGTCCCGCAGATCGGTCGCCAGTCGACGCGCGTCTTGGTCGAAGTCCATTACGACGAGTTCACAGAAAACCAAGGCGGATGCCCCGAGGCTTGACCTCGGGGAGGAAGCCGACAACAAGGACACAACCCACGTTACGAAGGCAGGCCTACTCCCAACTATTAAATAACCACATATCAATATGTGAAACACAGTGGAATACCGTCGAACTGCCGTTATTAAACTCGACACTCCTGAAGGGGCCGATCCGCTCCTCCGTGAGACTGTCGAGCAGTTCAAACACTGCGCCAACACCGCAAGCGAGTGGTGCTGGCACGGCGACGACGGATACCACGTCACATCCAAAGCGAAAGCCGAACGCGCCCTCTATGACCAACTCCGCGACGAAACCAACCTCACCGCCAACCTCGTTCAAAAAGGGATTCGACGGGCTGTCGAAGCCGTCAAAAGCGGAGTCGAACGCCTCAAACGCGGTGAGAACACGTCACGACCATACTTCTCCGCAGACAGCACGGTGTACGACAAACGCAGTGCGACGTTCCACCGCGATCACGTATCCCTCTCCACCGTAGACGGCAGAATCGAGTGTGACTACATCCTTCCCGACAACTCGGAGAAACCACCGACAAAGTACGTCTCCGACGAGGACTTCGAGTTTCGGATGGCACACTTGCAGTACCGAGACGGCGAGTGGTACTTGCACGCCTCGATGCGGAAGATCGAAGCAGATGACGAATCGTCTGAATCCGAATCCAAGCACAGAACAGTCCTTGGTGTGGATTTGGGCGTCAACAACATTGCCGTTGCTTCGACAGGGCGATTCTGGTCAGCAGACGAGTTCAACCACTGGCACCGAGAGTACGAGAAACGTCGTGGGTCGCTTCAACAGTGTGGCTCACGGCACGCTCACGAAAACATCGAGAGCGTCGGTCGCAAAGAGACGGGGCGGTTCGAGATATACCTACACACGGTGGCGAACGAACTCATTGGGGAGGCCGTCGAACACGATTGCTCGCACATCGTGTTGGAGGAGTTGACCCACATTCGAGAGAACATCCCGAAAGCGACGTGGCAACATATCTGGGCGTTCCGACGCCTCTACGAGTACGTCGAGTACAAGGCAGAGGAGTACGGCGTGGAAGTCGTACAGGTTGATCCACGGAACACCTCGAAGCGGTGTTCGGCGTGTGGATTCACCCACAGCGACAATCGGTCTGGTGAAGCGTTCTGTTGTCAGAAGTGCGAATACGAGAACCACGCTGATTACAACGCTTCCAAGAATATCGGTTTGCAGTATCTCCGTCGTCGGCAAAACGCAAACGACGGAGGCGCACCCGTAGATGTGCGCTTGAATCGCGGGACGCTGAACGTGAACGGCGAATACTCGCCTACTGCTCTCAGCAGTTAGAATGGGAGTCCACGCGAAAGCCTCGGGGCTTGACCCCGAGGCAATTTACTAGTTTTCTCTCATTTCATTAGACCATAACTGTATTTGAAAAGTGATAATCCAGCGAGGTGATGGCGAATACCCTTTTCAATGATCTCGCGGGGTGTCAGCTCTCGCTCCACAAACTCCAAGTCGATCCATTCGGTAGGCTCGGTGAGGCGGGCGATTTCTGGCATAGACACTAGAACTTCGCTCCGCCTCATGCTTAACTTAACACCGCGGGAGAGTGAGCCCCAACAACTTCCATTTCCGATGGTAAAACGCATGCCTCGAGGTGAGTATCAGTCCCGTCCGTTCGGCCGCTCGATATCTTCGGCGGCCTTGATTTCGTCTGTTTTCTCGACTTCGGCGAATAGCTCTCGATATGCGTCGGGCTCGAAGAGATCGTTCCGGTCGAACAGCTCGTGGGCGGCGTCGGTGAGCTGAAAGAACCGGTATGGTTGGCCCCGTTCGAGCCCTTCACGATCTCGTTCGATGGCCTCGATTAATCCCACCCCCTCCAGCCGGATGAGGTGGTCGGTGAGCGTCGACGCGGCGACGCTTGGGTTGTAGTATTCGAGTTCTTTCTTCGAGGGTGCGCCTTTCGGATGACCGACGATCGTCCCGATGATATTCGCGCGAGTCGTGTCGTCGAGGACACTCATCGCTGCGATCGGATCGAGGCCGGCCGAATTCTCGACTGGCGTGAGCGGGGTGGCGTCAGGCCGAGACATTATGTATCGGTGTTTGTCCCGCGGTCGAATAACTATTTCGGTGAAACTCGAAGTGGTGGCCAGAGTGCTTGCGTATTCCACTTCCGGTCGTATTTCCGTACCGTTAGGTGGCGGTGGTGAATGATGCTCAGTATGACCAACGACGACGCAACCCGTGTAGTGATCGACAAATTGGGTGACCAGCCTGCCGAGACGCTCACACCCGAACGGGTCGAGGCGATCCAGACTGCGATGCACGAGGATCTCGGACGATTCATCAACAACACGTCCTATTTCGTTCTCGGTTCCTACGGTGAGGAGGAGCGGCCACGATTGGAAGCTGTTCGCGACCAACTCGCGAGTGATGCCGCAGCCTCGAACTCCGATGACGGAGTCGACGCGTTCCTGATGGACGATATTCTGGACGTCTCGGAGTTCTTCACGTCGAAACTCAAGCTGCTGGTCAGCTACGCGGATCATATCGTGGGGGTGTACGAACACTCCCAAGGCGGGCACGCGTGGGAAGCAGGCTACATCGATCAGCCGACCTATCGGGATCGGACGCGAGCCTTCTATCGAATTTACGAGATTGAAGAGGAACAGTACGCGGCCTACGACGGGATGTTCGCACACTATCTCCTCTCGATGGAGCGGGTGGACCGTGCGTACACGTGGACGACGCCCGAGGAACTTCGTGACTGTATTGAGGCAGCCTACGCGCCCGACTGACGACGTGAGGAACGACTATCTCGATCGAACTCGTCGTGGTCGCCGGTCAGGTCCTCCGAGCTACGAGCTCTCGGTCTCCACCGTCGGAACGGTTACCCTCACCACGGTCCCGGTCGGATCGCGATCCTCGAACGTCACCTTCCCGCCCGCGAGCTCCGCGCCCCACTTCACGATCCACAGGCCGACACCGCTCCCGTGCTCCAGCGGCGTCTCGGTCCCCCGCTCCAGTACCGCTCGTTCGCTCTCGTCGATCCCCGATCCGTCGTCCGCGACGGCGATCTCGAGCCAGTCGCCGTCCGCCGTCGCGGAGAGCCACGCCGACGGCGCGTCCCGCTTGTTGTGTTGGACGGCGTTCGACAGGAGGTTCTCGACGACGACCTCGATCACCGCTGGCACCCGAACGGACGGTACGTCGTCTTCGATGCAGACGTTCGCGGACGGGAACTCCGCTTGGACACTGTCGACGACCGTGCGAAGGAGCGTCGGGAGCTCCGCGGGCGCGAGCGTGTTCGACGCCGGATCGAACATATCGCTCGCCGATCGGGTCCGTTCGCTGAGTTCGTGTATCCGACCCGCACTATGTCTCACGATCGAGATCGCTTCCGCGTCCTCGGGATTCTCCGCGATGCGATCGACGTATCCCTGTATGAGATTCGTCTCCGTCCGGACGTTGTGACGGAACACCCGGTTGAGCACGTCGAGCCGTTGCTGGAGGCTGAGGTACTCGCTGACGTCATGAAAGACGACCAGCCGCCCGATCGACCGATGATGGACGTTCGTCACGTCCCGAACGGTGACGTCGTAGGGTCGACGTCCGCTCGCACCCACGACGGTCACGTACTCAGAATCTGCGTTCGAGCCGGGGGCGGAGTCGGCGTTCGAGCCGGTGTCGTCGTCGACGAGCTCGTCGTACGCCGGAACGACGCCCCGTGCGGCGGCACCAACCGCCGTGTGTCGGTCCAGTTCGAACGTCGTCACCGCGCTCTCGTTGAGGTCGACGACGTATCCCTCGCCGTCGAGCACGAAGGCCGGATCGTGGAGGTTATCGAACACCATCTGCCGGGCGTGCCGACGCGGTGCGGGACTGATGGTGAGCAGCCGGAATCGAGAGAGTGCAAGGAGGTACGCGACTCCCGAAACCGCGAACGCGATCGGCGTGGGATCTAACCCCGGTATCGGGACGTATCCGAGGAGGTACGCGAGGCTGCTCACCCACGGCACGGCCGTGCCGACGAGGAGGGCCGCGCTCTGTCCGCGGAACGGACGCGCGTCGTCACGAACGAGTTGAAGGATCGGAACCGAGCCCAACAGCCCAAGCAGATACGTGTAGCCGGCGATGAGGAAGTACCACGGGCCGGGCTCCGTTTGGAGGAACGAGCCGACCGACGTTTCCACGAGCACCAGATCGGTCACCAAGATGCCGTCTCCGGCCTCCGTGAGCGCGATCAGAACCGTAAGCAGTGGAACGATCGACAATACGCCGATCGTCCGCGGCGTTACGTAGCGGTTTCGACCGGTGTACTCCAGCGCGAACAGCAGCCACGCGACCGGAATCACCACGACGCCGATCCACTGGACGTCGTACCACACCACCTTCATCGCGTACGTCGTCGCCTCGATCTCGAACACCAGAAACGCGGTCCACCACACCTGCCCGATGAGGAGAAGCGTCAGCCACGTCGCCCCCGGCTCGGGGCGCTCGCGCCACGCGAGGATCGCCGCCGAACTTCCGGCGGTAGCGGCGACGAGTAACGCGACGGTGAGTGAAGTCAACGCAGCCACATTTATGCACACTCACTGTGGTTATAAATAACCGATGCACGGACCTTGTAGAACTCAATAGTCAGACAGATCCGGGCCCCAAGCTCGAGATTTCGATGTCGAACGCGATGGGACAGAGATCATCCAGATGTATTCGATGACCTGATAGACGGGTGAGTGAAGTCTGACTTTGCGTCAATTGTTCTCCGAGAGGGCGACGATTTCCTGATAGCGTGCAGGATATACGCTCTATATTCAGCAGACGGCCTCTATCAGCGTCGAAGGATTCCAACGGCTCCGTTGAATTCTCTTTCTTCAAATACAAAAACCATGAAACATCCGATGTTTGAACGTGCTTCTTGATCGATAGCGGGAGTACGTGACGCAGATCTGTGGTCTGGTTGTTTATACGTGGGAATGCGGTGTTGCTGTCGACTATTTATAAGTGGTCTCGATCGGATCGACGATGACCGCCTGCAAAGCCCCAGCCGCGACGACTCGCGCGCCTTGC
>NZ_JBLWMN010000027.1:0-44754 GCF_048380895.1 Halorubrum rarum | reverse complement strand
CAGGGACGGTCGCCGGAACCGCTCGGCGACCGTCCCTGACGAGGCTGGGGAGGCGTGAGGCGCGGGTGCGGTGCTGTGCGGGTGGGACTCAAAGGGGCAGCCGCGAGGACGAAGCCCGCCGCAGTAAGCAGCGTGGCGCTACGCGCCACGGGCAGCCGGCGGCAGAGCCGCCGGCGACACCGCACCGGGCTGTGTGGAGAGGGGCGGCGCGCAGCAAGGCGCGCGAGTCGTCGCGGCTGGGGCTTTGCAGGTGTTCACCGCCGATCCGAGGAAGACCGCTTATAAGCGAGCGGCTGGGGCTTTGCAGGTGTTCACCGCCGATCCGAGGAAGACCGCTTATAAGCGAGCGGCTGGGGCTTTGCAGGCGTTCATCGTCGATACGACCGAGGTTGCTTATAAACACCCGCCAGCAACTCCCCAGTTCCACGTATAAACACCCGCGCCACCGATCTGGTACACCCACTCCCGCTCTCGATCACGAAGTACCCCATTCATCGACGGCTGTTTCATGCCGTGTCGTGTCTGAAGGGTGGGATCTCGACGGAACCCTATCTTAATAGTTCAACGTTGATATTCCGTAATCGGCATGAGCGGAGAACGGACTTACGGCTAGCAACGAGTCCGGGAAGAGAGAGGAGTGCATGCCAGTGAACACGACATCGTATAACAAACCCTAAAACCCGGGTCGTCGACCGATCCGGTATGCACCTGCGGGTGATCGGTCGACTCGGGCTCGCCGATGCGGTGACGGTGGCGAACGCGGCTGTCGGCTTTCTCGCGGTCGTCGCCGCGACCGTCGACGTCGCGCTCGCTGCTCGCCTGATCCTGTTTGCGGCCATCGCGGACGGGCTCGACGGCGTCGTCGCTCGCCATCGGGGCTCGACGCCGGCCGGACCGTACCTCGACTCGCTGGCCGACGTCGCCTCGTTCGGCGTCGCGCCCGCGATGCTCGTCTCCGTCGTCCTGCTCGATGCGCACGCCTTCGAGAGCGATCCCCTGTTCGTTGCCGTCGGTCTCGGCGTGGCGGCGCTGTTCGTTGCGATGGCCGTCGCCCGCCTCGGTCTGTACACGGCCTACGACAGCGACAGCCGCGAGACGGTCGGCGTCCCGACGACGCTCGCGGCGACGATCCTCGCAGCGGCCGTGTTGGCCGGATACACCGCACCCACCCTGTTGGTTGTGGCCGGCGCGGTCTTCGCGGTACTGATGGGGTCCACGATCACGTATCCGGACCTCCACGCGCAGGACGCGCTCGTGATGGGCGTCGTCCAGGCGGCGGTGATCCTCTCGCCCATCGCGACCGCGCTCGCGCCCGTGGTCCCGGAGTGGATCGGCGAGGGGTTCGCGTTCGCACTCCTGTTTCTGTCCTGTGGCTACCTGCTGTTTGGCCCCTGGTTCTACTGGGGAGACGGGATCCCGGCCGGTGCGAACGGCGATGTCGGGGACCATCGATCCGGGGAGTGAGTCCGCCGGTCCGTCACTCGAACTCCGCGAGCGACTGCTGGCCCGCCTCGCCTCGCTCGTCCGGCGGGACCGTCGTCGCGATCACCTCGTTCACCTCGCCGCGGGCGTCGGCGTCGCTGTTGATCGCTCGGGTCGCTCCGACGCGGTCGACGAACAGTCCGGCGTCGTCGTACACGTCGTACATCACGCCGGAGTTCGAGAGCACGACGTGGACGTCGCGTGCCGCGAGATCGGTGACGACCTCGAGCAACGCGATCTGGTCCTCGCGGTCGAAGCCGCCCGCGCTGTACTCCGCGAAATCGGCGGTCGGACTCATCGGCTCGTACGGCGGGTCGACGTACACGAGGTCGCCCGCCTCCGCGGCGTCAACGACGTACTCGTAGCTCCCCTGCCGAAGTCCGTTCTCGGCGAGACGTCCGAGGACGCGACTCGCTTCGCGGACCTGCTCCGCGCGGACCCAGTCGGGATCGGCGTACCGGCCGATCGGGACGTTGAACGATCCGTCGCTGTTCTCGCGGTACAGTCCGTTGAACCCGGTTCGGTTCAAATACAGGAGCCGGGCCGCCTCGTCGAGCGGGTCGAACGACTCGCCGTTCGGCCGCCGGTTGAACAGGGCCCGCTGTTGGTAGTAGTAGGCGTCAATGTCGCGTCCCTTGCGATCCGTCTCGGCGAACGCTTCGTCGGGGTTCGGGTCGCCGTCGGGGTCGTCGAACTCGCGACAGCGCGCGATCAGCTCCTCGGGCCGATCGCGAACCTGCTCGTAGAAGTTGTGGAGCCGGACGTTGCGGTCGTTGACCGTCCCGCGCCGTGGCTCGTGGTCGAAAAAGAGCGCGCCGCTCCCGAGGAAGGGCTCGTGGTACGCGTTCGTATCCGGGTCGTACGCGACCGGGAACCGGGCGTACAGCTCGTCGAGCAGCTGTCGTTTCCCGCCCGCCCACTTGAGGATCGGCGTCGCCATCGGTCGTTCGACACCAGCGGCCGCGGGTTTAAAAGGATCGTCGATCGAAGCGATCGGTGGCGGAGCGTCGGTCCGCGGTCGGGAGCTTACAGGAGCTCGTCGAACTCCTTGTGACGGGAGATGTCGACGCCCTCGTCGGTGACGACGGCGACGTTGATCCCGTTGCCGGACGCCAGGTCGCGCTCGACGGCGGATTTGATCGCCTTCGCGGCGACCGTCTTCGCCTCGTCGACGGAGAGTTCGTCGTCGTACTCCTGTTCGAGGACGCCGAGCGCGTACTGGGAGCCGGAGCCGGTGACGGTGTACTCCTCCTCGATGACGGAGCCGAGCGGGTCGATGGAGTAGATGTGCGGTCCCTCCTCGTCGACGCCGCCGAGGATCGGCTGGACGATGTAGAACGCGCCGGTCCGCAGGAGGTTCCCGGTCAGCGTCGACAGCGCCTGCATGGACATGTCCTTGCCGCGTCGGGCCTCGTACAGGTTCGTCTCCGCGCGGAGCGTGGAGATGAGGTTCTGTGCCGCCGAGACGCCGCCGGCGATGGTGAGTGCACCCGTCGGGTGGACCTGTTCGACCTTCTGGACGTCCTTGGAGGAAACCATCCCGCCGAGCGACGCGCGCATGTCGGTCGCGAGCACGACGCCGTCGGCGGTCTTGATGCCGACCGTCGTCGTCCCCGTCTTCACGCCCTCGTCGTCGTTCGCGGCCGCACCGCGGCGGTCGGCCCCTTCGAACTCGCCGAGCTCCGGTCCGAAGACCGGCTGGTCACGGCCCAAGCTGCCGGACGGCTCGCCCGAGAGATCGCCTGTCGGTGTTCGCATTAGACACTCGTTGGCCCGGCGCGCTGATAAAGGCAACCCTTCGAGTACCGACCGCCGGTGTCGATAGACTCGTCAGTCTTCCGTCGACGGGCTCGTCGCACCGCCGGCGAGACGGTCGTGTTCCGCCGGCGAGAAGGGCCGTGGCTCCGCGGTGATGAACGTCGACGGAACGGGACGTTGAACTACTCGTCGGTGTCCTGGTACGCCTCGGCGGTGGTCTCGACGAGTCGGTGGACGGGGAGGTTGATACCGAGCTGGTTGCGTGCGAACATCGCCACGGGGAAAAGCGATATCCCGATGGCGACGGTCGCTTGATGGAGCCCGAAGAGGGCTGCCGTACGGATGCGGTCGAGCATGGGTCTTCGCTAGTCCCCAGCAGCAGATGGTATATAAGCCTTCTGCTGCGAGCGTCGGTGTGGCCCCGCCGCAGTCTATCGGTTTTCGAAAAAGATTATCGATCATGAAATTACGTAAGCAGAGGTATCGACACGCGTGTATCACAAGCGGATCGGACCCGACTCGTTCCTATAACTTATGAGAATTCAGTCGAACTCGTGCGCTTACAGTAGCGCGTCGATCACGCCCTACAGTAGCGCGTCGATCGCGTGCTCGATCGCGTGCGCAGCGACCTCGACCTCGCGAACGCGGACGTACTCCCGCTGGGCGTGTGCGACTGCGCCCGCGTCGTCCGCGAGGTCGCCCGGACCGAACACGACGGTCGGGGCCGGCGCGAAGTACGACGCCTCCGTCGCCGCCGCGAACGGCCGCACCGTTCCGCCCCGCCCGTCCGGAAGCCCGGCGTCGACGCCGCCCGCCCGGGCGGCCGTCGCCAGCGCGTCGACGAGCTCGTGGGTCGGTTCCGTCGAGAACGCTTCGAGGAACGGAGAGTCGCGATCGGTCAGATCGAACGTCACATCGACGTCCGACGGGGTCTCCGCCCGAACCGACGAGGCGAGCGCCGACCGGAACCCCTCGGCGGTCTCCGGCGGGATCGACCGACGGTCGACGGTGATAGCGCAGTCGGCCGGAACCTGATTGGTCGCGGATCCGCCGTCGATCACCGTCGGTGTGAGCTTCGGCGGCCCGAGTTGCGGGTGGGCTGCCGCGCCGTCGTCGAACGTCCGAATCGCCCGCAACGCCTCCTCCGCCGCGGCGACGGCGTTGACGCCCTCGAACTCCGCGGCGTGAGCCGCGACGCCGGACAGTTCGACGGTGCCCTGAAACCGCCCTTTCGCCGCGGGACAGACGTCCAACCCCGTCGGTTCGCCGACGATGAACAGGTCCCCGTCGAGGCGGTCGTCGCTTCCGGGAAGGAGACCGACCAGCTCCGCCGCACCCAGCGAGAGCGCCTCCTCGTCCGGCGTCACCGCGAGAGTGACCCGACCGCGCTCCGGTTCCGACGCAAGGAACCCGGACAGCAGCGCTGCGAGCGGTCCCTTGGCGTCACAGGACCCCCGGCCGCGGATCACGTCGACGCGGTCGACGGACGCTCTTTCCTCCGCCTTCGTCTCCTCCGATCCTCCCGCGTCCGATCCTCCCGTGTCCGCACCTCCCGCGTCCGATCCCCCAGTTTTTGCACCTCCCGCGTCCGGTCCCGTCGCCTCGCGGTCACGTTCGAAGGACACGTGCGGGGTGACGGTGTCGATGTGAGTGTTCAACACGAGGTGCGGTCCCTCGGCGGGGGCGGGCGACGCCTTCGTCGCGACGACGCAGCCGCCGGCGACGACGTCCGCGTCGACGCCGGACGACGAGAGCGTCTCGACGAGAAGCGTCCGCATCGCCGAGACGTCCTCGTGGGAGGGTGTCGCGACCGCCCTCTCGAGAAAGCCGATCGGGTCGAACGCCGTGTCCGATCCTGAGCGCTCCCGGCGGTTCCCGCTCATCGTGGGTCCGCGGAGAGCGTCCCGGCGACCTCGTGTGCCACCGGGCCCGCTAGCGTCGCGGGGCCGCCGGCCGGGACCGTAATGGAGAGTTCTCCGCCCGGCGGTCGGGTTCGAACCGTCTCACCATCGACGAGGCCGAGGCGACGTGCGACCGCCGCGATCGCGACCGCGCCGGTCCCACACGACTGCGTCTCTCCCTCGACGCCGCGCTCGTACGTCCGCTGGTCGATCACGGGCGATCCCTCGCCGCCCGCACCGTCGTCGACGACCGCCGCGAGGTTCACGTTCGCGCCGACGGGGAACACGTCGGCGTTGCGCACGGGCGGGGCAACCGCCGCGAGGTTCACGTCGTCGACGTCGTCGACGAACGCGACCGCGTGCGGGACTCCCGTGTTGACGGCAGTGACGGTCAGTCCGGCCACCGATTGCTCGATCAGCGGTTCGTCGCGGTCGATCGGCACGTCTCGCGGCACGAACGTCGGCGTGCCCATCTCGATGGTCGCCGCCGTCCCGTCCTCGCTCACGCTCGCACGGCGCGTGCCGGCCTGCGTGTCGATCATGAACTCGCGCTCGCCGGTCCGATCGTGTGCCCATCTGGCGACGACTCGCGCACCGTTACCGCACATCGCCGCGGTCGACCCGTCCGGCTGCACGAGGGTCATCACCACGCGAGTCGGCCGGTAGTGATCCTCGATGCTCAAAAACAGGACGCCGTCCGCACCCCGACGGTCGGGGGTGTCGCCGCCGTCCGATCCGAACGCCGCCCAGTCGACGCCGGTCTCGCGGTCGCAGTGTGTCATCGCGAACGCGCTTCGGTCGGCGACCGCCTCCGATGCGTCGACGACGATGAAGTCGTTCCCGGTGCCGTGATACTTCTCGATCGGAACCGCGTGCGTGCTCATAGCTCCGCCTCGCGTTCGACCGTCGTGAGGTCAGCGAGCGTTTCGCGCCGTCGAGCGAGTCGTGTGCCGTCGTCTGAGAGCGCGACCTCCGCAGGCCGCGGCCGTGAGTTGTACTGGGTTGCCATCTCGTATCCGTACGCGCCCGCGATGCCGACCGCGAGGAGGTCCCCCCGGGCCGGCCGTGCGAGCGGTCGTCCGTTACAGAACGTATCCCCGGTCTCACAGATAGGTCCTGCGACCGTCACAGGGGTTGCCGGCCGGTCGCCCGGTGCCGGCTCCCCGTCCGCACCGCCGAGGTTCCGGATCGGGTGGTACGCGTCGTACATCGCCGGTCGGAGCAGGTCCGTCATGCCGGCGTCGACGCCGACGACCGTCTCGTCGGGCGTCGACTTCACCGTGTTCACGCGGGTCAACAGGACGCCGGCGTCCGCGACGACGTACCGACCCGGCTCGATCGCGAGAGCGACGGAACCGTCGTCACCGCCGCCGTTCCCGGTCGGAACCCCCCCGAGCGCCTCGCGGGTCGCGGACGCGACCGCGGAGAGATCGAGGGCCGGGTCGTCCTCGCGGTACGGGACGCCGAACCCCCCGCCGACGTCGACGTACTCCAGGTCGATCGGTGCCGAGTCGGCGTCCCGGTCAGCGGCCGAGCCGTCCGCCCCGACCAGCGACCGGGCGAGGTCTCCCATCCGGGAGACGAGCTCGCGGTGGCTGTCCAGTTGCTCCGGGTCGATCCCGGAGCCGGCGTGCGCGTGGATACCGACCACGTCGAAGCGCTCCGCGGCCTCGCGAACGACGCGCTCGGCGCGGTCGTACGGAACGCCGAACTTCGCGGCCGCACCCGTCCTGACCTTCTCGTGGTGGCCCGCGCCGACGCCGGGGTTCACGCGGACGCACACGCGCCCGTCGTATCCGCGGTCGGCCAGCCGGTCGAGCGTGTCGACCGCACCCGCCGTAACCGTCAGCTCAGGTTCCGTCCGCGCCACGTCGACGACGTACTCGAGGTCGCGGGCGGGCGGGTTGACTGCGGTGTAGTGGAGCCGGTCACCGCCGAACCCGGCCGCGAGCGCGCGGTCGAGCTCGCCCGCGGAGGCGCACTCCGCGCCGAGTCCCGCCTCGCGAACCGTCTCCAGCACCGCGCGCCCGGTGTGGGCCTTCACCGCGTATCGAACGTCGGCGTCGGGAAACGCGTCGGTGAGCCGCTCGCAGTTCTCCCGGACGCGGTCGCGGTCGACGACGTACAGCGGTGTGTCGAACTCGGCGGCGAGTCCGTGAAGCGAGTCGGCGTCCCAGTCGCTTACGCGGCGGACGAGCGGGTTCGACCCCGACCCTCCGGCGTCCGTGGTCGCCGGTGGACCGTCCGCGTCCGTGTCCGATACTCCGTTGGAGTCGTTCATTCCCGGAGCGCGTCCTCCCGCTGCGTGGCCTCGAGCGTCTCCGCTTCGACGTGCGTCGCGACGACCGCCGGTTTGTACGCACCGCCCTCGAACAGTTCGTGGTCGCCGACCGACGACTCGACCATCCGCGTGAACGCCCGGCGCTCCGCCGGGAGGTGCCCGTAGATTATCTCCTCCTCGACGAGGTCGTAGACGGGGATACGTGGGGTCAAGAGGGTGTTCTCGCCGACGATCGAGTTCTCGCCGATCCGGAATCCGCTCGTGACGCGACAGCCCGCGCCGAGCGAGACGCCGTCCTCAATCACGACGGGCGCGTCCTCGACGGGTTCGAGCACGCCGCCGATCAGCGTGTTCGCGCCGAGTTTCACGTTCTCGCCCAGCTGTGCGCAGGAGCCGACCGTGTCACAGGAGTCGACGAGGGTACCGTCGCCGACGTACGCGCCCATGTTGACGAACGACGGGCTCATCATGATGCAGTCGCTGCCGAGGTACGCGCCGCGCCGGATCGCGGTCCCGTCGGGGGTGTTGCGCGTGCCGCGCGCCCCCAGGTCATCGGTGTTCCGCAGGGGGAGCACGTCGTAGTAGGTGACGCCGCCGTACTCGCGAGCCTCCGTCTCCCGGAGCCCGAAGTTGAGCAGGATGCCCCGCTTGACCCATTCGTTGGCCTCCCACGACGTGACGTCGTCGCCGGTCTTCTCGGCGGCGCGGACCTCGCCGGCTTCGAGCGCCGCCAGGAACGCTTCGAGCACGGCGTCGTCGTCGCTCGTGGTGTCGGACGCGGTCAGTCCCTCGTCCTGATAGCGATGCCAGAGGTCGGATACGTCGGATTCGAGCGTCATTGATGAGTGTAGTGAACCAGCATCGGTATTTACCCGTCGATCCCCGCTATGCGTCGAGCACGTCGTCGAAGTCGTACCAGCCGGGATCGCGACCGGCGAGCCAGTTCGCTGCGTCGAGCGCGCCCTCCGCGAACACCCCCCGGTCGCCCGCGCGGTGAGTGAGTTCGATCGTCTCGCGGTTGCCCGCGAGCAGCACCTCGTGTTCGCCGGTGACGTCGCCCGCACGTCGGGCGTGCACGCCGATCTCGCCGGGGCGGCGAGGTGCCACGCCCTCGCGGCCGTGAACGCGTTCGTCGAGGTCGTCGCGGACGTCCTCGACGTCGCCGAGGATCGTCTTCGCGGTCCCCGAGGGCGCGTCGCGTTTCCCGTTGTGGTGTGTCTCCGTGAGCTCCACGTCGTAGCCCGGGACGGCGGCGACCGCCTCGCGGACGGCCCGCCGGAGCGCGGCGACGCCGCGGGCGAAGTTCGACGCCTTGAGCAGAGCGATCTCGTGGCTCGCCTCGCGGAGCCCGCTCGTGCCCGACGAGTCGAAGCCGGTCGTCCCGGTGACGATCGACACGCCGGCGGCGGCGCACGCCTCGGCGTACGCGACCGCCGACTCCGGCCCCGTGAAGTCGACGAGAACGTCCGGTTCGCGCTCGGCGAGCAGCTCCGGAAGCCGCTCCGCGCTCGCGACGTCGACGCCCGCGACGGGGTCGGTCGCCGTGCGATTGACCGCGACCGCGACCGCGACGCCCTCGCGGCTCGTCGCGGCCTCGATCACCTCGCGGCCCATCCGCCCGCCCGCTCCCGTGACGGCGATTCGGAGGGTGTCGTCGCGTCCGGTGTCACTGGTCGACCCGCCCGATCCGCCGGCTCCGTCCGATCCGCCGCCTCCGTCCGAATCTCCCGATCCGCTCATTCGGCCGCCTCCGCGGGGTCCGGGGCACCCTCCTCGTACTCGGCGAGCAGCGCCCGGAGGGCGTCACGGCGCTCCGCCGAGAGTCGCGTCAGCGGCGATCGAACGTGCGGGCCGCCGCGTCCGCGAACGTACATCGCCTCCTTCACCGGGATAGGGTTGGTCTCGACGAACAGCTCGCGGACGAGCGGTGACAGCTCGTGATGGAGGTCGCGAGCGCGGTCGTAATCGCCCGACAGCGCGGATCCGACCATCGCACAGGAGCGTTCGGGCTCGACGTTCGCGACGACGCTGATCGTTCCCGTGCCACCGACCGAGAGGATCGGAAGCGTGAGTCCGTCGTCACCCGACACGACCGAGAACTCCTCGTCGCGGGTGCGCTCTATCACCTCGCTTATCAGGTTCAGATCGCCGGAGGCCGCCTTGTACCCCCGTACGTTCGGATGGGCCGCGAGTTCGACGGTGACGTCGACGGGGATCGACTGACCCGTCCGCGAGGGGACGTTGTACACGATCTGGGGGAGGTCGACCGCGTCGGCGATCGCCCGGTAGTGATCGAGGAATCCCTGCGGTTCGGGCTTGTTGTAGTACGGCGAAATGAGGAGGAGTCCGTCCGCACCCGCGTCCGCGGCGCGCTCCGACAGCGAGAGCGCCTCCGCGGTGTTGTTCGACCCGGTGCCGGCGATGACGGGGACGTCCTCGACGGCCGCCGTCACCGTCTCGATGACGTCGACGTGCTCGTCGTGGCTCATCGTCGCCGACTCGCCCGTCGAGCCGACGGGGACGAGGCCGTCGACGCCCGCGCGTTCGAGATACCGCGCGTTGTCGGCCAGTTGGTCGTGGTCGACCTCGTTGTCGTCCGTAAAGGGCGTCGTCATCGCGGGATACACTCCCTCGAACGGTTCGTCGGTCGCGTCGTGTTCGGTCGCGTACGGCGTCGTGGTTCGTGTGTTCGTCATTGTCGGTGTGTCGTGAGTGGTCGTGGTTCCTGTCTGGTCGGTCGTCGGAAGCGGTGCGGTTCGTGGTCCGTCGTCGGCCTCGTCGGTCCCGTCGAGATCGATGTGGTCCGACTCGGTCGTCTCCGCCGTGTCGACGGTGTACACGCGGTCGGGGGTCGTCCGGGACGGGGTCGCCACTCCCGCCGGTGGACGTTTCACGCGCGCTTTTTCGAGAAGAGCCGCGCCGCTGGTGGCGCCTGCGGGCCGCGTTCGGGCGCGGTCGTCGTCACGGTCGTGTGTGCGTCCGTGAGGAATATATACGTTTTGCCTCACCTGGCGTCGGCAACGGTTTCGATCGCCTCGCAGCCGAGTTCGACGACGTCGGAGTCGAACTCGCTCGCGTGCAGGTCGTCGGGCGTATACCAGTTCCAGTCGTCAGCGGCGGCCTCGTCGTCGCCTGCGGGATCGATCCGCCGGTGTGGCACGTGTGCGTAGTAGAGGTGATCGATATGTTGGTGACCGACCGATCCGTCCGGATGGACGTCGATGTCGTGTAGCATGAGGTGGGCGGGTTCCGGGAGCGGTCGGCCGTTCGGCGTCTCCACGTCCGCACGGTCGGCGACGAGGTCGGCCTCGAGGCCAGTCTCCTCGCGTATCTCGCGGATGGCCGCCTCGTGTGGGAGTTCGTCGCGGTCGACGTGACCACCCGGTGGGAGATGAATCCCGAGACGATCGTGCTCGTGAAGGGCGGTTGCACCGTCGTTCACGATGTACGTCGTCGCCGTGAAGTGACGAGTCGTCTCCATGCGCCCGGATGGACGTCGACGGGCTTTTCAGTTGCGTCTCCTCCGCTCGTCCGGTACTCTTCGTCACGTCTCCTCCGCCCGTCCGGTGCTCTTCATCACGTCTCCTCCGTGTCCGTTTTCCTCCGTGTCTGCTCTCCCCGTCCACCGTTCTCGCGTTCGTCCCATCGATTCGATCCGTTCCACGAAACCGATTTGGGGCTGGTGGCCGAGCTGTTCGTCGTGACACTGATCAACACAGATGATCTCGACTGGGAGCGCCCGGAGGACGAACGGGCATCGTGGAAGCGCAAGCGACTCGCGGCCGCCGCGGGCGGCGAGCAGATCGGCTGCAGCCTGTATCTGCTCCCGTCCGGCGAACGCTCGTGGCCGTACCACTACCACGCGAACAACGAGGAGGCGATGTACGTGCTTTCGGGGGTGGGGACGCTTCGGCTCGACGGCGAGACGTGCTCGGTGTCGGCCGACGACTACGTCCCCTTTCCCGCCGACGAGTCCGGCGCTCACCGGGTCATCAACGACGGTGACGAGCCGCTGCGCTACCTCCTGATCTCGACGATGTCGGAGCCGGACGTGACGGTGTATCCGGACTCCGAGAAGTTCGGCGTGTACGCGGGTGCCCCGCCCGGAAGCGACGCGGAACGGACGTTGGACGGGTACTATCGGATCGACGACGATGTCGACTACTGGGACGGGGAGTAGCCGGTCAGTCCATCGCGATGCCGTCCTCAGCCTCGAGCAGCTCGTGGTACCGGTTCCGGATGGTGACCTCGCTGATGTTGGCGACGTCGCTCACCTCGCTTTGGGTCACTTTCTCGTTGGACAGCAGTGAGGCCGCGTAGATGGCGGCGGCCGCGAGACCGACCGGCGATTTCCCCGAGTGGATCCCCTGTCGCTTCGCGGTGTCGAGGAGCTCGCGTGCGCGACGTTCAACCTCATCGGAGAGACCGAGATCGCTCGCGAACCGGGGGACGTAGCTCTCCGGGTCGGCGGGCCGGATCTCCAGTTTGAGTTCACGGACGACGTAGCGGTAGGTGCGGGCGATCTCCGCCTTCTCGACCCGTGAAACGGTCGCGATCTCGTCGAGGCTACGCGGGGTGCCCGCCTGTCGGGCCGCGGCGTACAGCGACGACGTCGAGACGCCCTCGATCGAGCGGCCGGGGAGGAGGTCCTCATCGAGCGCCCGGCGATAGATGACGGAGGCCGTCTCGCGGACGTTGTCCGGAAGCCCCAGCGCCGAGGCCATGCGGTCGATCTCGCCGAGCGCCTGCTTGAGGTTGCGCTCCTTGGAGTCGCGCGTGCGGAACCGCTCGTTCCACGTTCGCAGCCGCTGCATCTTCTCGCGCTGGCGACTCGACAGGGACTTGCCGTACGCGTCCTTGTCCTGCCAGCCGATGTTCGTCGAGAGGCCCTTATCGTGCATCATGTTCGTCGTCGGCGCGCCCACGCGGGACTTGCTGTCGCGCTCGGCGGAGTCGAACGCGCGCCACTCGGGCCCGCGATCGATCTCGTCTTCCTCGACGACGAGTCCGCAGTCCGCACACACCGTCTCGCCGTGTTCGGTGTCCGTCGCGAGCTGGCCGCCGCACTCGGGACAGGTTAGCTCCTCCTCTGACGACTTCTCTCGCTCGTCGTCGACGTGCTCCGACGTATACGTTCGGACGTTTTCGCTCATTGTGTTGGGTTCTGGGGGACGGGAATGGGGTACCGAGAGATGGGTCTCGGTTTCGATTTCCTCACCTACTGAAAGGGTTTGAAACCACTTAAAACCACGTACTATAATCGCGCTCGAAAACAGGGTTATGAGCGGGTTAAACCATTACATATGGTAGATACGTCGGTGTCGGTTCCGGTACGACACCGGTCCCGGGATCGGAGCCGAACTCCGTCGATCGCGAGTATATATCCGTTTCGTACGAGTGGACTCCCGGCACGACCGCTTCGGCGACCGACACACCTACACTCGGCCGACGCTCCGCGGCGACCGCTTCGGCGACCGCTTCGACGACAACCCTTTGGTGGTCGGCCGAGGACGCTCGACATGGATCGAACGGGTCTCGACGACGCCCTCTCGGCCGCCGAGTCTGACGGGTACCTGATCGACGCCGCACAGGACGACGCGAACCAGCTGTACCTCTCGGGGTTCACCGGACCGGACCCGTTCGTCAGCTTGTACGCCGACGGTCGTGTCCACGTCCTCGTCTCCGGACTGGAGTACGGTCGCGCGAGAACCGAATCCGACGCCGACACGGTCGAGCGTCACGCCGACTACGACTACGCGTACGGCGGTCCGGAGGCCAAGTACGACATGTACGCCGAGTTCGTCCGCGAGAAGGGCGTCGACGCGGTGCTCATGCCGCCACGGGGGCCGGTCGGCACCGCGGACGCGCTCCGCGCTCGGGGGATCGACGTCACCGTCGACGACGGCGACGCGCTCACCGAGGTCCGCGCGGTGAAAACCGACGCGGAGATCGAGGCGATCCGGGACGCCCAGCGAGCGAACGAGGTCGCGATGCGGGCCGCCGAGGAGCTGTTCGCGACCGCCGACGTCGCGGGCGACTCCGTCCCGCTCGACGACGTTACCGTCGAGGGCAGTTCGGTTGAGACGGTCGAACCCGGAACCCTCGTCCATGGGAGCGAGGTCCTGACCAGCGAGCGGGTCACGGAGACGATCGAGATCACGCTCCTTCGTCACGGCTGCGCACTCGACGAGACGATCGTCGCCGGGGGGTCACAGGCGGCGGACCCGCACGACCGCGGGTCGGGACCGCTCCGTGCGAACGAGGCGATCATCGTCGATATCTTCCCGCGATCGAAGGCGACGAAGTACAACGCCGACATGACGCGGACGTTCTGCGTCGGCGAGCCGAGCGCGGAGCTCCGCGAGCGGTACGATCTCACCGAGGACGCACTCGATGCCGCACTCGACGCGGTGAAGCCAGGGAACACGGGCGGGGACGTTCACGCTGCTGCGTGCGAAGTGTTCGAGGAGGCGGGCCACCCCACCTTCAGGACCGCTCCGGACACCGAGACCGGATTCATCCACTCGACCGGCCACGGGATCGGCCTCGACGTCCACGAGCTCCCGCGACTGTCGAACGGCGGGGCCGAACTGGAGCCCGGGCACGTCGTCACCGTCGAGCCCGGGCTCTATGACCCCGCGATCGGCGGCGTTCGCATCGAGGACCTCGTCGTCGTCACCGAGGACGGCCACGAGAACCTCACCGACTACCCGATCGAGTTCGTCGTCGGCGAGAACGCCGGGACGGATCGATCCGATTCCAGTTAACACGGCCGCGATCGGAACCGCCTTTCCCGCTCCCCGTGAACCGCCGCCGTGAACTGGCGGTACGCCCACACTGCGCTCGCGCTCTGTACGCTCGCGTTCACCGCGACGATGGTCGCGCGACTGGTCATCAGCCCGCTCGTCCCGGCGATCACGGAGGCGTTCGCGGTGACGAACGCGACCGTCGGGCTCGCGCTGTCCGGGATGTGGGCCGCCTACGCGCTCGCGCAGTTCCCCTCCGGCGTCCTCGGCGACCGATACGGCGAGCGAACCGTGATCTTGACCGCGGTCGGCGCGACCGCTCTCGCCGCGCTCCTCATCGCCGTGTCACCGTCGATCCTCGCGTTCATGGCCTTCACGGTCGTGCTCGGCGTTGGTGCGGGGCTCCACTACTCGGTGGCGACGACGTTCCTCACGAAGCAGTTCGACGACATCGGCCGCGCGATCGGGGTCCACGTCGCCGGCGGACCGATCGCCGGGCTCGCCGCCCCGCCCGCCGCCGCAGTCGTCGGAGCGCAGTACGGCTGGCGGGCGGGGATTCTCCTCGGAACGCTCGTCGCCGTCCCCGTCTTCGTCCTGTTCGCGTGGCGGATCGACCCGACGGAGCCCGTCCGACCGGACCAGCCGATGCGCGACCGGTTCGCCGTCGGTCCGCTCGTCGAACTGCTCTCGCGCCCGCCGATCCTCTACACCACCGTACTGGCGACGCTCGGCGCGTTCTCCTGGCAGGCGACCGCCTCGTTCCTCCCGACGTTCCTCTCCGTCGGCGGCGGGCTCTCGACGGGGCTGTCGGCGGTCCTCTTCTCGCTGTACTTCCTCGTCCACGGCGGAACCCAGCCCGTGACGGGATCGCTGTCCGACCGGTTCGACCGCGACACGGCGGCGATGCTGACGATGTCGGCCGGCGTCGTCGGGTACGGAACGCTCGTGTTCGTTGCGGCCACGGACGGCGCGGGGCTCGCCCCGACGGTCATCGGCGTCGTTCTCGTCGGACTCGCGATGTCGTGGGGCGCGCCCGTCCAGTCGCGGTTCATGGATCTGCTCGCGGCCGACGAGCGCGGGGCCGGGTTCGGGCTCGTCCGTACCGTCTACATGGTGATCGGCGCGTCGGGCAGCGTCGTCGTCGGCGCGGTGTCCGACGTCGCGGGCTGGACCGTCGCGTTCGGGCTGCTCGCCGTCGTCATGGGACTCGGTCTGACGACGCTCACGGCGAATCGGGTGCTCGGTCTGGGGTACTGAGCCGACGAAAAGCACCGCTCACAACCGTACAACGAGGCGACCAGCACCGCTCTCGGCCTTATAAGCGGTCGTCCTCGATGCTGCCGGGGTCTTGTGCGGTGTCGAACATGTTGTTCTCCGCGCCATCCAACATCTCGTCGCGGGGGTCATCGTCGACGACGGTGACGTTGTACGCCTCGATCCCCGAGGAGATGAGCTCCTCGGCCGCCTGCTCCTCGGAGACGAACTCCTGGTCGGCGAGCTGCTGGAACTCGGCGTACACGTCGTCGGACAGATTCAGCTCGAAGGTGGGCATACCCCCCGTTTCGTCCGGAGACTTTTAAACCCGATGGGCGGCGTACCGACCGATCACAGGTCGGCCCACGCGCCTCGGAACCGCTGGAGTGCGGTGAGATGACCGACGACCGCGAGCAGGACCAAGAGGAGCTCGACGACGGTCAGGCCGGCGACGATCGGGGCCGCGTGGATCGCGGCGATCCCGCCGACGATCCCCATCAGCGCGAGTCGGTCGGCACGACCCAACAGGCCGCCGTACTCGCGACCGATTCCGACCGCCTGTATCTGCGTGCCGAGGTACGACGTCATCAGGACGCCGGTCACGGCGAGGAAGCCGAGCGCGTACGCCCCGACGCCGGCGGTGAAGCCGGCGATGATCGCGATGTCGGCGTAGCGGTCCAGCACGTGGTCGAGGAAGTCGCCGCCGTCGGAGGCGACCCCCGTGCGCCTCGCGAGCGCGCCGTCGACGAGGTCGAGCCAGCCGTTGAACAACACGAACAGCGCACCCGCGAGGTAAAACAGCGGTTCCGCGACCGCGAACGCCCCGGCCGCCGCGACCGCTGCTCCGAACGCGATCACGCTCACGCCGTCGGGAGAGAGTCCGAGTCGCTGCGCCGCGCGTACCCACGGACCGAGCAGTCGCTCGGCCACCGGTCGGAGTCGGTCGAGCGTCATCCGCGGCTCACTTCCTCGTGCATCGTTCGTCCGAACGGTCGGCCGGCGGGGTTAAAACTCGTCGGTAAACTGGGCGCGGCTCTCGCTTGAGTGAGTCTCCACCCGGGTCGACACCTCATTCAGTGCGGTCGACACCTCATTCAGTGCGGTCGACACCTCACTCGCGCGGTCGACTCCTCATTCAGTGCGGTCGAGTCGTTCGGGAGCCAGCTCCGCGATCAGGTCGCGTGCTCCGGTCCGGACCGACTCGTGGCTCGACAGCGTCGGCTCCCAACCGAGCGCCGAGAGCTTCTCGATCGACAGGCGCATCTTCGGTACGTCACCGGTCCAGCCGCGGTCACCGCCGGTGTACTCGTAGGCGGGATCGACGCCGAGCTCCTCGCTCACGACGTCGGCGATCGTCGTCACCGACGTCGTCGTCCGGGTCCCGAGGTTGTAGGTGTTCACGTCGGAGTCGGCGTGCTCGACGACGTGACGGAGCGCGTCGACGCAGTCGGATACGTGCATGTACGACTTCTCCTGTCGGCCGTCACCGAGGATCGTGAGCCTCGTCTCGTCGTCGAGGAGCTTCTCGATGAAGTCGGGAACGACGTTGCCGCGCTGGTACGGTCCGACGATGTTCGCGAAGCGCACGATCCAAACGGTGAATCCGTAGGAGTGGCCGAACGTCGACAGCAACGCCTCGTCGGCGAGCTTCGACGACCCGTAGATCGAGATCGGTTCGAGCGGAGCGTAGTCCTCGGGCGTCGGCCGGGGAGCCTCGCCGTAGACGGCCGACGAGGAGGTGAACGCGAGGTTCGTCACGTCGACCTCGCGCATCCGCTCCGCGACGTTGTACGTCATCGCCGTGTTCTCCTCGAAGAGGGTCCGATCGTCGTCGAAGTTCGTGTCGGTGTAGGCGGCCAGATGGAAGACGACGTCCAGGTCCTCGGTGACGACGTCCGCCACCTCGTCCGGCTCGGTGAGGTCCGCGCGGACGAACTCCGCCGCGTCGGGCACGCGATCCCGTTCGCCCTTCGAGAGGTCGTCAGTGACCCGGACGTGAGCCGCGTCGTCGACGAGGTCGCCCGCGAGGTGACTACCGATCAGCCCCGCGCCGCCCGTGATCAGCACGCGCGCTCCGGTGAGGTCCATGTCTCAGCAAGCGCGGCCGCCTGAAAAAGGGGTTGCGGTCGAAGACGGGGCGTCTCAGCCACGTCGACGGGTGTCTCAACCGATCAACGGCCCGTCCTCGAACGCGTCGGCGTCGAAGTACACGCCGCCGCGGAGGTAGTCGATTCCCATGGCCCCGAGTAGCAGTCCGCTTCCCCCGAGCGTGACCGCCACGACGATTTCGGCCGTGCCGGGCGGGCCATCGAGCAGCGTCACGACGGCGTTCGTCAGTACCATCGCGGCGACGCAGAGATCGCCGATACCGACGACCCTGATCGGGGCGAGCCCGAACGGCGACCCGCCGAATCCGGCGACGACGAACGCCACGCCGCCCACGACGAGCAGCGCCCCCTGCACCGCGAAGGCGGGATCCAGCCAGAACGCGCCACCGAACGCCGCGGTCAGGACCCCGACACCGAGGAGGAGTGCCGTCCCCATGACGGCGAACCAACGCCGCTTCATCGGCACGACTCCTCAGCGCCCAGCGGCTCGTCGTGAACCGCCCGCTCGACGGCGTCACGAAGCCGGTCTCGGGTCCGATGGCTCTGCTCGGCGTCGACTCGAACCTCGATCAGGTGTGAACCGTCCGCGTCGCGCGCCGTCCGGTACGCCTCCGCGACCGCGTCGATCGACTCCGCACGGCGCTCGGTTTCGGCTCCTTCGCTTCCGTCCCCTTCGTCTCCGCCCTCCTCGTTTCGGGCGTCGATACGAACGTACTCCAGCCCGTGGAGGTCGGCCATCGGCTCGAAGTCGAGCCCGTGGGGAGTTTTGAACTGTTCGGTGAACTCCGGCTCGAACGACTCGATCGGGAGCTGGTGGAAGATCCCGCCGCCGTCGTTGTTGATCAGGACCACGGTTGCGTCGACGTCGCACCGATCGATCGCGAGCAGCCCGTTCGTGTCGTGATACAGCGCGAGATCGCCGACGACGAGCGTGAGGTCGTCCGTCGTCGCCGATCCCGCGCCGAGCGCCGTGGAGACGATCCCGTCGATGCCGGAGACGCCGCGGTTACCGAGCGCCGTGACGCTCGTCGCCCTCGGGGGAACGAACCGATCGAGGTCGCGGACGGGCATCGAGTTGGAGACGAACAGCGTCGACGGCTCCGGGAGCTCGTCGACGACCGCACGGAGGACGTCGCCCTCGTGGAACCCGCACGGCGAGACCGCGTCCGGGGCGTCCGAAGCCGTGCCCGGAGGGGCTTGCGTCCCTTCTTCGATCCCATCGTCCGGTCTCTCCCGGCGATGAACCGCTCGCGCGGCTCGATCCGCGTCCGTCCACTGCGCCGTCCACTCCGTATCGCGTCCACCTCGAACGATCCGGGACAGGCGGGCACAGAGCCGGTTCGGCTCCGCGACGACCAGATCCGTCGCCGCGAACTCCGCCTCCCGCCAGCGGCCGGCCGGATCCACGACGTACTGATCGGCTCCCGTTCCCGCGAGGTACTTCCGAAGGCGTTTGGAGGTTGGCGAGGCACCGAGGCGAACGACGACGTCCGGATCAGTCCAGTCCGAACCGGGATTCTCGTCGGCTCCAGTTGCGTCGGCGGCATCACCGGTTGCGTCACTCCCCCCGCCAGCGAGCGCACCTGAGAGGTACGCGTCGTACGCGCCGATCACGGGCGCAACGCGCGTGTGGCCGCCGTATCGGACGCCCGAGAGCGGGTCCGCGATCACCGGATAGCCCGTTGCGTGTGACAGCGCCGTGACCGCTTCGGGATCGAGTCCCGGCGGATCCGCCGGCCCCGCCACGATCAGTCCTCGGTCGGCCGAGAGCGCCTCCGCGAGCGCGCGGAGGTCCTCCTCACCCGGTTCGGTCGATCCGCCGGTGACGTCCACGTACGGTCCGTCGCGGCCGCGTTCGGCCGTCGGATCGAGACCGTCGGGAACGTCGCCGGGGACCGAGACCGGTTCGAGCGGCTTCGCAAACGGCACGTTGAGGTGAACGGGCCCGGGATCTGCACCCTCGGCGACCGCGACCGCGCGAGCGACGGTCGTTCGCAGCGACCGGAGCGCGCGGTCGTTCGCGGCCGGCTCCGGGAGATCCTTATAAAACCGGACGGCGTCGCCGTACAGCTTCTCCTGATCGGCGGTCTGATTGGCCCCCGAATCCCGGAGCTCCGGGGGGCGGTCGGCCGTGAGCGCGAGCAGGGGAACGCGGGCGTTCTCCGCCTCCATCACCGCCGGGTGGTAGTTGGCGGCGGCGGTGCCGGACGTACAGACGAGCGGGGTCACGCGACCCGTCCGTCGGGCGCGGCCGAGCGCGAAGTAGGCGGCCGAGCGCTCGTCGAGCCCGGAGAACAGGCGGAGATCGTCGTTTCGCGCGGCGGCCATCGTCAGCGGCGTCGATCGGCTCCCGGGGGAGACGACGACGCTCTCGACGCCCGCGGCGACGAGTTCGTCGATGAGCGCGGTCGCCCACAGCGTGTTCCGGTTCGGCGCGGTCATACGCCCGGATACGGGATCCCCGTTTATATACTCCCGAGAGTCGCGTCGCCGACGCGGGGCGTCGACACGAGCGCGTTCTGCAACGCTTATGCACGCCGACCGACTTCGATCCCGTATGAGCGAGGACGAAGCCGTCGAGATCGATCCCACGACGGACGACGATGGTACGGACGCCCCCGCTGACGGAACCGCTGGCGACGATTCGGAGCCCGCCCGCAACGACGCGGACGGCCCGGACGTCGACGCTGATACCGCGGACGCCGACCCGGAGACGACGGGCACCGACGCCGAGAGCCTCGACGGGCTGGCGGCGCGAGTCGCCGAACACGACGATGCGCTCGCCGCCGACGTCGCCGCGGAGATTGCGGGGCTCGAGGCGGATCTCGCGGCCCGCGAGGAGGAGGTCGACGAGCTCACGAGCAAGCTCGCTCGCGTTCGGGCGGACTTCAGCAACTACAAGGAGCGTGCGAAGCGCAAGCAGGCCGAGATCCGCGAGCGCGCCTCCGAGTCGCTCGTCGAGCGGATCGTCCCGGTCCGAAACGACCTCCTGCGAGCGCTCGATCAGGAGGACGGCAGCGACATCCGCCCCGGAGTGAGATCGACCGTCGAGAAGTTCGACGAGGTGCTCGCCGACGAGGGCGTCGACCCGATCGATCCCGACCCCGGCGAGTCGGTCGACCCCGCCCGCCATCAGGTGATGCTCCGCGTCGACAGCGATCAGCCCGAGGGCACCGTTCACGAGGTGTACGAGCCCGGCTACGAGATGGGCGACCGCGTCATCACCGAGGCGCAGGTCACGGTCAGTCGGAGCGAGGAGTAGCGCTCGGGCGGAGACGCGCGGTCGATCAGGTCGCTTCTCGGACGAGTGGATCGAGCGGGCCGGTTCTCAGACCGGGTTTTCGGTCCCGTACACGTCTACCAGCCCACCGAGCGCCGCGTCGGACGCCACGGAGTGTGGGGCCGTCAGGGCGGACACCGAGACCTCGCCGTCGACGACGGCTCGTCGGTCGGTTCCGACCGGGTCGGGCACGTCCTCCGGGGTCATCCGGTCCCAGATCGGGTCGTGGAACACGACTTCACCGTCGCCGTTCCGTTCGGCACCCATTCCGTACCACGTCGACGGACGGGTCGCTCGCATCGACGCCTGCTCGCCGTCGGCCGGCGGAGCGTTGACGTTGAGGTACTCGGCCCGGTCGAACACGCCGGCGTCGATCCCGTGATCGACGAGGAAACGGGTCGCGCTCGTGGCGTGATCGAACCGGCCGGGGTCGAGTTCGCGTGCCCACCAGTCGTCACCGCCCGGCACGTACAGCGACGTCGCGATCGCGGGGACGTCGAAGAACGTGGCCTCGACGGCGGCGGAGACGGTACCCGACCGACCGAGGACGTACTCTCCGAGGTTCGCCCCCTTGTTGCAGCCGGCGACGACCGCGTCGGCGTCGGGGACAAGGGTTCCGAGACCCGCGATGACGCAGTCGACGGGCGTTCCCTCCACGGCGTAGCCGAGTTCGTGTTCTGCGACGTCGACCTCGTGTGAGAGCGCGCGGCCGATCGAGGAACGGTCCGCCGTCGGGGCGACGACCGTGACCTCGTACTCGTCGGAGAGGGCCTCGTACATCGCTCGGAGCCCGACGGCGTCGACGCCGTCGTCGTTCGTCAACAGGATCCGGTCGACGTTCATACCCGCCACTCGACCGGTCGAGTGAAAAGGCCACCGCCGTGCTCGTCGATCACGCGGATGACGCTGCAAACGGAGGCGTCGAACGGAAAGGCACACGTAGTCGGGGCGGAAACGGGAACCCATGGGATTCGGAGACACGGCGAAACGTATCCAGACGCTCGCGGACAAGGCCGAACAGACGTATCAGAAGCTCAACGAGCTCCGCGACGAGGTCGAGACGACCCAGACGACCGTAAAGGACACCTCCGAACGCGTCCAGGCGCTCGAAAACGAGATGGCCGAACAGCGCGCGGTGCTCGACGCCGTCGCCCGCGAGGTCGGCGTCGATCTCGACGCAGTAAGCACGGAAGCACACATCACTGAGGCCGAATCGTCCGACGACGATGCTGCAGCTGACGAAGACGACGAGACGGTCGTCGACGGCGACGACTCCGAACCGGACGAATCGGCCTGACGGGACAACTCCTCGGGATCACGTCGACAACTCCTCGGGATCACGTCGGATCGGCACGCGGAGCAAGCGAAGTCGAGACGGACACGCGATCGAACAGCGTCGAAGCCGGACGACGTCGCCATGTTTTAGGGGTCCCATCGCGGTTGACTGGATATGGCGTCCGATCCCCGTCGCGACGAGGACCTCGATCCGGAGACGGTTTTCGGCGCGCTCGACGACTCGGCGTGCCGGGAGATCGTTCGGGTGCTCGACGAGCCGATGACCGCGAAAGAGGTGTCCGACCGGGCCGATATGGCGCTTTCCACGGCGTACAAGAAGCTCGACCGGCTCGAATCGGCCGCGATGCTCGAAGAGCGGACGGAAGTCGACCTCGACGGCCACCACCGCTCGCAGTACGTCATCGCGTTCGACGGCGTGGACGTCGATCTCGACGAGGAACGCCGATTCGTCGTTGACGTCGAGCCGACGGTTATCCAGCCCGACGACCGACTCGCCGAGATGTGGTCGCAGGTCCGGAAGGAAACGTAGCTTCCCCCGCCCCCCTCACCGCTTCGTCCACGCCGGTGGTCACAGCGATGGAAACACACAAACCCTGACGAGACGATCGCTCGGGTATGACGACCCATCGGGAGCCCCTCCAGTCGGTGCTTGGGACGATCGGGGAGACGCCGCTCGTCCGAGTCCACGACTCGCCGGACGCGGTGCCGGTGTACGCGAAACTGGAGTCGTTCAATCCCGGCGCGAGCATCAAGGACCGCATCGGGAAGCACATGCTCGAACGGATGCTCGAACGGGGCGACGTGTCTCCCGGGGGGACGGTGATCGAGCCGACCGCGGGGAACACGGGGATCGGGATCGCAGTCGCGGCCGGCCAGCTCGATCTGGAGGCGGTTTTCGTCGTTCCCGAGCGCTTCTCGGTGGAGAAACAGCAGCTCATGCGCGCACTCGGTGCGGAGGTGATCAACACGCCGACCGAGGACGGGATGGGCTACGCCATCGACCGCGCCCACGAGCTCGCCGACGAACTCGACAACGCCGCGGTCCCCCAACAGTTCTCGAACCACCTCAACGCCGAGGCCCACTACGAGACGACCGCTCCCGAGGTCGACGATGCGCTCGACGGCGCGGTCGGTGCCCTCGTCGCCGGCTGCGGCACCGGCGGCACGCTGATGGGGATGTCGGAGTACTTCCGCGAACGCGAGCCCGGCACCCACGTCGTCGCCGTCGAGCCGGCGGGCTCAGCGTACCGCGAGTTCCTCGGTGAGGAGGTCACCCACGAGGAGTACAAGACGGAGGGGATCGGCACCCACGACATCGAGACGAACGAACTGTTCGACCCCGACCTCGTCGACGACATCCGCTCGATCCCCGACCGTGCCGTTCACGAGGAGATGGCCCGCCTCGCCGACGAGGAGGGACACCTCGTCGCCTCCTCGTCGGCCGCGAACAGTATCGCCGCGAAGGCGGTCGCACGAGCGATCGACGACGGGACGATCGACGCGCCGTACGACGCCGTCGTCACCGTCTTCCCGGATTCCTCCGAACGATATCTCTCGAAGGGCGTGTATCGTCCGTTCGAGGAGTGGGAGGGGTAGTCCCGAACGCTCAGTCGCGTAGGCGTCGGTGCTCGACCTTGAGACACCGGTCCTGTACCACGGCTATCCCTGCCGCCTCCGTCTCTGCGGCCGCGTCGTCGTCGCGGATCCCCAACTGGAGCCACAGCGTTCCGGCGTCGCCGCGGTCAGCGTGTCGATTTCGGACCGCGGACGCGATCTCCGAGACCTCCTCGCTCGGACGGAACACGTCGACGAGGTCGACCTCGTCCGGAACGTCCGCGAGCGCGTCGTACGCCGGCTCCCCGAGCACCTCGTCCGCGAACGGGTTCACGGGGATCACGCGGTATCCCTGTCGCTGGAGGTACGCCGGCACGTCGTGTGCGGCCTTTCCGGGGGTCGTCGAACAGCCGATCACCGCGATCGTGTCGACGGACAGTAACTCGCGGAGCCGATCGTCGTCGGTAACGGGCATGCTCGTACTACGAGCGACGACGACGTTAATACTGCGGCGGGTTCCGAAACGAGCTCACGGAGCGTGCGACCCACCGAACGGGTGGCTCAACCAACTCATTGGGCGAGCCGGACGTCGGGCTCACCGTCCTCCGAGAGCGTAACGATCCCGTCGAACAGCTGTTTGAGCGTGTTCATCGTCTGGTCGTCGTGAGCCGTCGAATCGATACAGAACAGTCCGAGTCCACCCACGCTTTGGACTCGTCCGGTGAACACGTGGAGAAACCTGAACACCGTCTGGAGATCCGAGTACATCAATAGCGTCGACAGCGAGTGCACCATGATCCGGTTGCGCTCGATGTCGCGGTCGCGGTAGAACGCTTGGAGGAACTCCGAGAGCTTGATCCCGATCCCGGTCATGTCGACGGGCGAGGACGCGTACTTGACCCGGTCGTCGTCGCGAACGTCCCCGACGCCCTGTTGGCGGGTCACGCAATCGACCACCGCGACGGGTCTGCCATCGTACGGCGTCCGCTTCGCGTAGTCTTTCAGGATGCGATCCGCGCCGTCCTTCGTGGTGACGGCGATCGCACCGTCGCCGGCGTCGGTTCCCGCCGCCAGTAGGTCCAGCGCGAGTTTCCGTTTCCCGGTCAGTGGTGGCCCCGCGAGAAGCAGGTTCGTCCCCGGTTCGACCTCGGCATCGAGGTGCGGGGCGAGGTCATACATATGTGTGCCTCATCGGGGAGACGTCCGCATGCGAGCACTCGTTCGACGGGGGTACCGTCAGACCGGGAGACATCGACTGTGGAATACGTATCCGCTCCGGATAATATTCTTTTTGATCAACGTTCCATGATACGACGAGCGTTGCCGATCCGTGTCAGTCAACGTCGATCGGCCGAGATCATCCCGCCGTCGACGCCCGCTGAATCGAGGAGTCGGGACCCACCGATCCGGATCGCGGGACTTAAACGGGCGAACGGAATACTGGCGGGTACGGGCGCTTAGCTCAGTCTGGATAGAGTGCTTGGCTTCGGACCAAGCTGTCGCGGGTTCAAATCCTGCAGCGCCCATAGCTTTGAAGCAACATAATCGCCCAACAGCGCGGCGATTAGTGGTCGAACGAGCATGATTTTGCTTTCGTTCGATGGCCGATGAGACGAGTGGTTCTCACGGGGATTCACGTACATCCAAACTGGTAGCAACAGAGAAAATCAATCGCCGATTGAGTGGGTCTTGGTCAGGCGACGCCACTCGAACGGCTATCGTTCCAGTATTCACCGGTCGATCGACAACTCACACTGGATGTAATATATCCACCCGATTGTTAGGAGTGCGATGAACACGAGGAACAAGTCCCAAGTCCACCTAGCGCCGACCGCAATTCCAGATTTCCTCTTTTGAACCCGCAAGACTTCCGGGGTGAAATCAGAGACGTGAACTGCCAGGCTGCGTCTCCAAAATCCAGCTCCTCAGGTGTCAGTACTATCATCCTGTTCCGTTTTGTGACTTGTGCTCAGCCACACACCCAGCGCAACTGCGCCACCAGTTAAGCCGCCGATGGTCACCGCGTCGATCCCATCTCGTTCGTCATCGAGCACGATCACTGTCGCTGTAGCGACGACGAATGCGATAAATCCACTCACGAGCGCTCTCGCTCCACGGTCCATACGTTATTACTACCCAAGTGATGTATTTATTGATCAGTGTCGGTTCGTCTCGATGCTATCCGACTCCAAAATCCTCGCAAAGTCGAGAGAAGCTGATCTTGGAGGAAGTGATTAATGGATGTGGTATACGATAGATTCAGTATGGTAGAACCGGGAACGCGTATCGCTGACCACCCAACAGTCCGCTTCGGAGAGGGCAACCACCCGCTCGTCATCGTTCCCGGACTGAGCGATGCGCTCCAGGGTGACGAAACGCCACGATTCGTGCAATTGCTATTGGAACGGTACTACATGCGAGCGCTTGCAGACGACTTCGACGTCTACATCGTCAGTCGGCCACGAGAACTTGCCGACGGCGTAACGACGCGGGAGCTCGCAGCCGGCTATGCGTCGGTACTTTCCGAGATCGGTCCTGCAGACGTCCTCGGCATGTCGATGGGTGGCCTGATCGCGCAATACCTCGCCATCGACCACCCGGAGAACGTACAGAATCTGGTTATCGCACTCGCAGGACCGCACCTAAGCGCCTCGGGACGGGAGGCCGTTACGGAATGGCGTGACGCCGCGCGCGATGGCCGCTGGGGCGAGGTTCATCTCAGCACTGTGGACGCGACGTACTCCTCGGCGGGAAAGCGTGCCGCCTACGGTGTACTACTCAAACTACCAGGGGTCATCAAGGAACCACCGTATCCTGACGACTTCATCAACTCCGCACAAGCCTGCCTCGACCACGATTCCGGTGATGAACTAGCCGATATCGATTCACAAACCCTGACTTTGGGCGGGGAACAGGACGTACTCTTCGATGCTTCAGATCTCCGATGGATGGCAGAGACGATCCCGAACGCCGAAACACACATCCTCAAAGACACCGGACACGGTGCATTCGAAGAACAGAGACGGGCGTTCAGCGGCGCGATCACTTCGTTCCTCTTGGCTTCTGATAGTGAGTGAGTCGTGCTGCTCTCTGATTCCCGACTGTGAAGGCTATTCACCTTTATCGGATCAGCCACCGTACTCGATCCCATGTTTCGGAAAATCCTGTTCACGATCGGTCTCGTTGAAGCGCTTGCGCCCGAGCGATTCGTCGAAACCGTCGAAGGAATCGCCCTTGAGAACCCTGACGAGTGTGAGTTAAAGTCATGGGTCGTTCCCGTTGCACGTGCTGAAGGACTTTTCTTCCTCGGACTTGCATGGCGAGGAGGTTCCTCGTATTCCGTATTGAAAAAACTACTCGGAGGAATCGGTCTGTTGGCAGTACTGTATCCCCGACTCTTCGTTGACTCGGCAGCCAAGATGGCCTATACCGATGCCGAGCGATGTACGTGGAAAGCGTGGTGTTATCCGCTAACTCGTTTCGTCGGAGTCCTCTATGTAGCCATCGCCCTCAACGAACGGAGAAAACGCTGATCTTCGAGCCCCAGTATTGCTGCGATATTCAACCATTGGAATTCGGGATCGCTTCACTCTCGCTGAGAGAGTCCAGTAACAGGTTGTGGGCGTGTGTTCTTTCTGCGCAGGTGTCGTGGCCCCCATATCAGTAGTACGACTCCTGCAGCGATAATGAACAACATAGCCTGAATCAGTCGTGTCTCGGGTGCTGGTCCGAAGACCTGTCCCACAAAGTTCTGCATGAAGTGAAACATGATCGCGGCGAGAACACTTCGCCCAGCGTTGTTGTGAATCCAGGTATACAGGACGGACGTAACGACAATACCAGTCACAAACAGGAAGAGATCCGGCGTGCCGCCGACAGCAGCGTAGTACCCCGCCATCACGAATAGCGGTGCATGCCACGTCAACCACGCGATCCCGACCAACAGGCTCGCAGTCAGCGCACTCCAGCGGAGCTGGAGCCGATCGAGGAGGAATCCGCGCCAGCCAATCTCCTCCGGCACTGGCCCGAGTATCAGGATGAATCCGGCTGTGACGAAAAGCGCCGTCGGACTTGCGAATACTACCCTCGCTTCACTGAAATCGAGAGCCTGGGCAGTCAGCTCCAGCTGACCCGCCACCAACGCTGCCAGTGCCGTAACTGCGGGAAAGAACCCGAACACGACGAGCCACCAGCGGATCGGAACGAGCCGTGGATCGAATATCCGTTGCCTCAGATCCCGGAGTTCACGTCGGCCACCGACGATGCCGCTCATAATCGACCCACCGAGCATGGGCCCGATTCCTCCAAGAACCAAGAAGACGACTCCTGGAGTAGCGAAGGGGTCCCACCCCGCCACGACGATAACGCTCCAGAACACCCACGTCCAGCCGTGTGAAAAAAGGAAGAATCCCCAGAGATCGGGGTACCGCGACGAAGAGATGCCCATACTACTAACTAACCCTCTTACAGCAATACGTCACGGATGTCATTCAGCACTTGTTCGATCAGACCCACGATATAAATCCACGAACTACCGTACGCTACTTTACGCTTTCCGGTGTACCCACTAGAAAATGAGCCCGATCACTTCGATTATCACGATGGATACCCAATCGATTCGAGCCTCCGTTTTCGTCTACCCGCTTGGACTGTGGATAGTAATGGCCGTCGTTGCGATCGTCAACGGGATATTCAGGGAAACGACGCTCATCCCACGAGTCGGTGACTACACCGGACACGTCATCAGTACGGTCCTTCTGATCGCTGCAATTCTCGTGTTGTCGTATCTCTACTTCACGCGATCGGCTATCGACTATACGCGAGCAGAACTGCTTATTGTCGGGGTAATCTGGGTTGTACTAACCGTTGGCTTCGAATTTTTCGTTGGATATTTCGAAGGAATCCCAGTAAGCGAAACCCTCGCGCAGTATGATGTCTTGGCGGGACAAGTGTGGATATTCGTGCCGATGGCGTTACTCGTCGCACCACTCCTCTTTGGCTCATATCTCACTAACTGATGTCAAAGAGGGGTACATCACTCCGATCAACGAATTGTAGTCTGACCCCCCACATTTGGATGAATATTGCCTTATAAATCAGCTGTACTGCACGGTAGTTACGTTCCCCTACGATATCCGACTGTCGTCTTCACTCCTTTCCGAACGGGAATCCTCGTGGACCGAATCGTCTTCTCGGTGTGCGTGTTCTGTATCCTCCTGAATCTCCCGTTCTCGCACCTCGTACGGAAGCAGTAAAAGCTGGGTGAGGATCCAGTACCAAAAGCAGTGCTGATACCGTAGTCCAGGCAATACTCAGTTCGGCTATATAGAGACCGTCCAGTACGGAGGGAATCGAACCGACATTGTGAAAGATCCCAACGGGAATGACAAACACGACAATGAAAGCCACCCAGTTCGATACCTGAGACCATCTAAGTACGAAGGAGTCCCAGGAACCGGACTATGGTGAATTCTCGAAAGAATGGAGAACTCTGTTGACGGAATGGGTTATGACGATCACTCAAGCTGCGAGACCGATCATGGTCGCCGAAATCGTGACGAGCAGCCGCCAGAAGTCGGGATCGATCACGTAGTATTCCTCTTGATATATCTGACATACCACTGTGCGGTGAAATAGACGAGTGGAGGCAGAGTAGTGAAATGTAGTATTCAACCTCTTTCTACTACGTAATCGGCGGTCGTATGACCGCTGTGGTCCAATCACTCGCACGAGATCTCTGGATCTACAAAGAACCGATTTGATTTTTCGACTTCGAGATCGGGCGGATCATGACCATCGTCCGTCTTTCGGACGGCGGGCTCTTTATCCAATCGTCCGAAACGCGAATGTGGGCGCTACGATATTGTATGAGGCGGTTCAACGACTGCATAGAATGGTCGTTTCGCTCTACATGGAGTGGCGTCACGTGCTCTTCGCAAACTGGCCGGTCGATCCGGATTTCATCGAGCCACACCTCCCAGAACAACTGGCTCTCGATACCTACGACGGACAAGCATGGCTGTCGGTTGTCCCGTTTACGAACATCGACGTCCGACCGCGAGTCCTCCCTACTGGAACGGGATTTCCGCTGCCTGAACTGAACCTCCGAACGTACGTCACGCAGGGCGGAACCCCGGGTGTGTACTTCTTCAGCCTCGATGCCGATGGGATCGTGGCCGTCATCGGTGCTCGACTCTTCCACCACCTTCCGTACTACTACGCGAGTATCGATCTGTCCGTAGATCGAGATCAGGTTCGATTCACGAGTCGTCGCCGACATCCTGGCGCAAGGCCGGTGCTCTTCGAAGCAACGTACGGCGCGAGTGGCGTGCGAGAGAACGCAGCCCCTGGCACCCTCGCTCACTTCCTCACGGAACGATACCGCTATTACACGGAAGCGCCGGACGGATCGATCCGCTACGCCAACGTCCAGCACGACCCGTGGCCGTTGTACGACGCTGTCGTCGATATCGAGAAGAACACACTATTCGCTGCGAACGGATTTTCGACTCCTGATACCGAGCCGGTACATCTCTACAGCCCTGTCGTCGAGACAATCGCCTCCAAGAGCAGACGGGTACCAACGACCAGTTCCCCTTGAAGGTATTCACCGAAGAGTGTTTCTGCTGTAATACTTAACTGAGCACGCCCATTATTAGAACGTATTTCATGTTGCCAATACACCCGAAAAGCGAGGAATCAGAAACGCCGGCGATAACAACCAATAAAATCAATCCCGAACACGATCTCGTGCAGTTGCTCACAAAAGAAGCGGTGAAAGCCGAATTGGAATCATCGTTACGCGACCCAATTCTCGAAGCCGTCAAAGAACAGACCAGCGAATCCATCGAAGCGGCCAGCGAAGACGACACAGCAGAGGCTAGCAGTGGAAACGACGTGCCGCAAGCGAAGCAGAAAAGCCGCCTCAGTAAAGTGATTCAAGGAGGGACCGTTTTCATCGTGATGTTCGTTGTCCTGTACGTGACGCTTCGGCGATTGACTGCCGACGAAGCGGAATAATGAACCGAGAGATCACCGAGGTAGATCCTGTAAAGAACTGTGGCAGGTGCGAAGTTGGGAAGAGATAGTTGGCGGGATTTTATAGGTGAATGAAACTCTTCGAATTCGTTCGTGAACGCCAGTGGATCCCGATCACTGGCTATCTCATCTACATAGCCGCGCTCACTGCGGGGTACTACTACAATCTCACCTTCGTTCAGCTTGGATTGACCGATCTCGGGATACGGGGGATCGGAATGCCACCTGAAGACGTGTCGGTTGTGATGGCCGTGCTCGCGCTGCTAACGCTGATCGTCGCTGTCACGAGCGGCGTCTTGATGGATCGACGTGGGTGGAGTACCGATCTCTACGTCAAGTTCCGCCTGCTCTTTCTGATCATTCTCGTCCAACTCGTCCTCACGATAGCGGCTCCGTTCGTGAGTACGGTTGAGGCGTTCGTCGGGTGGGTCGTCGTCTGTTCGTTGACGCTTGGACTCGGTATTCCAGTGACGTTCAGCTTCATGCTCGATTTTATCCCCATCAGGGATCGAGGATACGTCGCCGCGATCGTAGCGGGTCTCTCGTTTTTCGTTGCAGCGCTGTATCCGATCGAGTGGCGGATCGACGAGTTCAGCCTCGTCATGAGCGCGATGATGGTACCGGCAGTCCTGATTCTCGGCGTACTTTCAGCCAGGCGGTTCACATTCGTGGACGCCCTCGCCGCCCAGCACGAACGAAGCACGTTCGGGACCGGACGGTTCTGCCGACCGACCCCTGTCCGGACACTGAGCGTCGCGTTCTGGGGACCGGTCGTCTTGATGTTCGGCGTCTTCTTCATCGATAGCCTGGGGTTCCTCCGAATTATCGAGGAGCCGCTCTACATCTACACATCCTGGCAATCTCCCGATATGGACGTCCGGTTGTTCATAGCCGTGTTACACGTTATCGGTGCGCTCGCCGCTGGCGTCCTATATACAAACTTCGATCGAAACTGGGTCTTCTTCTGGGTGTTCGGTCTGTTCGCGTTTACCCACCTGCTGTACGTCTTCGACATCCGGTTTGGGGTCGGTGACACGCCGGCGCTGATCTTACCGATGTTTTACGTGCTCGCGGTGAGTTTCTACACGACGCTCAACTTCGCGCTCTGGCCGGACCTCTCGACGTCGGAGACTATTGGAACACACACGGCGCTCGGTGTCGGAATCGCAGGGTGGCTGGCGACGTTCCTGAGTACCGCACTGGCGCTGTACTCTGAAGGGATCGGTCTTCCGCTTGGTACTCACCTGACGTACGTCAACGCACTCTCGCTACTGTTCATCGTTGCGTTGCCCGTACTGCTATACGTCCATCAAATGTTCCTGTTAGCACGAGGAGGTGCGTCTACATGAACCTGGAACTCATTCCGCTTTTGATCGTCGTACTGCTCATGATCTCAGCAGGCGGGGTGGAGGTCGAAACCGCCGAACTCGTCATCGAGGGCGACCACGAGATCACTGAGCATCGCGGCGCGTTGATCGTCGGCGACGCGACAGTCACAGTCCCCGCTGATGAAACGATATCCGGTCCGGTCTACGTCATCGGTGGCGAGTTCCTGATCCAGGGGGCTGTCGAAGGCGACGTGACGCAGCTGTCAGGATCTCTCCTGATCGAAGATGGCGGAACGATCGAGAGCGAACTCCAGCATATCGGAGGGAGAGAAGAGTTTGCTGACGGTGCGGTCATCACAGAACGGTCCACCGTCGAATTCGCCCCTGCCGAACCCGACCCCATCGCCGCGTACACTCCTACCATTTTGACGACGATTGCACTGGCCATTGTGGGAGCGTGGCTCTCCCGAACCCGTCGAAGCCTCCTCGATACCGTCGGTTCAGCCGCACGGGATCACACGGTAATCAGTCTCACCGTTGGTGCGCTCCTTGCAGTCACGTTCTTGGCTGTTTTCGTGTTTATGGCGTTCACACTCGTTCTGCTTCCGGTGAGCATTCTCGGACTCCTAGTCGGAATGCTGACGATCGCCTATGGAGTCCTCGCACTGGGGTACCTCGTTGGCCAGCAGATGAAGACGCCACGCGTTGAATTAGCGACGGCATTCGGCGTCGTAGTTGTCGTGGCGCTCTTTCAGGTAATCGGCGTAATTCCGATCCTCGGCGACCTGATAGTGGCTGGTCTTCTCCTGACCGGACTGGGAGCGGTGGTCTTGACGTACTTCGGATTGCAAGAATTCGAGCCGGTTACGCTACCGGGGTAATGGGGCAAGTCAGCTGAGCTCTAACTCACTAGATCGGCCTCGATCAGCCTGATTAGCGGGAAGCATGCTGCTGCTCGTGTCCAAGAAGATTTTATTCAGGGATAATTCGAGGATATCCTGTTCCGCTCTGACTCATCTATGAATGGCTACTCTGTAAAATTCCCCCCATGCGAGATACGAGCGTTTATTTCTCATCCGGAAAACAGAGCCAATAAGAATGACTGACACTTCTGCGTGGAAATCCGCCGCCCGTGGAGCCGTTGCATTGTTCGGGCTGGGGATGATCGGTGTTCTCGCACTTGCTGTCTATTCCGTCCCGATGCTGCGGGAGATACCCGAACTGTCGGCGCTCTCGTATCCGACGCTGGTGTTGCTCGCGTCGGCGAATTCGATGATCCTGTTGGTGGTGGTCGTCCTGCTTGGTACGGTCACGGCCCCGCGTATCGACCTCAACTCTCACGTGTTTGCGTGGGCATCGGGCGGGACACCAAACTGGAGTGAGATCCGTGATTCATTTCCGCTCGCGGTAGTGCTTGGTTCGGGATTGTTCGTCGTCGTTGCTGTCATTGACGCCGCGTTCGCACAGTTCACGCAGTTTCCCGTCAACGAGCCTACAACAGATACAGATGCCCTGAGAGATCTCTTCGTGTCGGTTCCGATGCGACTGTTCTACGGCGGCATCACGGAGGAACTCCTTCTACGCTGGGGTTTCATGGCACCGCTCGCGTACGTCCTCTGGTGGGGGCGAAACAAGGTCGGTGATGCGACGGAGACGCCATCGGCGACGATCATGTGGGTCGCTATCGTGGTGAGCGCTGTCGCGTTCGGCGTCGGTCACCTACCCGCGCTTGCCTCGATGTTCGAGCTCACGACCCCGATAATCGTTCGTACCATCGCGCTGAACGCCCTCGTCGGAATCGCCCTCGGCTGGCTCTTTTGGCGACGGTCACTCGAAACCGCGATGATCGCACACGCCATGTTCCACGTCGCTCTCGTGGCCGTATCGAGCGTAATCATCGTCGTTGCTTAAGAGCCCCAACAACCATAATGCGAATCCGATTAGAAGGTGAATGTATCGTACGAAACATCAAGACACTTCGGAGAAAACGGGAATAAATCGACACGAGATACTCGACGTTGCGACGGTTTCGGCTAGTGCACTTTTCGCGCGAAACAATGGCTTCTTTTCGCGGTCTCTGGAGAGTTCCCCGATCGATGAAGCAGTTCGTAACACCGAATGTACTGTCGGTGATCTTCAGCCAGATACTGTCGAGGAGATAACTGCCACGGGTCCAGCTGGCGAGTTCCAGGCAGGGTATCTCGTTCACCACTGGGAAGGAAGCGATGTACCGACACTACTCTACCACCACGGGAGCGGTGAAAACCCGTTCAATTTCGGCCGAATCAGTTCGAATTCCTTTCGTCGGATTTTCTCGTCCAAGTCGGGCTTCGATGCTAATCTGATCGCGCTCCGGGCACCGTTTCACGATCGGTCGAACCGAGAATACATTCGGGCGATGGGTGAGCTGGAAAACTTCGTCGGGATGCTCGCTACTTCGACAGCACTCATCCAAGCACTCACCGAACGACTTCGTGATGAGGGCTGTCCGGTGATTCTGGCGTCTGGCATCAGCCACGGTGGTTGGGCCGTCAATTTGCACCGAGCGTACTATGGAGGTTTGAACCGATACGTCCCGATCTTTGCTGGTGCAAGACTCGATGACCTGTTCGTCTCTTCAATTTACCGAAAGCTCGCTTCCGATTCGGTGCAGAAAAACCAAGACAAAGTGGCTGCTACGCTCGATTTCGAATCGGACTTCACCGCCGTTGAAGGCGACGGCTGTGATCCGTTGCTCGCCCGATACGATCGGATCGTTGAATTCGAATCTCAGCGCCCATGTTACGCTGGCCTTGGTCTCGACGTCTTGGAGAAAGGCCACGTCACCGGATCGCTGGCGACAGATGCGCTTCGTAATCACGTCCAGCAGTCGCTTCTCGCTGTTTGAGGTTCGATGTCACCTTCACGCACAACACTGTATTCGTGGACGTGACGTGGCGGTTAGAGGGTCATTTCGCTTCACAGAACTTTCGATCGCAGAATCACGTTCTTGCGTGTCGTTCCCGTACTTTGCGTAGTCAGAAATCTGTGATTTCATTCGGAGCCGCAGTTCGTGGTCACGAGTCATCCAGTCGAGCCCGTGTACTCGACCCAGCCGTCAGCACCACGATCATACTCGTCAAGCCGACTTCCCACTTGGTCGGGGACACTGACTTACCCTGATATTCAGGAGTAGCAGTATTCAATCTACGGCCACGAAGGAGGGTAACGTTGTGTGAGGACGTAATGGACGCCACGGGATCAGTTGAAAACACTCACTAGCTCACCACTTCTGTCAGAAAATCTTCTCAAAAAGAATAACGTGTATTAGTTGACAAAATGTAAGCTAACCGATAGTTATATTCTGATGGGCCGGAATATACCCCCATATGTCAAATATCCGTCTCCCCTGGATCGACAATCATCCTGTTGCGGCCTTCTTTGTAGGCGCATACGCATTCACGTGGCTCGTCTCGGCCCCGGCTGCGTTCATGGAAGAGGGGTGGACTCCGTGGATCATCATCTATATCGGGAGTTTTGGACCACTAGTAAGCGCAGCGGCAGTCACGTGGTTGCGAGGCGATGACGTCAGGGTATGGGCACGCCAGATTCTCCGATGGCGGGTCGGCTGGCCCTGGTGGGTCGCCGCGTTCGGCGTCCCGATCGCTATCGTGGCGTTCACTACGGTTATTCTCCTGATTATCGGTGGCCCGGTCGATCTCAATCAACCGTTCCAGTCACCAGTTCTGATCGCTATCGTCTTTCTGTTCGGACTCACCGTTAGCGGCGGATTGAACGAAGAACCCGGATGGCGCGGATTCGCGCAACCCTACCTGAACGACCGATATGATGCACTCACGGCGAGTCTCATTATCGGCGTTGTCTGGGCTGTCTGGCACCTCCCGTACTTTCTCATATCTTTCGCCCCACATTCCGGATTTACCGTCGTCAACCAAGTCGGTTGGTTCCTTGGTATTGTCCTGTTGTCAGTCATCCTCGCGTGGGCTTACAACAGCACCGGAAGCGTGCTAATCGTGATGGTTCTCCACGCAATGGTGAATAGCGCCGATATCCTCATCCCGCTGGCTCCGGACCAGATCGTCGTCGATGATGTCATTGTTGAAACCGCCGTCGCAACGGTCACCGTCACACAGCTCGCGGTCACACTCTTCGTCGTCTTCGCTATCGTAGCGTACTTCGGCCGGGATTCACTCTCTCGCGGGGAGATACCGCGGGCAGCTTACATCAGAGGGGAAACCCAATGAGCGTGAACAATTTGTCATGGTCGAGAGAGGCAACTGTTCTTATCCAGTGGGCGTATAGATTGGAAGTAGGACTCTGGCTATGGAAGTAGATCAGGACGATAATATCGATCCGGAGGTGGTTGACGCTATCAGTTCGCTTGGAAATTCCCAGCGCCTACAAATTTTACTGGCGTTGGGTGAGGAGGAGCGAGAACATCACGAACGGCGGCATACAAAGACGTTTACAGAATTATATGATGCAGTTGATATCGAGAGTTCGTCGCAATTTTCGTATCACCTGAATCAACTCGTCGGACAGTTCGTCAGTGAAACACCCACCGGATACCGCCTGACGTATAGTGGGACCAAGATCGTTCGAGTTATCCGCTCTGGTGTGTACGAGACTACGTCATCATTTGAGGACCGAGAGGTTTCTGGAGCCTGCTTGTTTTGTGATGGGACGACACTTCTAGCAACGCTCGACATTGATCAGTTCCGTATTCGATGCACATCATGTGACGCGATTCTTATTACTGATTTCTGTCCACAGAGTCAAACGCGTGATCGCACCACCTCAGAGATTATTGAAAGTTATTGCTACCGTATCTGGAGTATATACATTCAGCTCCGAGGTGGTATCTGCCCTGAGTGTTTCGGCCCTGTCGATACAGTTGTCAGCCAGTACGAACACGGTGGAAACGTACACCACATTCACAATAGCTCGTGTCGTGAGTGCCAATTCTTGGTCAGCATGCCAGTCGAAGTCCCGGTTGCATTTCACCCGGCCGTCCTCTCCCTGTTTTGGAACCACGGTATTTCGATACTCGATGTTCCTCTCTGGGTATTTTATGAGTATATTACATCTGAAGTGATTGAAATGGAGATCGTCTCTGACGAGCCGTTTGAAGCACATTCCACTGTTACAATGGACGACGAGTCGCTATCTCTCAGGATGGACGATTCCGTCACTGTCACACTCGAACCGTGTGACCGCGACTGATTCCATCCTCTCAAGTGCTACCTCCTTCATCCGGCTGATCGATGAGAACTCGCAGAAACTAACAGACTATCTCAAATATGTTTGAGTTGAAAAGTTGTCAAAATGTCGGTTAGACAACAATACTTATGCCAAAGCGATGATTGAGAGCATCTATGAGCGATAAAAGCCCGACAACAAACGTCTATTTAAGGTGTCACGATGGCCGCAATTGAGATCGACGGTCTAACCAAACGGTTCAACGATATCGTTGCCGTCGATAATCTTACACTTCAAATTGAAGAAGGAGAGATTTTCGGCTTTCTCGGTCCGAACGGCGCGGGGAAATCAACGACAATCGACATCTTGCTCGATTTTATCCGACCAACCGATGGGACCGTGACGGTACTTGGCCACAATGCCCAGACGGAGGGAGAGGCGGTCCGGCGACGAACAGGCGTTCTTCCTGACGCATACCACGTTTACGATCGGCTCACTGGTCTCCAGCATCTCCAGTTCGTCCTAGAAATGAAAGGAGTGGACGAAAATCCGATGGCACTCCTCGAACGGGTACGAATCGCCGATGCTGCGGATCGAAAAGCAGGCGGGTACTCGAAAGGGATGCGTCAACGACTCGTCCTTGCGATGGCGCTCGTCGGTGATCCCGATCTACTCGTTCTCGATGAGCCATCGACAGGATTAGATCCGAATGGTGCCCGCGAGATGCGCGAAATAATTCGAGAGGAGAACAACCGAGGAACGACCGTGTTCTTTTCCAGTCACGTCATGGAGCAGGTCGAAGCAGTTTGTGATCGCGTGGCGATCATCAATAGAGGACAGCTCGTCGCCGTTGACACGATCGATGGACTCCGCGATGCGACTGAAACAGGAGAAACCCTGTACATCTACGTATCTGAGATCGAGAATGGGATTGTAGAGCAAGTGTCCGAACTTGACGGAGTTGGAAGTGCCACAATAGACGATGGTCGGCTTCGCGTCACCGTCGATGGTGTCTCGAAGTTCGCCGTGTTACATGCAATAGACGCCAATGTAGTCCCTATCCAAGATTTCTCGGTTGCCAAATCCTCACTCGAAGATTTGTTCGTTCGATATACCAATGACGAACAGGGGGTAACGATATGACGTGGATGGTCGTAGCGAAGAAAGATTTCCGAGATGCTGTCCAGTCTAGGGCATTATGGGCACTCGTTACGGTATTTGTATTACTCTCGGTGATCTCCGCTTACGCGTACATAGAAGTGCCAGAGCTGTTCGGTGAGCCAGCGGGAGCAACGTTCGGTGGACTGATTTTTTTCATTGTCGGCCTCACTGGGCTATTCGTTCCCCTTGCAGCCATCGTCGTGTGTTACAAATCGCTTGCTGGGGAGCGCGAGTTGGGAAGCATCAAACTGCTGCTATCACTACCGACTACTCGGTTGAACGTCTATGCAGGGAAAGTCGTTGGGCGAGCAGCGGTACTTGCATTTGGATTGGGTGTTGGACTCATAATTGGACTTGGATTCGGCTCCTTGCTACTTGGCGAGGTCCATGCGTTGTCGGTACTGGTATTCGTTCTCGTCACGTTAGCATTTGCAGCGATCTACGCTGGGATTATGGTTGGGCTTTCAGCCATGACGGGATCCACATCACGAGCCACAACATATGCACTCGGCTTCTTTGTCGTGTTCGAACTGTTCTGGGACGTCGTCCCGATGGGGATTCTATATATCACACAGGGCTTTTCGCTACCGACCGAAATCCCTGACTGGGTCTTTCTTATCACTCAGGTCTCACCGTCATCTGCCTATTTCACGTCGATCGTCGCGTTGTTACCCGATCTTGCAGACGTAGCTGATGCTGATCCGGCACAGGCTGGTGGAGGCGTCGGAGTAACGCCTGCCGAAGCCGACCCCTTCTACGTAACTCCTGAGGTCGGCATTATCGCCCTCGTCCTCTGGCTCACCGTCCCGTTCGCCGTTGGATACTACCGGTTCAACTCTGCAGATTTGTAACAACAGTATCGTTGGCCGTCCATAAGATATTGTAGCCGCTGTCGAAGTTTTTAACGGACCAACTGATGATCGTACTCCCACCCTCTCCTGTCGCCATTCAATCGCTCTCTACGGTTTCAAGACCGAGCTCTGTCTTCGCCTCGTCGTTGTTATCATAAACTTCGACCGTGGAGACAATCTGGGAAACACATCATCGCGCTCTCAAACCGATCGTGTTGTCTCGGCCTCATCGTCTACAGCAACGTTATGTCTCTTAGCGAGCAGTCCTGTCCCGACGGCTCCGACAACGACGAACGCGAATGCCCAGGTGAGTGCCGCGTTGAGACGTTGATCGTCACGAGTGCGCTCCAGTCCACGACGGAGTCAACGACGACGAGATCTACATCTAGGGGAACGAGTGCCCCCGGGAGCGCGTTGATGCTCCCGTGCATGACCATCGCCAGCAGGATGCTGCCTCCCGTGCCGTTGTAGACCCAGGACAGCAGGATCGAAAACCCGAGGAGCCCGACGAACCAGGCCACTTGCGTGACGAGCGGCCACTACGCGTGGGGTGCGAACGGATCGAAAAACCGAACGACAGGTCCCGATCGACTGGCTCCGTATCCGATTCGGAGTGCGATCAGACTCCCTGCTGCCTTTCCCGTTGCCGCGATCACGATGACGAGCGGGAACGAGACATACCATGGATACGCGAGCACGAGCGGCACGACCAGCACCGTTTCGGTGGGGAACGGCAGAAACGCCGCAACGACAACAGCGTACAGAAACACGACCCCAAGGAGGAACAGAGGTGACGTGATTACGGAGCCGAATATCGCAGAGAGCACGAACAGAGGAAACGGCGGTAAGGACATTAATCCTATTGCCGTTAAGGAGTTCATCTGCTGAGACACTGATACAGATCGTGCTGAGGTGTCCAGTCTACAACATCAAGTGATTCGAGACACAGTGAAGTCAAGTACGGTCACGGGAACGTTTAAAACACGTCTCCGAGAAATGAGAGGTTATGACACGAAATCTCTCGGGACGGCTCACGACCGGGACGGTAATCGTCCTCATCGGTATCATCCTCTTGCTTTCGACGACCGGCTTCGTTGAGATGTGGTCGGTCTGGGGGTGGATCGCCGCGCTATTCGTCCTCGTGGGCGTGTGGGCGCTGATCCGCAGCGAGTTCCGCAACCTCGTCGGCCCGATCATGATCATTGCGATCGCGGGGGCATTCTTCCTCCGGAACGTAGGGCTTCTCCCCGATGGCGTGATCGGTACCTGGTGGCCGCTGTTCGTCGTCCTCTTCGGTCTCCTGATCATGATCAATCGCTCGCGGCGTCGGCAGCGAATCAGACTCGAAGGACACGGAGCAGGCGAGGTGACGTCTGTCGCGGTCTTCGGTAGCGACGAACGTCGGCCCGTCACTGAACGATTCACTGGAGGTGAACTCGTCGCCGTCTTCGGAGACGCACGGCTCGATCTAAGTGACGCCGGCGTCAAGGGAGGCCCGGCGATCGTCGAGACAATCGCGGTGTTCGGAAGCGCCGAAATCCGGGTTCCAGAGGGGTGGGACGTGCGTCTGGAGACACTGAGCGTCTTCGGCGAGACGTCCGATCGGCGGCGAGGCGGAGACAAGCGGGATTCGACCGACGATCCCGAACTGATCGTGACTGGTATCGCGCTGTTCGGAGATATCGAGATCCGGGATTGATCACGGATTGTATAAAAGCGAGCCTCACGCGACTTCCGTCACGTGAAATAGATGCCCATCAGGATGACGAAGACCACGAGTGGGTACAGCAGGCCGACTATCAGTCCATAGATGGTCAATAGCACACCCCACTGTCGTCTGATACTACCGACATCGCGGTCGAGATCATCACCATTGGCCGGAAGCCACCGATACGCGAGGAGTGCCCACGCGCCGCCGAACACGACGAGCGCTGTGAGTATCCCGTTGACCGGGAACAGTCCGAACGTGAGCGCTGAGACGAGGCCGACAGCAAGCGTCCCGAGCACACTCGCCAACAGGAAGCCACCGAACTCCGTTCGTCGAGTCACTTCAGGGGCAGGTATGCGGAAGATGCGAGCAGCAAGCAATTGCAGTGGCGTCCGTGAGAGACGGAGCCCGGCGATGAGTCCGAACATCGCAATCGCTGTGACGATACCGAACAGCGTTCCGACCCCGAGATAGACGAGTGCGACGGTGGCGAAGAAGCCAACGAGATCACCCAGAATGGGAAGGAATCGACTGATGAAGCCGATGACGGCTGGATCCCGTGCATCACCGCCTTCGACAAGCGCGTACACGCGATTATCGACCGGCCCGACGTAGAGCGTCTCGCCGACGACGGCTGGCTCGTTGTTGATGTCGTAGTTGCGATTCACCTGGTAACTCCAGCGTTCCTCGCCGTCCTCGCGGTCAAGGGCGTACATCACGCCGTCGTTGCCGCCAGCGAAGACCATTTCCTCGGAGACGACGGGGCGTGTGGAGAACTCCCCAGGACCGTCAACGGACCATTCAACCTCACCGGTCGGCCGATCGACGGCGTACAGTTGTGTGGGTCTCCACTCACGTGTCGGTCCACCGAGGACGAACAGTTGTTCATCGGTAACCGCAATCGGTTCTGCCGACCGTCCAACGGCATCGTACTCTGTGGACACTTCACCGGTTTCGACGTCGAGTTCTAGCGGCGTTCTGGCGTTGACGTACACCGATCCGTCGGCGATCACAGGTGGGGCGAAATCGTGATCCTCGGGATGTGTCGTTCGCCACTGTTCGCTCCCGTCGGCGACGTTCAACGCGAGGACTTCATGTTCACTGCCGAATCGGTTCACCGCGGTTACGAGGGTTCCATTCTCGACTGCGGGTCGTGAGATTTCGTGAGGTTCGAGATCGGTTCGCCAGCGCTCCTCTCCGTCCTCGTCGATCGACAGCATGAATCCCGCTTCGTCGTAGACCCACTGGTCCTCGTAGTTCTCGCCGGCGATGTAAAGCGCCCCGTCCGAGACGGTGAGCGTCTTCCATCTGAAGATCGTGAACTCATAGCGGTCGTCGTCGGCCTCGAACCGCCACTCGACATCACCGGTTCCGGCGTCCAGTGCGACCACCTCGTGGTGGTCCTCCATAATGTCCCGTCCCCGCTGTTCGTAGACGTGCACGTAGACCGTGTCACCGTCCACGATCGGTTTCGAGGAGATGGCATCGCCGAGCTCGGTTCGCCACGCACGCGTCCCGTCGTCAGGATCGTAGGCGGTGACTGCTCCGCGACGTTCGCCACCGGCGACGAATACCTGGTCATTAGCGACAGTCATACCAGGCCCGTAGCCAGTCACAGAGATCCAGCCAGGACCGACGTCACCGTCCGGCCCGACGGCATCTGGGTTGAATGCGGTCTGGCCGGGATCGTGGCCCTCCATCGGCCACGAATCCCCACCGTCAACCGACTGTATCGCAGTCCCACCGACTGACGAGAATGCGATCCCACCAAGGGCTACAATAGCGACGAGTACAACCACGAGCGGCACAATTCGACGGAAATTCCCCGTGGTTCTCTGCATTAGCATCAAATAACGGCCTATTGGTAAAAAGTGCGTTTGAGTATCACATCTCTCGGTGGATGTAGGCACCGAGGTAACCTCCAGCAGCACTCAAGCCGACGAACCAGAGTAACATCATCGGCAGCATGAAAAATAGTATGATCATCAGTTCTATCCCTCCAGGCATTCCGGGTCCCCCGGCAGGGACCGTCGCAAATAGGCCAAAGCCAACGGCCACGATAAAGAGAAGTGGAACGGTTGCGATCGCTCCGGAAATCGCACCTACGTTGGCCCCCCGTGTTGGAGATTCCGCTTGCAGATAGCCTGCCACGCCACCTCCAAGTAGCGGTGAAAATCCAGTGAACGAGAGTCCGAGCTCATCGGAACCGTATACCTGGAACTTTCGACGCCGTTACCTGAACGGAGTGAGATGAACGGACACATTATCGTGGACGGTCCCCACACACGTCCTCAGCTACGCGAACACGTGGTACGTCTGGATCGCCCTGTTCCTGTTTTTCGGTATCGTGGAATTTGGTATCAGACGCGGCTACAATATCGGTACCCACCGGCTTCGACACTTACCCGACCTTCCGCTGTCACGGTATACAATCATCTGGATCGTCGCTGGCTTCGCCGGACTTGTCGGCGTGGCAACAATGGTGCTCGTCATCCGGTCCGGCATACGTCCACCATCTGCCGCCCTCGTTGTTTTCGTTATTGCGGCGGCGGTCGCCGCAGTACCGCTAGCCGCGTTGCTCATGCATGGCATCGTGCTCCCGACCCTGCTGTTTGCTTTCTTCGTCCCATATATGCTGAGTGTTGAGGTATTCACGGCGACGGACAGCTCGATACATACCTTCCTATTTGGTCCGTACGCATTCATACTCGCTATCGTTTGGGGGCGTCGAGAATATGGGTAGAACAAAGGTCACGGGATGGGATGGCGAGCGATTCACCGCGTCCGATTCTTAACTGCCAGGGATTAACTAATGGGGCGGTATAGACTGCTGGCGCGCATCTCTAACAAGGGCGTGCTCGAAACACGCCATGGCGCTTGGGAGACAGGTCAGTCGCGTTGGTTTCGACCGAACCGTTCGTGCATAGGTTTTTATTTCGATCCGTTCTCGTTCGTTCATGGTAATTTTTGAGGAAGTAGATCCGAAACAGCGGATTGGGGCCGGTCTCCTCTTTTTGATTATTGCGTTGGGTATACTCGTCGTTCAGCCCGCTGAACCGACAGTAACTGCAATTCTCGCTGGCGTCAATCTTCTATTGAGTGCCCTCTTTCTCGTGACTGTCGGGCGGGATACGACGACGGAACCGGCCTACGACATCGGGTTCTGGCTGTTGGCAATGGTCGTCGCACTGGCGATGTATCTCGGGACTTCGCTGTTGTTCACGGGAGACGTGGATACCTTCCAGTTGCTCGTGTTCATTATCGGATTCGGCCTTGGGCTCGGATTTCTCGCGGAACTTCGGGAAAAATTCATACGATGAGGCAGTTCAGTCATCCGATCCGTATCGTTCTCGCGGTTCTGTATGCAGTCGGTGCACTGATCCATCTGTAGAAGCGAGTGGTGTTCACGGGCATTCGCGTACAGTCAACTGGTCGCCATCAAGAAAATCAATCACACATTGTGTTAGCGCGTTTCGAACGAGTTGATGACATCACTCGTTGAGTACACCTCAACTAACTCCTGTTCGTCGAAGTCGGAATCGTCACTCCAGATGGCTGCATCGCAGGCTATCGCACACGCCAAATAAAGTACATCGTCGGGGTCGGTATCACCGATTGCTTCGTCCGCGCTCTCGATAGCCGGATAGAATTCGCTGGCAGGGACAACGTCAATGTAGCGGAACAAAAGATCGTTGACATCCTCCCCGCCCTGAAGGGCGAGGATTCCCGAGCGTTGGGATATTACGGTTCGCAACCCACCTGTTCCCTCGGATGGAACGACCCAGAGGTTTGGTTGAACAGGTAGGCTA
>NZ_JBLWMN010000026.1:0-45886 GCF_048380895.1 Halorubrum rarum | reverse complement strand
GGTCGCCGGAACCGCTCGGCGACCGCCCCTGACTCCCTCGCACGCGCTCCTCGCGCCCGGTGGGCGCTCGGAGGCGCGCGCCGTTTTTAGATGCTAACTTAAATACTAACTCAAATATTACTTAAATACTACTTAAATACTACTTAAATGCTAACTCGGCGGGGCGTCGTTCACGCCGCTCCTCGACGGCTTGACGGAGCGCGTCGGCCTCGTCGTCGTTCAGGATGCCCGCGAGTTCGAGCAACGATCGCTCGCCGGCGAGTCGGAGAACGACATCGGAGAACGTCTCGTCTTCGTGTTTGTGAGCGGCGAGCCGATCGTAGGCCTCCTCGGAGAGACGGATGCTCTTCGACACGTGCATACGGTTGTATGCGGACTCACACAGGCATTTCTCAGGGGTCGCCGCTGACCGTCTACGTCCCGTGCTCCCAGCTACCCATGTACTCGCGCTGTTCCGCGGAGAGCGCGTCGTACTCGACGCCTTCGGCGGCGAGCTTGATGTCCGCGACCTCGCGGTCGAGTTCGTCCGGGACGTCGTGGACGCCGGGGTCGTAGGCGTCACCGTTCGCGGCGAGTTCGCGGACGCACACCGCCTGCACGCCGAAGCTCTGGTCCATCACTTCGACCGGGTGACCCAGCGAGAGGGGTGCCGCGAGGTTGACGAGTCGTCCCTCCGCGAGCACGTTCAACACGCGGCCGTCGGCCATCTCGAATCCCTCGACGCCGTCGCGCGCCTCGAACCGATCGACGGCGAGGTCGTCGAGGTCATCGAGGTTCACCTCGACGTCGAAGTGGCCGGCGTTCGCGAGGAGGACGCCGTCCTGCATGACCTCGAAATGCTCGCGGGTGATCACGTCGCGGTTGCCCGTCGTCGTGATGAACACGTCGCCCTTCTTCGCGGCCTCGACCATCGGGAGCACCTCGTACCCCTCCATGTGGGCCTCGAGCGCCTTCCGAGGGTCGACCTCACAGACGATCACGTTGGCGTTCTGGCCGGCCGCCTTCTTCGCGACGCCCGTCCCGCACGGCCCGTAGCCGCCGACGACGACGTTCTTGCCGGCCCACGAGAGGTTCGTCGTCATGGCGATGGTCGCGAGCGAGGACTCGCCGGTCCCGTGGACGTTGTCGAACAGCCGTTTCATCGGCGTGTCGTTGACGGCGAAGACGGGATACTGCAGTTCCCCGTCGGCGTCCATCGCGCGCAGTCGGTGGACGCCCGTCGTCGTCTCCTCCGCGCCGCCGACGATGGAGTCGATGAGCTCGGGGTACTCCTCGTGGACGAGCTTCACCATGTCCATCCCGTCGTCGACGGTGATCGTCGGTCCGTGGGCGACGACCGCGTGCATCGCGTCGTAGTACTCCTCGTCGTCGACGCCGCGGACCGCATAGGAGGTGATCGATTCGTGCTCGTTCAGCGCCGCGGAGACGTCGTCGTGCGTCGAGAGGGGGTTACAGCCGGTGATAGCGACCTCCGCGCCGCCGTCGGCGAGCAGTTCGACGAGGTTCGCCGTCTTCGCCTCGACGTGCATCGCCATCGCGATGACCTCCCCGTCGAGCGGCTGCTCCGTGACGAACTCCTCGCGGAGCGCCTCCAGGATCGGCATGTGCTGAAGCGCCCAGTCCATCTTCCGGCGGCCCTCCTCGCGGGCCGTGTCGGGATCGGACAGATGCTCCGTGACCGGTGGGTACGTGGCTTCGCTCATGAACCGTGGTTGGCTCACCGAACACTAAACGCTGCCGACACCGATCGCGGGCCGACCGAAAAAAAGCGGCTGGCCGGTCGTCGTCGCGCGAAGCGACGCGTACACGAGTCGGCGCTCGGCGAACGGATCAGTTCGCTCGGCCAACGGATCAGTTCGGGGGGCCGCCGCCGTTCCCGTGACCGTTACCTGCGTTCTCCTGACCGTGACCGCCTCGCGCGTCGCCGGAGTTGCCTGGGGCCTCGTCACCGGTTCCTGCACCGTCGGCGGAGCCGGCACCCGCGTGTTCGGGCGGACCGCCGTCACCCGTGTGCGTTCCGTTCTCGGTGTGATTACCCTGTCCCGCGTGCTCGGGCGGTCCCGCGTGCTCCGGCGCGTTACCGGGACCGTCGCTCGCGTTCGTCGTCTCGTTGCTCGGGCCGCCCGCGTGGTCGGGCGCGTTACCGGGGTTGTTGCTCGTCGCGAACTCGGAGACGAACTCGCCGATCCCGCCGGACGCACCGGGGCCGATCCCGAGGCTCCGGATGAACTCACGGACCTGGTGACCGAACGGTCCCGCCGCCGCCTCGTCTTCGTCCGTCTCCTCGGCGATCAGCGTCGCCGTCGTCGTCGCGGTCTCGTTCTCGTACGTCGCGGTCACGTCGACCGTGACGTTCGTTTCGGCCGCGACGAGCGTCACCGTCCCGTTCCCGTCGGTGGTGTAGGTTCCCTCGCCCGCGTACGTCTCGTTCCCGTCGACCGTCTCGACGTCGACCGTGGCGTTCTCGACGGCCGTCTCGCCCGCGGTCACCGTCACGACCGGATCCGCGTCCGCGTCGGTCACGTCGACCGTGAGCTCAGGCGGTGCCTCGAGATCGACCGTCGTGGTCGCGGTCTCGTTCCCGTACGTCGCCGTCACGGTCACGGAGACGTCCTCCTCGGCGGCGGGGAGTTCGACCGTCCCGTCGGCGTCCGTCTCGTACTCGCCCGAACCGACGTACGTCTCGTTCTCGTCGACCGGTTCGACGTCGACCGTGGCGTTCTCGACTGCCGTCTCGTTGTCGGTCACCGTCACGATCGGCTCCGCGTCCGCGTCGTCGACCGTGACGTTCAGTCCATCGTCGGCCGCCACGGCTCCCGTGGCGGCACCGATCGCGACGACCGCGACCAGCAGTACGTACAGCGTTCGTGTTGTCATCGTCACGTCCGGTCGGTGAACCGTATATTGCTTAAAAAGGGACGTCGGTTAATCCGAATTAGGCCCGATTTCGGTCGATACAGCCGGCATGGTCGCAGTTGCGATCGCATGCGGTGTGACGGCGGCGTACGCGTCTCGACCGACGTCCCCGGCCGGTCAGACCGGAGGGTTAGAAGGGTCGCCCGCGTAGCGGTCGTATGGACGCGTTCCTGCTGGCCGTACTCGTTGGCCTCCCGCTCGCGTGGCTGATCGGGTTCGCGGCGTACGCGTACGTCGACGCGCCGAGACACGGGATGAACCCGAAGAAGTGGGCGGCGATCGCCTTTTTCGTCCCGCTGTTCGGCTTCTTCGCGTACCTGTTCGAGCGGGAGGAGCGGTCCTACGACCCCGACGACGACCCCTACGCGGCCGGGGAGACGACGTTCGCCGTCCACGAGTCACGGCGGGGCGAGGACCCGCTCGGACCGGCCGGAACGGAGACGGCCGACGGAGCGGACGGTGACGGAGCCGACGACGACGGAGCGGACGGTGACGGAGCCGACGACGACGGAGCGGACGGTGACGAGCCGGGCGATCCGCCCGGCACCGGCCCGTAACCGACGAGCCCGTTTTTAAGTCGGTTCGACGGGTACGGTCGCGTATGACGCTCTCGCTCGACTCGACCCAGCTCGACCGCTACTCCAGACACATCATCATGGACGAGGTCGGCCCCGAGGGGCAAAAGCGGCTCCTCGACGGTCGCGTGCTGGTGCTCGGTGCCGGCGGGCTCGGTGCGCCCGTCATCCAGTACCTCGCGGCCGCGGGCGTCGGCACGCTCGGCATCGTCGACGACGACGTCGTCGAGCGGTCGAACCTCCAGCGACAGATCGTCCACGGCGACGACGACATCGGCGAGCCGAAAGTCGAGTCGGCGGCGCGGTACGTCGAGCGGCTCAATCCCGACGTCGACGTGAAGACCCACGAGACGCGGCTCGACGTCGATAACGCTCGCGAGCTGATCGGCGCGTCCGACCTCGTCGTCGACTGCGCGGACAACTTCCGAACCCGATACGTCGTCAACGACGCCGCTCGGATCGAGGGGAAGCCGGTCGTTCACGGGGCCATCTACAAGTTCGAGGGACAGGCGACGACGCTCGTCCCGGACGGCCCCTGCTACCGGTGTCTGTTCCCGGAAGCGCCCGATCCCGGCACGGTTCCCGACTGTGCGGCGACGGGCGTGCTCGGCGTGTTGCCCGGTACCGTCGGCTGTATCCAGGCGACGGAAGCCGTGAAGCTCCTGCTCGAGGCCGGCGAGCCGCTCGCCGGTCGACTCCTCTTTTATGACGCGATGGACATGAGCTTCGAGACCGTCGAGTACGCGAGAAAGCCCGACTGTCCGGCGTGTGGCGACGACGGGATCGAGACGCTCGACGGGATCGACTACACGGACGGCTGTCGGATCGAGGCCGACTGACCGTGTCGCTCGCTGCCGAGACGCGCGAGGCGGTTCGAGCGCGCCCGTTCGTTCTCACGGCGTTGCGCGCGGGCGTGGTGAACTACAGCGCCGCCGCGGCGTGGCTCGCCGGCGACGCCGGACTCGACGGTGACCCCGACGCGATCGCGACCGCGCTCCGCCGGTTCCGCGAGGATCTCGCGCCGTACGACGTCGACGCGCGAACCGCGAGCGTGTCGATGCGGAGCGGGATCGGCGTGGCCGCCCTCGACCGGAGCGGTCCCACCGACGTCGACGACCCCGACGGTCCGAGCGTCCACTCCGCCGGCGAGCCGGCGCTGTCCGTGGCGGGCACGGGTATCGTTCCGGACGGGGACGCCACCGCGATCGTCGCGACCGGCGACGTGGACGCCCCGGCGCTGGCCGCGGTGCTCGCGCGGCTGTCGACGGCCGGGATCGAGACCCGCGCCGCGGGCGTCGCCGCCGAGTCGCTCATCGTCGTCGTCGGACGGCGCGAGGGGGCGAACGCGGTTCGGGCCGTCGAGGCGGCACTGGACACGGTTCCCGACGAGGAGTGAACGCCCTCGGAGCCGTCGAGTTCGTCGCTCTCGAGGGCCACGGCGTTACACGGAGCCGAACCGCTGAAATACCCGACCCGCCTACGGAGTGGCAGTGTCAAAGCAGTTGGCCGAGGTCGAGACGCTGTTCATACACGAGGCGCGGAGCGACTACACCGTCGTCGCCACGCGGGACGGACGCAGGGTGCTTCGCGGGCGGCTCGAACTCAAGGAGACGTCGGCGGGGCCCCGCCCCGGCAAGTTCCGCGTGATCCGCGACGGCGAGGATCACCCCCGCCCTCCCGACGAGTTCGTCGACCTCGCGCGTGCTGCCGGACGGATCCGGATCTCCCAGCAGACCTCTCCGGAGAGCCGGACACGGCTGGAGGCGATGCTCGACGGCTACCAGCTGGAGGCGTTGACCGTTCGCACCTGCCGGCGCTGTGCGAGCGACGGACGGTACGGCCCGATCACGGCGGACACCGCGATCGAGCACAACGGCGAGTCGATCTGTCGGGACTGCGCGAAACGGGAGCTCGAGCGGGAGCTCTCGTATAAGGGATCGTTCACCGGTGCCGCCGAGGAGCGGTTAGAGGAGCTGTTGTACGACTCGAAGGACCTCAACCGGATCATCAACCTGCTCCAGGGCGGGCTCGACCCCGACCTGACGAAGTACGACGAGGTGTCCGCGAACGTCGACGACGTGAGCCCCGTGCGTACCGACGAACTGGACCTCCATCCGGAGCTCGCCGCCCGAGTGCAGGGCCGGTTCGAGGAGCTGTTGCCGGTGCAAAGCCTCTCGGTCCGAAACGGCTTGCTCGACGGCGACGACCAGCTCGTGGTGAGCGCGACGGCGACGGGGAAGACGCTCGTCGGCGAGCTGACCGGGATCGATCGGGCGCTGAACGGGGAGGGCAAGCTCCTCTTTCTGGTGCCGCTCGTCGCGCTCGCGAACCAGAAGCACGAGGACTTCGAGGATCGGTACGGCGACCTGCTCGACGTGTCGATCCGGGTCGGCTCCTCCCGAATCTCCGACGACGGGAACCGCTTCGACCCGAACGCCGACGTCATCGTCGGCACCTACGAGGGGATCGACCACGCGCTCCGGACCGGGAAGGACCTCGGTGACGTCGGCACGGTCGTCATCGACGAGGTTCACACCTTAAAAGAGGGCGAGCGGGGCCATCGGCTCGACGGGTTGATCTCTCGACTGAAGTACTACAGCGAGGAGCGGATGCGGAGCCACGACGGCTACGGCGGCACCCAGTTCGTCTATCTGTCCGCGACCGTCGGCAACCCCGAGTGGCTCGCTGGACGGCTCCGCGCGACGCTGATCGAGTTCGAGGAGCGCCCCGTCCCCATCGAGCGACACGTCACGTTCGCCGACGGCCGCGAGAAGGCGGAGATCGCGGACAAGCTCGTCAAACGCGAGTTCGACACGAAATCGTCGAAGGGGTATCGCGGCCAGACGATAATCTTCACCAACTCCCGCCGGCGCTGTCACGAGATCAGCCGGAAGATCCGGTACGACTCCGCGCCGTACCACGCCGGACTCGACTACAAGCGACGCAAGCAGGTGGAACGCCAGTTCGGGAACCAGGACCTCTCGGCGGTCGTCACCACGGCGGCGCTGGCGGCCGGCGTCGACTTCCCGGCCTCGCAGGTGATCTTCGACTCGCTCGCGATGGGTATCGAGTGGCTCTCCGTCCAGGAGTTCTCACAGATGCTCGGCCGGGCGGGGCGACCCGACTACCACGACCGTGGCCGCGTGTACCTCCTCGTCGAGCCCGACGGCGTCTACCACAACTCGATGGACCGGACGGAAGACGAGGTCGCGTTCACCCTGTTAAAAGGCGAGATGGAGGACGTCGACACGCTGTACGACGAGACCGCCGCGGTCGAGGAGACGCTCGCGAACGTCGTCGTCGCCGGTAAGAAGGCCAAGCGGCTCAACGACCGAATGATCGGCGAGATCCCGACGAAACACGCGGTCGGGAAGCTGTTGGAGTGGAAGTTCATCGACGGGTTCTCCCCGACGCCGCTGGGGCGAGCGATCTGTCGGCACTTCCTCGCGCCGGACGAGGCGTTTCGGATCCTGGACGCGATCCGACACGGGACGGACCCGTACGACATCGTCGCCGATCTGGAACTGCGCGACGACGAGGAGTGACCCGTCGGAGGACCTACCAGGGCTCGTTCTTCAACCCGAGCCGGTACGCGGCGACGTTCGTCACCACGTGGAGCACCGGCGTCATGACCACGACCACGGCCAGCACCGGGAGCGTGAACACGGCGAGTGCCCAGCCCGGCGCGACGACGAACGCGGCGGCGAGCGCGCCGACGACGAAATCGAGCTGGTCGAGACCCGGGAACGCCGCACCGCGTTCGCGGCCCGACCGGCGTTTGATGAAGGAGGCCCCGATGTCGCCGAGCATCGCGCCGAACGCGAGCGCGAACGCGGCGTGCAGCTCGAACGTCGGGAGCGTCACGCCCAGCGCCGCGCTCACGGGGTCGTTCACGGCGTTGAGCGCGAGCGCGAGCGCGAACCCCGCCGCCGTCCCGGCCGCGGTACCGCGCCACGTCTTCCCGTCGCCGAGGACCCGGCTCCCGTTCCACTCTCGACCGCCGTCGATGGGACGTCCACCCCCCGCGAGCACCGCGAAGTTGTTGGGGACGTACGCGGGCAACATCGCCCAGAACGCCGTCGCCACGAGCGAACCGATCATACCGGGACGACGGTCGTCGCCGGTTTATAAACGGGGGATCCGGACCGACAGCCAAAAGTACAGGTTCGTCCGGTACGACCTCTCGGTATGATCCCTCCGATCGCGCGGCGGTTCGTCGCGGGAGAGAGCGTTCCCGAGGCGCTCGAACACGCACGAAACTGCAACGAGGACGGAATCGCGGTGATCTTGAACCTGCTCGGAGAGCAGTACGACGACCGCGCGGCGGCGTGCGCCGACACCACCGCGTATCTCGACCTGATAGACGATCTGGCCGAAACCGATCTCGACGCGTGTCTCTCGGTGAAGCCGTCACAGATCGGACTCGGCGTCTCCCCGGAGCTGTTCGGTCGCAACCTCGGACGGATCGTCTCGTACGCCGACCAGCGGGACGCGTTCGTCTGGTGTGACATGGAGGACGCGGAAACGACCGACGCCGCGATCGACGCGTTCGAGTCGATGGCCGAAACGCATCCGTGGACCGCCGGACTGTGCCTCCAGTCGAACCTGAAACGCACCCGCGACGACCTGGCTCGGCTCGTCGACGTCCCGGGGAAGATCCGGCTCGTGAAGGGCGCGTACGACGAGTCGCCGTCGATAGCGTACACCGACGTGGAGCGCGTCAACGAGGCGTTCCGCGGCGACATCGAGTACCTGTTCGAGCATCGCGACCGCGGCGTCGCCGTCGGCAGCCACGACCCGGAGATGGTGTCGCTGGCGACTCGTCTCGGGACCGAGTTCGCGACCGACTACGAGATACAGATGCTGATGGGCGTCCGGGAGGACGCACAGCGCGATCTGGCCGCACAGGGCGTTTCGGTCGCCCAGTACGCTCCGTACGGCGAGAAGTGGCTCTCGTACTTCTCCCGGCGCGTCCGTGAGCGACGACGGAACCTCCTGTTCGCGGTCCGGGCCGTCCTCGGCCGGTAGCGAATATCGGTCCGGGATCCGTCCTTTCGGCGACACGTAGAAGCCCTCTTAAGGGTTGCCGTCGCATACGTACGTGATAGATGTCTACGTGGAAGCGCGACTTCGCGAGCGGACTCATCGTGTTGGCTCCGCTCCTCGTTCTCATCCTGGTTCTCCGCTGGATCTACCGGCACATCGCGTCGATACCGCTCATCGACGCGCTCCAGCCGGCGATCATCCCCGACCCCCTGCTCCCGCTGTCGCGCGTGATAATCGCCATCGCCGTGCTCACGACGCTCGTGCTCGCAGTGGGGTATTTCATGCGTACCACACTCGGGCGATTGGCGGAGTCGAAGATGGACGATACGATCAACCGAATCCCGGCACTCCGGGTGGTGTACAACGCCTCCAAACTCGCCGTCGAGACCGCCCTCTCCGGCACCGACGAACTGCAGAGCCCCGTCTATCTCGAAACCTGGGCGGGGATCCGGATGACCGCGTTTAAAACCGGGAAGAAGACCAGGGACGGCAAGATCGTCCTGTTCATGCCGACCGCACCGAACATCACCTCCGGGTTCGTCATCGAGGTCGAACCGGAGCGGGTCGAGGAGACCGGCGAGAGCGTCGAGGAGGGAATGACCCGGATCCTCTCGGCGGGCTTCGCCGACTCCGCCCACCAGATCCCGGTCGAGGAGGAGCGCATCGGCGACGTCGTCGGCGAGACCGACGCCGCGCGGAACGCCACGCGTTCGCACGACCCGCGCTCGTAGCTCCGATCGTCCGGGACGACGCGTGCGACCCCGACGGACGAACGCGCGGCCGTCGCCGATCGACCGGCAGGGGGTTATAAATACGTGAACCAGTCGTCGTGGTCGTCGGTGCGCCGTTCGATGAGATCGAAGAAGGCGCTCTGCAGTTCCTCGGTGACGGGGCCACGCGTGCCCGCACCGATCTGCTTGTCGTCGACGGTCCGGATGGGCGTGACCTCGGCCGCCGAGCCGGTGAAGAACAGCTCGTCGGCGGTGTACAGTTGCCCGCGGGAGATCACGGCCTCGTCGTGGACGGTGTAGCCGCGCTCCTCGGCCAGCGTGATCACGGTGTCGCGGGTGATCCCTTCGAGGATGGACTGAGCCGGACCGGTCGTGTAGATCTCGCCGTCGTTCACCATGAACACGTTCTCGCCCGGTCCCTCGGCGACGTTGCCCTCCTTGTTCAAGACGATCGCCTCGACGTAGCCGTTCCGTCGGGCCTCCTCGCCAGCGAGCATGGAGTTGACGTACAGCCCGGTCGTCTTCACGTTCGTCGGCACCTGCGAGGAGGCGTGTTTCCGCCACGAGGAGACCATCACGTCGACGCCGTCCCGGAGCGCCTCCTCGCCGAGGTACGCGCCCCACGGCCACGCCGCGACGACCAGATCGGTCGGGCAGTCCGCGGGCGAGACGCCGAGCGAGTCGTACCCGTAGTAGGCGATCGGACGGACGTAACACGACTCCAGACCCTGCCGGTCGAGGAGCTCCACCGTCGCCTCGGAGATCTCCTCGTGGTCGTGTTCGATCTCCATGTCGTACATCTTCGCGGAGTCGAACAGCCGATCGAGGTGTTCGTCCCAGCGGAAGATCGCGGGGCCGTTCTCGGTGTCATAACAGCGGACGCCCTCGAACACGCCGCTCCCGTAGTGGAGCGCGTGGGTCAGAACGTGGGTCGTCGCGTCCTCCCAGTCGAGGAACTCCCCGTTCTTCCAGATCGTGTCGACGTCCATCTCGTCGAATCCCATGATCCGTGCGTCGAGATGAGCGGGCTTAAAATTATGACATCCGTGCGACGGCGTGGCGTACCGACTGCGGTTGCGTGCCCGTTGCGGTCGCATGCCGACTGCGGTCGCGTGCAAGCGAGTCTCGACGAGCCGCGACTACTGCAGCACGTCGACCAGGTCCGCCCCCTCGACGTAGGGGATCCCGCGCCGGGCGGCGTAGGCGGCCGCGTCGTCGGGCGTTAACGCCGCACCCGTCTCGTCGTCGAGCATCTCGCAGACGACGGCGGCGGGCGCGTCGTCGACCGCGTTCGCGAGCGCCAAGCCGAGTTCGGTGTGGCCGACCCGGTCGTCGAGCCCGGCATGTGCTCCGCGAAGGACGTGCACGTGGCCGGGCGAGCGGAACTCGGCGGCGAACGATTCCGGGGTGTAGCCGTCCGGGTCGCGGTCGACGGCGGCCGCGGTGTCCGCGAGCGCGCCGATGGTCCGCGCGCGGTCGTCGTCGGTGATACCGGTGAACGTGTCGCGGTGGTTCACGGGCAGGGAGAACGACGAGCGGTCGTCGTACTCCGGCGTGTCGTCCACGGCTGGGTGCTCGAGCGCGTCCGCGAGGAACGGGAGCCCGAACGCGTCGGCGACGTGGTCGGCGACGGCGACACAGACGAGGCCGCCGGCGTCGTTACGCATGTGGGCGACCGCCTCGGCGTCGACCGCGCTCGCCGGATAGACGATGTCGGTCTCCCCCTCGCGGTCCGCGAAGTCGTGTACACAGACCGGCTCGCCGGCTCGAAACGCATCGAGCGCGCGTTCGACGGCGTCGACCTCCGCATCGACGTCGGGGTCCGCCTCGGTGCCGGCATCCGCGTCGACGTCGGCGCGCATCACGCCACCCCCGCGCCGGAGCGGTCGGCCGCGTCGTCGATCCGCGAGGTCGCCTCCACTCGTACCTCGACGACGTCGCCGTCGGAGAGATCGAGCTCGTCGCGGAGTCGATCCGGAGCGATGAGCTCCAGTTGGTCGTCGTCGTGGTGGGTGCGGTCGGGAACGATCGCGTGGGCGTTCTCGTACCGCTCGCCGTCGGCGACGAGGGTGACGGCGTAACAGGTGGCCGCACCGTAGGTGCGATCGTCGTCCTCCCACGCGTCGATCGGGACCGCGTCGACGCCGGCGATCTCGCCGCGGCGTCGGACGCTCTCCTCGTCGAGGTCGACGTTGAGCGTGCCGGGGAACGGCTCGTACCCCAGCCGTGCCTCGAACTGCTCCGCGTAGCCCGGAAGGGTGATGTAATGTTTCCCCTCGCCCATCCCGCCGGTGACGGTCCCGCCGAGGAGGAGTTCGACGTCGGTCTCGAAGAGCCGTCGGTAGTCGGCGTACTCGCCGCGCAAGGCCGCCTCGCCCGCGTCGGTGACGGTCACCCACTGCCCGTCGCCGACGACCTCGCGTGCGACCAGTCCCGCGGATTCGAGCGCCTGGAGCCGTCGAGAGGCCGTCTGTGTCGACGCGTCGAGGCGGTCGCCGAGCGCCGCACACGACACCTTCGTCTCGGCTAACCCCCCCACGAGCGCGACGTGTTTCAGGGCCGCGAGCTCCGCCGGATCCGTTTCCGTCGTCGCCGCCGGTTCTGCCATACCCGATATTCGAGGGTCGTACTCAAAAGGATAACGAATTTGGTATGGATCTCAAAAACGAGAAGATGAGATTCCGTTTCCGGGACGCTCCCCGACTCCGTGACGCTCGATCTGACCTCCGGTCGGGCCCTACCTAAGCGCGTCGGTCGCGACGACTCCCGCCGGGACCGCGGAGACGATGCGGAGACGGTGCGAGGATCGACGACGGACGCGATGGCGGAGACCGACGACGGACGCGATGGCGGAGACCGACGACGGACGCGATGGCGGAGATCGGGGACGGAGTCGAACTGCGGATGCCGGGGACGGAGTCGAACTGCGGATGCCGGGACGCACCGCTCGGTTCCGTCGGGGGCGACGCGCCACGCTTCGGAAGGGCCTTTTAGGTCGACACACGAACGGGCGTACATGTTCAGGCAGTTCCGGTCGGAGGTGGCGACGGCGCTCGCCGACGCGCTCGCGAGCCTCGATCTCCCGGCCGACGATCTCGGCATCGAGCGGCCCCCCGACGACATGGACGCGACCCTCGCCTCCAGCGTGGCGTTCCGGCTCGCCGGCGAGGTCGGCACCGCACCGCCGAGCGTCGCGGCCGACGTCGCCGACGCGGTCGACGTCGACGGGTACGACTACCTCGCCCGCGTCGACACCGCCGGCCCGTACGTCAACTTCCACGCGAGCGATCGGTACCTCGCGGACACGCTCACCGCGGCCGCGGGCGAGGAGGCGTACGGCAGCCTCCCCGACCGAGAGACCTCCGTCGTCGTCGAGCACACGAGCGCGAACCCGACCGGCCCGGTTCACGTCGGACGCGCTCGCAACCCGATCGTCGGCGACGCGGTCGCCAACGTCCTCGAGTACGCCGGCTACGACGTCGAGCGTCACTACTACGTCAACGACGCCGGTCGGCAGATGGCCGTCTTCACGTGGGCCTACGAGACGTTCGACGAGGACGACCTCGCGGAACCCCCCGCTCGCGACCGGATCGAGTACGATCTGGTCCGCTACTACCGGAAGGGGAACGCCTATCTGGAGGACGCCGACCCCGACGACGTCGAGGCCGCCGAAGCCGAGATCACCGAGATTCTCCAGGGGCTGGAGGGCGGCGACGAGGAGACGTACGACCGCGTTCAGGAGGTCGTCGACGCCGTCCTCGGCGGGATGACCGAGTGCCTCGCGCGGCTCCCCGCCGAGTTCGACGAGTTCGTCAAGGAGACGCGGTTCATGCGCGACGGCTCGACGGACGACGTCGCGGAACGGCTCAAGGAGAGCGAGCACGCGGTGTACGAGGAGGACGCCTGGCAGCTCGACGTCTCCGAGTGGGGCATCGAGAAGAACCTCGTCTTCCTCCGCTCGGACGGCACCTCGCTGTACACCACTCGGGACCTGGCCCACCACGAGTGGAAGTTCGCCAACTACGACCGCGCGGTGACGGTACTCGGCGAGGACCACAAGCTGCAGGCCGATCAGCTCGACGCCGCGTTGCAGGTGCTCGGCAACGACACCGACCGGCTCGATTCGATCCACTACTCGTGGGTGAACCTCCCCGAGGGCGGGATGTCGACTCGCGAGGGGACGGGCGTCATGCTCGACGACCTGCTCGACGAGGCGATCGACCGCGCCCGCGAGGAGGTCGAAAGCCGCATGGACGACCGGATCCGCGACGACGACCTCACCGACGACGACGTCGACCGCATCGCCCATCAGGTCGGTATCGGCGCGGTCCGCTACGACATCGTCTCGAAACAGCCCTCGAAGACGATCACCTTCGAGTGGGAGGACGCGCTCGATTTCGAGGCGCAGTCCGCCCCGTACGTCCAGTACGTCCACGCGCGCTGTTGCGGGATCGTCGACGAGGCCGCGGCGGCCGGCGTCGACGTTCCCGGCGTCAGCGGAGCGGCCAGCGATATCGACTCGGAGACCGTCGACGCGAGCGTCCTGGAGACCGGCGCGGCGCGGGACCTCCTGCGCGAGGTCGCCCGCTTCCCGGCGGTCATCGAGGCGGCCGCGGACGATCTGGAGCCGCACTCGGTCGCGACGTTCACCCGCGAGTTCGCCGAGGCGTACAACGCTTTCTACCGCGAATGCCCCGTCCTGACGGCCGAGCGCGACGACCTCAGGGACGCCCGGCTCGCGACCGTCGTCGCCGCGCGCAACACGATGGCGAACGCGCTCGACGCGCTCGGCGTCGAGGCCCCGACGTCGATGTAGCGAGGGGTCGGCGTGACCCCGCCGAATCGGACGGTCCGGTGTCCGCGTTCGCCGCCGAACACACCCGATTCCGAGGTCAAAGGTTACTTACACGCACGGCGGCGAGTAGTACGTAATGAGCAGCGACGCCGAGGAGGCGAGCGAGGACCGGCGGAAGTACGAGTTCCGCAAGGTCATCGAGGAGCTCACGGAGTACGAGGGCTCCGGCACCCAGCTCGTCACCATCTACATCCCCGAGGACAAGCAGGTATCCGACGTGGTCGCCCACGTCACCCAAGAGCACAGCGAGGCGGCCAACATCAAGTCCAAACAGACCCGGACGAACGTTCAAGACGCGCTCACGTCGATCAAGGACCGACTGCGGTACTACGACACGTTTCCCCCGGCGAACGGAATGGTGATCTTCTCCGGCGCGATCAACGCCGGCGGCGGACAGACGGACATGGTCACCCGGACGCTGGAGTCGCCGCCGAACCCCGTGGAGTCGTTCCGATACCACTGTGACTCCGAGTTCCTCACCGAGCCGCTCGAGCACATGCTGGAGGACTCCGGCCTGTTCGGGCTCATCGTCCTGGATCGCCGCGAGGCCAACGTCGGCTGGCTGAAGGGGAAACGAATCGAACCGGTCAAGTCCGCGTCCTCGCTGGTCCCCGGCAAACAGCGAAAAGGGGGGCAGTCCGCCCAGCGGTTCGCCCGCCTCCGGCTGGAAGCGATCGACAACTTCTATCAGGAGGTCGCGGGGATGGCGAACGACCTGTTCGTCGCCAAGCGCCACGAGCTGGACGGTATCCTCGTCGGCGGGCCGTCACCGACGAAAGACGAGTTCCTCGACGGCGACTACCTCCACCACGAGCTCCAGGACAAGGTGCTCGGGAAGTTCGACGTCGCGTACACCGACGAATCCGGCCTGAAGGACCTCGTCGACAACGCCAGCGAGGCGCTCGCCGACCAGGAGATCGTCGACGACAAACGCCAGATGGACACCTTCTTCGAGAACCTCCACACCGGCGAGGAGGCCACCTACGGCTTCGAGCAGACCCGCCGGAACCTGATCATGGGTTCGGTCGATCGGCTGCTCATCTCCGAGGACCTCCGCTCGGACGTCGTCGTCTACGAGTGTCCGAACGGCCACGAGGAGTACGAGGTCGTCGACGCCCGCCACTCGACGCCGACCCACGAGTGTACCGAGTGCGGCGAGGACGCCGCCGTCGAGGAGCGCGAGGACGTCATCGAACACCTGATGGCGATCGCCGAACAGCGCGGGACGGAGACGAAGTTCATCTCAACGGACTTCGAGAAGGGCGAACAGCTCCTCGACGCGTTCGGCGGCGTCGCCGGTATTCTGCGGTACTCGACGGGCGTGTAGGGTCCCGGAGCGCGACGCGTTCCGAGTCTACTCGCCGTCGACGCCGACGACCAACACGGGACAGTCGGCACCGCGCTGGACTCGGACCGGAATCGTTTCCGGGTTGACGAGGCGGTCGAGCCCCGTCCGGCGGGCCGAGCCGACGACGATCACGTCGACGTCGTGGGCCTCGGCGAAGCCGAGCACCTCCTCGTGAGCGGTGCCGTATCGGAACCACTTCTCGACGTCGACGCCGAGGCGGTCGCCGTGTGCCGCCGCCGCCTCGACGGCCGCCTCACCCGTGCGCTCGCGTCGCTCGACCGCCATGTCCCAGTGTTCGGTGGTGTCGACGACGTACAGCGCGTCGACGGTCGCACCGTGAGCCGCCGCCAGATCGACGCCGGCGGTGATCGCCGCGTCGCCCGGATCCTCGCCGTTCGTCACGACCAACACGCGCTCGAACAGGCCGGTCACGTCGACGTCCGCGGAGACCTCGGTGTCGACCTCGTTCGTTTCGTCGCTCCGGCTACCGCGGGTGGTCGTGCTTCCGTGAAGGCTCGGTTCGTGGTCGCTTGGGTCGATCTCGACTGACATGGTCGTGTGAACGTCCGAACCGACCGTCGATGGACGGCTCGTCGCTTTCTACCTGTTAATTACGTTCACGACCACTTAACAATTTTTGACAGGATAGACGATTATCATTATCTATCCGCCATAGATTGAATAGCAGCCCAGTCTTCACCATAGAGATGATCGTATAGATCCTCATATACGATCAAAGAAAACGCATGAGTATACCGAGAGTCATCGTATGGAGGATCCGACTCCGTTGATGTCCTGTTTTTCAGCATGATTCAAGGTGGAGCCTCCGTCCTCAAGGAGCGAGCGAAGCGAGTGAGTAGGTCGGAGAGGAAACCGACATGGGACGACACAACCGGCATACTGCGGCCGTTAGACTCCCAAGTGCTTAAGTACCGTTAATTCAACATCTGAAGTATGGAGGTGCGTCGAACCGCGCCGGTCAAACTCGTCGTTCCCGATGAGCGGCGCGACGACCTCCACGAATCCGCGCGACAATTCCTTTACTGTGCGAATCGTGCAGCCGAGTTCTGTTGGGACGACCGCTCCTACACGAGTTGCGTTACAGCGAACACGACTGCACGAGACGCGCTCTATGACGAGCTGCGGGAAGAAACTGATCTCACTGCGAACCTCGTCCAAGAAGCTATCCGACGTGCCGTTCAAGCGACGAAAGGGTGCGTCGAACGGTGGAAACAGGGCAAGCGTGTGAGCCAGCCGGAGTTCACGTCGTGGAGTATGCTTTACGACAAGCGGAGTGCGACCTTCTACCAGAACAACGTCTCGCTCTCAACCGTCAACGGGCGTGTAGAGTGCGACTTTGTACTCCCAGCGGACAGCCCAACGCCTTACGAGCAGTACGTTCTTTCGGAGCAGTACGAGTTCCGTGCGAGTACACTCCAATACGACAAGGCGACCGACGAGTTCTACTTCCACATTACAACCCGGAAGGACGATGACGAGGTTTCGGAAGATACCGGGCACCAAACAGTCCTCGGTATCGACCTCGGCGTCAACAGCCTCGCCGTCTCTTCGACCGGCACATTCTGGCAAGGTGACGACTACGATCATTGGTGCCGCGAGTTCGAGAAGCGGCGTGGTGAGATGCAACAGCGCGGCACGCAAGCCGCGCACAACACACTCCTTCGCCTCGGAAAGCGCGAAGAAGCGTGGCGGAAACAGTACATCCATGTCGTCGCCAACGAGATCGTCACGGAAGCCGTCGAGAACGGATGCGACGTGATCGCGTTCGAGGACCTAACGGACATCCGAGAGCGACTTCCGCAGGCGAAGTGGCACCACGTTTGGGCGTTCCGACGCCTGTACGAGTACGTCGAGTACAAAGCGCCCGAACAGGGCGTCTCTGTGAAGCAAGTCGAGCCGAATCACACGTCCCAACGCTGTTCTCGGACGGACTGTGGGTTCACGCATGAGGACAACCGCCACGGAGAACATTTCGAGTGCCAGAAGTGTGGTTACGAAGTGAACGCGGATTATAACGCTGCGAAGAACATTGGCGTGCGGTACGCGCGAAAGCGACAACACAGACTCCGTTCCTCGCCCAAGTCGGGGAGCGGAGACGCACCAGTAGACGTGCGTGTGAATGGTGGGACGTTGAGCGGCGAGAGTCACCAGCCTATTGCTGGCGACTGATTGCCGGGAGTCCACATCAAAGCCCCATCACCAGAAATCAGAGATTTCTGGTTAGCAGTCAGAAGCTCCGCTTCTGACGACACCCTCAACGAGCGAACCGCCTATGCGGTGAGCGAAGTAGGGTGGGGTAGTTTACAGATGTTCTTGTCTGAAACAGTTGGTCGCTGAACGGGGCTTTTTGATCGACATCGGGAGTACGTATCGCAGTCGACCGGTCGCGATACTACATTTAAACGACCGCGAGCGGCAGCGACGACTACTTATAAACGAACGACGCGGTGGCGCGTGCCTCCGAGCGCCCGGCGGGCGCGAGGAGCGCGCGCGAGGGAGTCAGGGGCGGTCGCCGAGCGGGTCCGGCGACCGCCCCTGACGAGGTTGGGGAGGCGTGAGGCGCGGCTGCGGTGCGGTCGGGTGGGACTCAAAGGGGCAGCCGTGATCCCCGCGAACGGAGTGAGCGGGGGCTCGGGAGACGAAGTCTCCCGGTGGGACGAAGCCCGCCGCAGTAAGCAGCGTGGCGCGACGCGCCACGGGCAGCCGGCGGCTCTGCCGCCGGCGACACCGCAGCGAGCACCGCGAGCGAGGCGCGTGGTTCAAGAATCTTGGATTCTTGTCATCACGAAAATCTTCGATTTTCGAACGACAGCAAGGCGCGCGAGTCGTCGCGGCTGGGGCTATGCAGGTGTGTACCGTCGATCCGAGTGAAACCGCTTATAAGCGAGCGGCTGGGGCTTTGCAGGCGTTCATCGCAGCGTCGTCGATCATTTATAAACACCCGCCAGCAACAACCCAGTCCCACCTATAAACAACCACGCCACCGATCTGATTCACGTACTCCCGTCATCGATCACCGCTGTGCCTGTGTTGAGCGATCTGTGCTTTACCCGTATTGACCGCAATCGGGCGATTCTATAGCAACTGACAAGGATTTCAACGGACCCGAGGATCCGCAGCCGAGGTGGAAGCGATCGCGGCCGACCGTGGATCGGTCGGGAGCGCAACCGATGCGACGGGCTACAGCACGTCGACGGCGTCGTCGACGCTCATGTGTCCGTCGCGAACGGCCTCGAGGATCGTTCGGCGCTCCTCGTTCGGGTCGGTTCCCACCTCATCGAGCGTGACCTTCCGAGTGTCGCCGACGAACTCGGGGAAATCGACGCCGTCGGCGAGAGCGGTCTCCTTTTTGACACGGTAGGAGCCGGCGTCGGTCGTGTACAGGTCGCCGGGGTGGAAGAAGTACCAGTCCTCGCGGTCGAACCGGACCGCGATCCGGGCCTTCGCACCGAAGTTGCGCGCGAAAAACAGCAGCGCTTCGACCTCCTCACCGTCGAGATAGATGGGGTTTCCCGCGCTCGATTTCGCCTCGATCGCGTAGAACTCATCGCCGTCGCCCGCGAGCACGTCCGGCAGCTCTCGCTCGGTGGCGGACCCGCTGGCCGGGGCACGCATCACCGCGAAGCCGGCGTCGTCGAGGGCGTTGACGAGTTCGCGCTCCCGACGGTCGCCCTTTCGGTTAGCGGACACGGACGTTGTCACCCGATTCGGTCATCGACGACATCTACCCGTGAGAGGTGTAAAAAGAGCGCGACTCGTGCGGGGAATCACGGCACGATATCGGACCCGGCTAGCGGACGTTGTTCGAGTACACGTCACGGATCAGGTCCGCCTTTTGAGCGGTCTCGTGGACTGAGAGCCCTTTTACGTTGTCTCGAAAGAGCGCTTTGTGGTTCGTACGAGACACCTCGATCGTGTTCACTAACGGAAGCGTCTTCACGAAGTGAACGGTACCGTCGTCACCCTCCAGCGGGACGGGCCGAACGTCGGACTCTGGAGGACAGACGCCGATGACGAGATGGTCATCGAGACCGTATTCGTTGTTCTCGTACAAGCGCTTCGCTTTTGCACCGTAGTAGGCCGATACGAGTGCACCCCGAGACGCCTTCTCCATCGCGTTGTAGTCCTTCAATGCGCTATCCCACTGCTTGGCAGCGTATGCGGACCGCTCCCAGACGGGACCGGTACCCCAATGGATCCCGAAGAGGGCCTCCGCATCGTCCCGGTCGATGCCCGAGTACAACCGTGCCTTCGAAACCTCGGAGGGCGACATGAAGTGGACGGCACGCATCGTCGGGAGTTCGTCGATATCGACGGATCGAGATATCGCGATTTCGACCTGCTCGCCGCTGAATTCGGAGCCCAGCGCGACCCGACCACGGTCGTCGGCCCGTCGCGTTAACTCGGTTCGTATGGAAGTCACACATCGAGATTCGTGGGATTCATTTATAAAAGCAATCCCCGTACCACCGGTTGGTTCATCCGGACACGACGAACGGGAGCATCGGTACGTCGTCACAGCGGCGCTCCCGATCAACAGCAGACGATCAACAGCAGACGATCAACAGCAGACGATCAACAGCAGACGATCAACAGCAGACGATCAACAGCAGAACATGAACGGATATACGAGCGCGACGCGGTCCCCGTCGGACAGCACCGTGTCGAACCCGTTTCGGTTCTCGTTGAACCGACCGTTGACCAGGATCCGCGCGTACGCGATCGTCTGTTCACCTTCGGGGTTCTTCGTCCACGTTCCGGGGAGTTCCTCCGGCGTCGGTGCCCAGCCGCTGTGAGTCGCCTCCGCCTCCGTCTCCGCGAGGATCATGTCCTCGATCTCCGGATGCTCCGCGAACAGTTCGGCGAGGAACTCGCGGAGCGTGTCGCCCTCGAAGGTGTACTCGAACTCGTGAGTGCCGAGCTCGCGGCGCACGTGCCCCGTACATCGTACCGTCACCGTCGTCTCGACCCCCGTCGTCGACGATGCCGTCTCCGCGTTCGCCTCCGGTGGAGAGCGAGTCGGGTTGGTCGTTCGCATGCGATGAACTCCGCTCCGAGACGGCGTAAGGAGGACGGCGAACACGTTCGGACGCACCGTTTCACGGCCGTCATCGACGGAGTCGCGCCAGGGACGACCTGGGACCGTCGAAGGTGGCTACAGTCCCTCGTACGGGCCCGGCTTCGCCGCCGTCAGCCGGTCGACCTGCTCGTCGGAGAGATCGATCGTCGCGGCCGCGAGGTTCTCCGCCAGCTGGTCGACCGTGCGCGCGCCGACGATGGGTGCGGTGACCCCGTCCCGATGAGTGAGCCACGCGAGCGCGACCTGTGCGGGCGACGCGTCGACCTCGTCGGCGACCGCGTCGAGCTCGTCGTGGACGTCGAAGTTCTCCGCGGTGAGGTACGATTCTTGGAACCGGCTCGACGACGCGACCTTCGAGTCCGCCGGGAGGTCCTCGTCGCGATCGTACTTGCCCGTCAGGAATCCCTGTCCGAGCGGGCTCCACGGGGAGACGGCCAGGTTTCGCTGACGAGCGAACTCCAGGTAGTCGCCCTCGACCTCGCGATCGACGAGGTTGTACCGCGGCTGGAGCACGGTGAACGGCTCCCAGCCCTGTGCGTCCGCGATGGCGTTCGCACGGGCGACCTTCCAGGCGTTCGGCCGCATCGTCGACGCGCCGAGGTAGTGGACCTTGCCCGACTCGACGAGCCCGTTCAGCGTCTTCATCAGCTCTCGGGTCGGCGTGTCGTCGTCCCAGCGGTGGATGTAGAGGACATCGACGTAGTCGGTGTCGAGCCGGTCGAGTAAGGCGTCGACGCGGTGGCGGACGTTCTTCCGGTTCGTCCCCCGACTGTTCGGGTCGCCGTCGCGGATCTGCCAGTAGATCTTCGAGGCGATCGTGTAGCGTTCGCGGTCGCGGTCGGCGAGCCAGTCGCCGATCCACTCCTCGCTCGCCCCGCTACCGTACACGTCGGCGGTGTCGATGTAGCGGCCGCCGGCGGACTCGTACGCGTCGAGCAGCTCGTGGGCGCGCTCCTCGCCGATCTCCACCTCGCCCGACTCGTTCTCCTTGCCGAAGCGCCACGTGCCGAACTGCAGTTCGCTCGTTCGAATGCCGGTCCGACCGAGCGGGACGAAATCGAGATCGATCGCTGCGAGTGGTGGCGTCATCGAATAGATATTGGACCGAACGGAGAAAAATCCACGTCAAGCGGATGCGAGGTCGTCCCGGACGTCCACGTTCGATTCGTACGGGGGCGAGCTACTCGTCGGGCTCGGCCGCGAGCGCCTCGTCTCGGAGTTCCCTGCAGCGCTCTCCGGCGACGGTCAACTCCGGGACCGGCGTCGGCGACCCGTCCTCGTCGACGGCGACGAACACGAAGTACGACTCCGTCGTGATCTCGCGTTCACCGGTCCGCGGCGACTCGCGGAACGCGCGGAGCCGAACACGGACGCTCGTCCGTCCCGACGCATACACGTACGACTCGATGACGCAGGTGTCTCCCTGCGGGATCGGTCGCTTGAAATCCAACTCGTTGATTCGGGCCGTGACGCACGTCTCGCCGGCGTGACGCATCGCCGACATCGCGCCGACCTCGTCCATCCACTTCACGACGTTTCCCCCGTGTGCGGACTCGTAGTTGTTCGTGTGCGTCGGCTGGACGCGCTGGCGGTTCTCGATGTACGTGTCGCTGACGGTCGACATACGTCGACCACGACGGCGGGCCGGAAAGGGTCACCGGCGACGACGGATACAGTGACGCCGGCACGAACGAGCGACGAACCGTGCCCGAAGCACACGAGTCAGACGTACCCCCTCCTCCGCATAAATATAAATATAACATCATATATAGAAGATAGATATATGAGCGCATTTGCTCCGAATCCGTCTCCGAAGCGACATTCCGGCGTCCCGATCAATATATCATCCGGAAATCGGAGTAACATAAGATAATATCCGGGATATAACCTGTCTCGGAGGATTCGAGCGTACGGATCGATAGCACGGGCTGAAGATCGCTGATCTCCGATCGCGCTCGCAGGAGAACCGAATGAGACGCGCTTAAAAATCGTATAACGCCATACCGAGTCGTATGGATCCGCATCCGCGGATGGGCAGGCGGATGCGAGACCATCCGTCTCCGTCGAGGGGAATATATGATAGTAAAGTAGAACATATCTTATATACAAGAACGTTGAGGTATATAAGAGACGGATCGGCGCGTACCGACTTGTGCGCTACAGGACGCTCGGGTTCGCGACGTACTCGGTCGGGACGTCGCGGCCGTCGAGCACTGCGATCAGGTTCTCTGCGGCCACATTCAGCATTTGCGTGCGCGTCTCGGTGGTCGCTCCGGCGAGGTGGGGCGTCGTGAACGCCGTGTCCTGATCGAGGATCGGGTCATCGGCATCGGGCGGCTCCTCGTGGAACACGTCGAGAACGGCCCCGGCGATCGTGCCGGACTCGAGCGCTTCGACCAGCGCCTCACGCTCGACGACCGGGCCGCGTGACGTGTTCACCAAATACGCGTCGGGACCGAGGGTCGCGAGCTCCTCGGCACCGATCATCCCGCGAGTCTCAGGCGTGAGCCTGACGTGGATCGACACCAGATCCGACGCCGAGAGGACCTCCTCGAGCGACGCCGATTCGCCGTCGATCGCCGCGACGCGGTCGTCGTCGACGTAGGGGTCGTACACGAGGAACTCCTCACAGAACGGATCGAGACGCGTGGCGGTCTCCATCCCGGCGGCACCGAGTCCGACGATCCCGACGGTTTTCCCCCGCAGTTCGGTCCCCCACCAGTCCTCTGAGCGCCATCCGCCCTCGGCGAGGTGGGCCTGGGCCTCCGGTAGCCGCCGGAGCCGTGCGAGGATCGCACCGACGGTGAACTCCGCGACCGCCACGGCGTTCATCCCGGGCGTGTGAAGGACGACGACGCCCGCCTCGGTCGCGGCGTCGAGGTCGATGTTGTCGATTCCGGATCCCGGTTTCGCGATCGCCTCGAGGTTCGGAGCCCGATCGATAACGACGTCGTCGAACGTGTTCTCGGAGTGAACGAACAACCCGCGCGCCTCGCCGATCCGTGAGATGAGTTCCTCGCGTTCGTACCGGCGCTTCGGGATCACGGTGGTGTCGACGTCGGCAAACGCGGTCTCGACCCGATCGATGGAACGGGTACTGAGGACTTCGTGGTTCACGACGGGACCACGAGGCCGCGGCCCAAAACGTTTCCGGGAGTGGCCTGCGGGATCCCCCTGAGCCCGTTGATCTCACGTGACTCCCGCGAGCTCACGCGACGTGTTCTCCCGCGGGCTCACGCGACGTATTCTCCCGTCGAGCTTAAGCGAGGTACCCGCGGAGCTCGTCGATATCCGTCGATTCGAGATCGAGGATGGCGGCTTCGAGCGCCTCCGCCTCGTCGGTGTCGAGTTGCGTCTCGGCGCACTCGAAGAACTTCGCACGGAGCCGGTCCTCGCTCACCGGGTTGTTCGGGCTGCCCGGCGCGTACCGAACCTCCGTGTCGAGCGTCTCGCCGTCGGTCGTCGTCACCTGCAGGATCGCGCCGTAGCCGGCGTACTGGTCGCCGAATATCTCCTCTCTGAAGTCCCGAGTGACCTTGTCGATGACCTCTCGGGTCGCCTCCTGCGTGACGTATTCGTCCGTGAACTCGTGGATCCCAGCGTCGCCTTCGCGGAGCACCGCGGCGAGACAGAACTCGATCGAGAACTTCGCCTGCAGCGCGTCGTCCGGCTGTGCGTGGATCAGCATCTCGTCGGCGGCCTGCTCGAGCGTGACGACGACTTCCTCGACGTCGTCCGGTTCGAGATCGTGTTCAGTGACGAGATCACGCATTGCGTCCATCGCCGCGTGCGTGATCACGCCCGACGGGTACGGTTTGTACCCGATGTCCTGAACGGCCCACTCCTCGTAGAGACCGTCGGTGATCTCGGACGGATCGTACGCGCCGTCGATCGTCATGACGTGGTTGTACCCGTTTTCGCCCTCGAACACTTCGGGATCGGACGTGAACCCTTCGCGCGCCAGCAGCGTCGCTCGAACGCCGATCTGTGCCGCGTGGCCGGCATGGAGGGGCTTCGTCATCGTCCCGAAGTTCTTCTTGAGCGCCGAGGAGCCGGAGGCGACGATCCCGAACGCCCGGGCAATCTCCTCCGCATCGAGACCGAGAACCGACGCCGCGGCCGCCGTCGCCCCGAACGAACCGGCGGTTCCGGTACTGTGCCACCCGTTCTGGTAGTGCTCGGGATACGTGCTGTGACCGACGCGGAACGCCGCCTCACAGCCGACGACGTACCCGAGAAGTAGGTCCTCGGTCGTGGCGTCGGCTTCGTCGGCGGCCGCGAGCGCGGCGGCGAACACCGGCGACGTCGGATGAATGACGATCGACTCGAAGGTGTCGTCGTAATCGATCGCGTGGCCGAACGCACCGTTGGCGAGCGCCGCCGCGGGCGCGGACTTCGGAGAGCGATGGATCACGGTCGCGTCGCCGTCGCCACCGTACGCGTCCACGTACGACGTCATCTGCTCGCCGACCTCGTGGTGGGAGCCGAAGATCGCCACACCGACGTAGTCACGGATCGCGGTTTTCGCGTGTTCGATCGCCTCCGACGGCACGTCGTCGTACACGACAGACTCGACGAACTCCGCAAGCACTGCTGTTTCACCCATACAGCCGACTGCGGTGCGTTCGTATATTAACCTTTTCGTCGGAACGATGTGGCGACCGTTTCGTCGGATCCATGTGACGAGAGCGGGAGAATTCTATCCGCCGTCAGCGCGGACGCCGAGCGACGGCGAATCGATGCGCATTCAGTCGTTCGTCAATGACGAACGTCGAGCGAGCTAGACCAAACGGGGAACGATCCGCCGAGATCGACGGCCCGTACGGAACGAGCGTACTGCCGAACAGATTCCATTACAACCGTATTATTGTAAATACACGACGTGACGGACGTACAGATATTAAACATATAATAATGATATATCTCCCGAGCCGGAGGTAATGCTGGAATCATTGGAGGATCCGTTCGATACTGCGACGTTCGTCATATTCTACCGATTCCCGTCACAGAACGTTCGTCAGTGACGAACGGATTAGGTGTCGCCGGTCCGGACCGTCACGACCGGCGTATCGACGCTGAGTAGCACGGATTGGGTGACGCTTCCGAACAACGCCTTACCGATCGGCGTGCGCTTCCGGCCGCCGACGACGAGGTATCGCGCGTCGACCTCGTCGACGTACGAATCGATCTCCGCGGCCGGATTACCGAGCAGCCCGATCGCCTCGAACTCGTCGGTGACGGTCTCCGCGACCGTCGCGGCCGTCGCCGCCGCCTCCTCCCGGGCAGTGCGTTTCCCGTGTTTTCCGACCGACTCCTCGATCTCCTCTCGGTCCTGCACGTGGACGACGTGGAGCTCCTCGCCGAACGCGTCCGCGAGCGCCTTCCCTTCCGCGACGATCCGTGCGTCGTCAGCGTCGTCGATGGTTGATACGATCGTCATCGTTCCCTACCAGCAAGCGCGTCCCATTAATTGTTACTGCGTGTCCGTGGGCTCGATCGTCGACTACGAGTACTCGAGTTTCAGTTCGAGCTCGTTCGCGGTTCCTCGCAACAGGCCCGGCAGCTCCTCGGTGAACCAGTCGCCCTCGAGACGGTATCGCGGACCGGAGACGCTGAAGGCGGCGACGGCCTCTCCGTCCACCGTGACGGGAACGCCGAGCGCCCACAGCCCCGTGATCGACTCCTCTTTGTTCGTGGCGAACCCGCGCTCGGAGATGCGGTCCAGTTCCTCGAACAGCGCCGCGTCGTCGGTGATGGTCTTCTCGGTTTCCGCCGGCAGTCCCCACCTCTCGATCACCGCCTCCACGTCCTCGCGGGACATCCCCGAGAGGATCGCCTTTCCGCCCGCACTGGAGTGGAGATATCTGACCTTTCCGGGACGGCGGTTGACTTTGACGGCGCGCTCCCCCTCCTTCGTGTAGAGGTAGATCGCACGCCCGTGTTCCTTGACGAAGAACTGGGCGCGTTCCGCCGTCTCGTCGGCCAACTGCTCGACCAGCGGTTCCGCGAGGACGTGCATCCGTTTGCGTTCCCTCGTGTGCTCGCCGATCTCCAGAAATCGAAGCCCCGGATGGTACTCGCCGTCCTCCACTACGGCATACCCCAGCTCGCGGAGCGTCGAGAGCTGCTGATGCACCGTGCTTTTCGCGAGGTCGAGCTCCGTCGCGACCTCGGTCACGCCCGCGCCGTCGTTTTCGACGAGGACCGTCACGACGTCGAACATCGTTTCGATCGACCGGATCAACCTCGATCGTTCGTCCATGACGAACGGGATGAACCGGAGACGTATGAACGTTTTCCTCCGCTCCGCGATCGTCAGACGAGAGCGACACGTCGAAACGGCGGACGGTCGTGTCTGATGACGCCCCGTCGGGAGCGAACGGCCGGAGAGCTCATCTGAGCAGGAAGAGCTCATCTGAGCAGGAAGGTGAGAACCCCCGCGATGGCCGCCGCCGTACCGAGCACCAGGAACGCGACGACGAACCCAACGGTGTCGGAGAGGTACCCCGTCACTGCCGGTGCGAGGGCCCCGACGGCCGTCATACCCGTCCGAATGACCCCGAGCGTGCCGCCGCCGACGCTGTCAGGAATGACGTCCATGAGGTACGAGTCCCGAACCGGCCGGAAGCCGTGGAACCCGATACCCACCACCGCCGTGATGAGCACCAGTGCGGCGAGCGATTCGAGCGCGATCAGGCCGGCGAGGCCGACCGACATGAACACGAAAAGCACCACGCTGACTCGGAGCCGACCCATACGGTCGCTGAGATCGCCCGTGACGGCCTGACTGACGCTCGCGACGAACAGCAGGCTGTACAGGACGCCGGCCATCCCCGAGGAGAGTCCCTTCTCCGTCGCGAGAAACAGCGGGAAAAACGAGGAGAGCCCGTTCCACGCGAAGGTGAAAAGCATCGTCACGACGACGAACACGAGCAGGGACCGGTCACTGAACACGGAGAGATAGCTCGTCGTCGATCCCTCGTCGCCGCCGTCATCGGGCGACTGGGATACGGACCCCTTCACGCGGAGTTCGGTGTCGCCGCGAACGACGACGTAGAACGTCACCACCAGGACCGCCGAGACGACCGCACCGAGAACGAACACGCCCTGCCAGACGAAGACGCTCAAGACCCCGACGACGACGAGCGGGGCGACCATGCCGCCGAACTGGCCGATCGTGTCCATCGTCCCGAGCGCGCGCCCGGTTCGGTCCTCGTACTTGTGGGACAGAAGCGGGATCGCGACCGCCTTGTGTGGGCCGGTTCCCAGCCCGATGAGGACGGCACCGAGCATGATGACCAGGAACGACGGACTCGCGGCGACCAAAAGCGCGGCCCCCGTGAACACGCTCGCTCCGACGAGGATGACGAGCGGGCGGCCGTATCGATCGCCGAGCACGCCGGACGGGAACTGGACGGCGGAGTACGCGAGCATCATCGCGGTGAACAGGATCCCGGTTTCGGTGTTCGTTACCGCGAACGTCGACTGAAAGGTCTCGAACAGCGGGGGGAAGACGAACCGGAGGAACTGGACCATGAACCACAAAAGCGAAACGACGATGACGAGATCGTACGTTCGGACCCCGTCACGGAACCGTTCGTACGTGTCGACCATTACGCGGAGTGAGGACACAGGGGTCCCTTATACTTCCGGTGGGGGTAGAGTCGGCCGGATCGGAAGAACGGCGGTCCCTCCTATGCCGTGAGTCCGACCGCGAGTCCGACCGTGTACCGTGAGTGCGTCCGTGGGCCGCGAGTCCGACCGTGAGTCCGTGTTCCGCGTGTACCGCGATCGGAGCGAGCGCAACTGATTTAGAGTCGGCCGTGTTGGGTGGAGACACACCATGGACTTACAGCTCGCGGACCGATCCGTCGTCGTCGCCGCATCGAGCAAGGGACTGGGCTATGAGACCGCCAAACGGTTCCTCGAGGAAGGAGCGAACGTCACGATCTGTTCACGATCGAGCGAGAGCATCGAGGACGCCGCCGACCGTGTACGGGCGGAAACCGGCGTCGACGACGATCGCGTGTTACCGGTGGTCTGTGACCTGACCGAGCGTGACGACGTCGAGGGGCTCATCGCGGCCGCAGTCGACGAGTTCGGTGGGATCGACGTCCAAGTGACCAACCACGGCGGACCGCCGGCCGTGACGTTCGAGGAGGCGACCGAACGACAGTGGAACGACAGCTACGAGGGCGTGATCTCCAGCACTCGATGGCTCTGTGAGGCGGCGCTCCCGCATCTCCGCGAGAGCGACGTGGGATCGCTCGTCACCGTGACGAGCGCGTCGGCACGCGAGTCGCCCACCGGCCACGCGATCTCGAACGTCTTCCGGCTCGGGCTGTACGGGTTGACGAAGTCGATCTCCCGTGAGTACGCGCCGGAGGTTCGCGCCAACACGGTGACGCCGCGGTTCATCATGACGGATCGGATCGAGTACAAAGTCGAACGACGGGCCGAGCAGCGGGGACTCACTCGCGAGGAAGCCCTCGAGAGCCGCGTCGACGAAGTGTCATTGGATCGGCCCGGCGAGCCGTCGGAGTTCGCCGACGCCGTCGCGTTCGTCGCGTCCCCGCGAGCCAGCTACGTCACCGGTGAGGTGGTGAGCGTCGACGGTGGCTGGAGCCGGTACGTGCTCTGAGCCGGCGTGAACCGCGATCAGAACGTATAGGTCGCTGTGCAGTAAGGCCGACATATGCGAGCAGTTGTCTGCCATGACTTCGAGGACGCACGTATCGAGGACGTTCCCCGACCGGAGCCCGGACCGGAGGAGGTGTTGGTGGACGTGCGTCGCGTGCAGCTCAGTGTGACCGAGTGCGAACTGTATCGGGGCAAGAAGATCGCCCACCACGAGAGCGTTCGGGACCGGCTCGCGGACGGACCCGCTCGGCTGTTCGGGCACGAGTTCAGCGCCCGCGTCGTCGAGCGCGGTGAACGCGTCGACCACGTCGACGTCGGCGATCGCGTGTACGCACCGGCGAAGGTACACTGCGGGGAGTGTACGTACTGTCGATCGGGGTACGAGCTGTACTGTCCGACGAAGACGTACGTCGGCTACGACGTTCCGGGGGCGCTCGCGGAGTTCGCCGCCATTCCGGGGAAGGCGCTTCGCTCCGTGCCGTCGTCGCTCTCCGACGCGGAGGTGGCCGCGTTGCAGCCGCTCGCCAGTTCGATACTCTCCGTCCGCGACAGCGGGATCGAAACCGGCGACGTCGTCGCCGTCGTCGGAACCGGGGTGATGGGGTATCAGTGCGCCCAACTCGCGTTGCTCGAAGGAGCCCAGCGCGTGTACGTCGTCGACGTGAACCCGGAGAAGCTCCGGATCGCGGCGGAGAGAGGCCTCGACCCCATCGACGCCACCGAGGTCGATCCCGTCCGCGCGGTCACGGAGCACACCGACGGCGTCGGTGCCGACGTCGTGTTCGAGGCCGTGGGCGGTGAGCAGTCACACGCGACCAGCGGCTCCGACCCGATCGCACAGGCGGTCGAGATGGTACGAGCGGGCGGAACCGTCGTGCAAGTCGGATACGTCATCGGTGACGTGACGTTCTCGGCACGGGCCATCCGGAAGAAGAGCGTGACGTGGAACAACCCCGTGACGGGTGTCGCAACCGTCGGACCGGGAAGGGACACCGGAGGGCTCGCCGCCGAACTCGTCGCGAGCGACCGCGTGTCGATCGAGGAGTACGTGACCCACGAGCTGGACGGCCTCGACGAGTTCGAGCGGGCCGTCACGATAACTGCCGACAAGGAGCGGTTCGACGCACGCGGACCCGCACAGATCGTCGTCAACGAGTGACGGGACGGACGGGGCGATCGATGCGATCGACCGCAAAATATTAGACCCTGTGGTATCGCCTTCCAATCACAGATGAAGATCACAGACGTGGAAACTGCTGTTCTCGGCAGTGCCGTCGACGCCGCATCTCTCCCGGCACAGGTCGGGGCCCGCGAACTCGAGATCAGTTCCGTCGTCGTCCGCATCCACACGGACGAGGGAATTACCGGATACGGCGAGTCGTTCTACCGGTCGGAGGAGAACAACCACTTCCTCGCACGCAGCATCGAGTCGATGTCTCGTCACATCGAGGGGAAGGACCCGCAGAACGTCAAGGCGATCTGGCACGAACTGTACCTCCACGTGAAGCGGGCCGGTGCGTACGGCGCGCTGAGCGCGATCGACGAGGCGCTCTGGGACATCAAAGGGAAGGAGGCAGGGAAACCCGTTTACCAGCTTCTCGGCGGACAGACCGGCGAAGTGAACGCGTACGCGACGTTCCCGGCGGACAAGACGGCCGAAGAGCTCGTCGACTACGCGGACTGGCTCCACGAGAAGGGGTTCAAGGCGATGAAGATCGGTGCGGGCTTCGGCGTCGCCGAGGACCGCCACCGGATCAAGACGATCATGGACGAGATCCCGGACGACTTCGGGCTCGCCATCGACGCCAACACCTCCTACAACTACACCGACGCCCGTGCAGTCGCGGAGACCGCGAGCGAGTACGAGGTCGAGTGGTTCGAAGAGCCCATCGCCCACACGGACATCCAGGGACAGGCGCAGCTCAACGACGACGTCGCGGTCCCCATCTCCGGGTACCAGACGCACACGCCACATTACCCAGCCCTCGATCACCTCACGGCCGGTGCGCTCGACATCTACCAGCCGTCGCTCGACTACGTCGGCGGCATCACCGGCGCAACGCGCGTCGCATCGCTCGTCGAGGCGTTCAACAAGGAGATGGTTCCGCACGCGCTCGGCCCGGCGATCAACTACGCCGCCAGCCTCCACGTCGCCGCGGCGAGCAGACAGTGTGAACTGATCGAGTTCGCCGTCCTCGACGACGACATCGACGACCCCGGCGAGTACATCGCAGGACCGTACGTCGAGAACCGCGACTCGATCTACGTACAGGACGGTGGGCGGATCGATCCGCCGAGCGAACCCGGACTCGGAATCACGATCGACGAGGACGTGTTCGAGGAGTACCGCGTCGACTGACGGCGCGGTCGCACCCGTTCGGACCTTCCGTCTCGGTCGGCAAGCACGCCCCGAGTGGCCGGTACGTCCTTACTACCGGGTACGGTCTCCGACGCGTCGGACGCGCATCGCTTACGCAATCACCGTCAACCTACGCAATCACCGTCAACCTACGCAATCACCGTCAACTGGCGATTCGACCGCCACCACGTTCGCTCACTGACTCGAACGTCGTTGTGTCCTACACAAAAAATATAAATAGACATAACCCTCTTGTGAAGACGGATCATGACAACAAGCGACAGAAGGACGTTCATCAAGACATTGGGAGCAGGCGGAGCGGCAGTCGCTCTCGCGGGCTGTTCGGACGACGAGGAGATTCCGGACGATGGCAACGGCGGTAACGGCGGCAACGGTAACGGCGGCAACGGCGACGATCAGGAGGAAGTCGACGACTACCCACCGTCGTCGCTGGACTTCATCAACGCCTACTCGGAGGGTGGCGGCGTCGACACGAACATGCGGCAGATTCAGCCGTACTTCGAGGAGGCGCTCGGAACCAACCTCAGCATCGATTATCGTGACGGTGCCGGAACGCGGATCGCCGCGAACACTGTCGCGGAGGACGGCGAGCTCCTCCGGATCGGTGGAACGCTTTCCCCGGCGACTCCCGCCGCGGTCGCGTTCGACGAGGCGGAGGGCGAGGACCCCGACTTCACGCTCGACGACCTCCGACCGCTCGGAACCCTCTCCGGCGAGGCGGCGATCATCCGAGTTCGTCCCGACGACGACCGGTTCCAGACGATCGAGGAACTCGTCGACTACGCGGACGATAATCCCGGCGAGCTCACCGTCGGCGCATCCGGCCCAACGAACCGGAACATGCTGTCGATCATCCAGCTCATGGAGGCGACGGGGATCGACTTCACGCTGGTGCCGTTCGACGGCGGCGGACCGACCCAGACGGCGCTGTTACAGGGCGAGATCGATGTGGCGGCTCGCAGTGTGTACAACAGCGCGAGCATCGCGGACGAGTCGACCTGTCTCTGTATCTACTCGGAGGAGAACCCGGAACCGGACCTGACGAACGACGCCCCGCCGATCAACGAGGCGCTCGGCACCGACATCAACTACGACCCGACGAACGGGACGCAGTTCTACTACGTCTCGGCGGACGCCGCGGAGGCACACCCGAGCCGGTACGAGCACGTTCAGGAGGCGTTCTACGAGGCGCACCAGAACGAGGAGTACCGTGCCGACTTAGACGAGATCGGCGAACTCGGGAAGCTCGTCTGGAACGACCCCGACGAGACCGAGGAGATCCTGCGGGCCGCCTACGAAACGTACCAGGAGTTCATCCCGCTGTTCCAAGAGTACGTCCAGAACTAACGGATCTCTCCCGACCCTTTCGATTTTTAAATGAGTTCAAACACATCGACAACCGATACACTCGCGACCGAGGCCGAACCGGACGAACGAGCCGACGCTGAACCGCCGGAGGATCCGGACGAGAACTCGGGAGCGGCGAGCGACGGCGACGACGACGACACCTCCCGGCTGTCGACGGCGTACGTCACGCTGGTCCGGTTCGCGTTCCCCGTCGCGGGACTCGTTCTCGCGGCACTCTACATCGAGAACACGTACGGTGAACTCAGGCGATCGAACCTCTATTACCCGTACTTCGTCATCTCCATGCTGGTCGTCGCGGTCGTCAGCGTCTCGGTAACCGAGCTCCGTGATCTGTGGGGACGGTCGGGCGACCTGACGTTCGCCGAGTCGGTCCGGCACCGGGCCCGGAAGTGGAACCGGTCGATCGGGTTGGTGTTCGTCGGGATCGTCTACATCGGGACGATCGACTTTCTCGGGTTCTTCCCGGCGTCGTTTGCTGGGATGATCGCGATCATGCTGTTGGGTGGCTTACGCGATCCGAAGGTGATGGTCGGCGTCTCGGTGCTCGTATTGGTCGCAGTGTACGGGCTGTTCATTCAGCTGATGGGGCTGCAGCCGCCGGAGGGGGTGTTGGGGATATGATCTCCGACGTCTCACCGACGTCCGCGCGACACGACGGGGGTGAGAAGCGATGGAGATGATCCTCGAAGCACTCGAGGTGCTGTTGACCGTCGAGAACCTGGCGCTGATATTCATCGGGGTGGTGTTCGGTATTCTCGCGGGGTCGATCCCGGGCTTTACCGGGACGAACACCGTCGCCATCGCGCTGCCGTTCACGCTCCCGATGACCGCGGAGATCGCGTTGGTGTTCCTGTCGGCGATCTACGTCGGCGCGAACTACGGCGGCGCGATCCCGGCCGTACTCATCAACACTCCGGGGACCGCCGGCGCGACGGCGACGGTACTCGACGCGTACCCGATGTCACAGAAAGGAGAGGCATCGAAGGCGCTCGGGATCTCGATCCTCGCGAGCACGATCGGCGGCCTCCTCGCCGCCGTCGCGATCCTGCTGCTTCTGGACCCGATCGGACAGCTGGCATTCATGTTCACCAACCGGGAGATATTCGTTCTCGGCCTCTTCGGGCTGGCCGCCGTCGCGGCCGCGATCGGGGACAACATCCGGAAGGGGTTGGTCGCCGGGTTCCTCGGACTGCTGATCGCGGCGATGCCCGTCGATCCGACGACCGGACAGCGGCGGCTCGACTTCGGCTACTTCGCGCTGTACGACTCGGTGCCGTTCGTTCCGGTCGTCGTCGGGCTGTTCGCGATCTCCGAACTGTTCTACCTCATCAACAAGAAGGCGATCAGCTCGGACACGGACATCAAAACGAGCTACCGCGACATCCTCTCGGGGTTCGTCTACGTTATCCGCCGTCCGATCGACGTGGTTCGAGCGGCGACTATCGGTCTCGTCATCGGATCGATGCCCGGGGCAGGGACCTCCGTCGCGAACTTCGTGAGTTGGGGGATCGCGAAGACGCAGTCGGATAAACCGGAGGAGTTCGGCAAGGGGAACCCACAGGGTGTGATCGCGTCCGAGGGCTCCAACAGCGCGGTGACCGCCGGCTCGCTCGTCCCGACGCTCGCGCTCGGGATCCCGGGAAGCGGAACGACCGCGGTCATGCTCGCCGCGCTGCTGTTACACGGCGTTCGACCGGGACCCGAACTCATGCAGGACTTCGCGCTGGAGGCCAACATCATCATCCTCTCGCTACTCGTCGCGAACGTGGCGCTGGTGATATTCGCACTGGCCATCTCGAAGTACCTCGTGCGCGTCGTCACCCTTCCCGCCCACATGCTCGTGCCGGCGATCCTCGTGTTGACCGTCATCGGGGCGTATGCGATGCGATCGAGTCTGTTCGACGTCTGGTTGATGTTCCTGTTCGGGATCATCGGGTTCGTGATGCGCGAGAACGACTACTCGCTGATCCCGATCATCCTCGGGGTGATCCTCGGACCGATCATCGAGGGTGCGTTCCTCCGGAGCATGCTCATCAGCAGGCAGGATCCGACGTACTTCTTCGAGGGGACCATCGCCATCATCCTCTGGATCGCGATCGTGGTCGTGTTCATCACCGAACCGGCCATAAACCTGCTCCGTGGCGTGTGGCAGAGCCGGTCCGACGGGTCAGCGTAACACGCCCGAGGCCGTCACACTCTTTTCGTTCACCGTCGTAGAGCGTTCATGACACGGCCAAACGCGACGAGGATGCGCGTCAACGGCAGCGTGGGTGCGTTCCTGGTCCTTTCGGGCGCGGGGTTCTCCGTGTTCCTCGACGAAGCGCTGTACGCGACGTTGTGTGTCGTCATCGGCGGACTGTTCCTCGCGAAAAGCATGGCGGACTTCCGAATACTCGCCGAGTGAATCGCCGGGACAGCTGTGAGTCGCCTCGGGAGACCTGCTGTAAAGCGCCTCGGGAGCAAACGATCCGCGAGTCTCTACAGGCGGAGCAGGCCGAGTGCCTCGGGGCTTGACCCCGAGGCGGTTCACACGAGCGAGACGGGGTCGTACCCCCGAAACCGACCCCGGTTCCTCCGTTCAGTACCACATACATATAAAATATATATACATATATGAACCAAGTTATATTACGAAGCGTATCGCGCGATCCGACACCGATCACAACACCGGCTTCGCCGTACTCCGATGTCTCGACCGCATCGGACGAGATCCAGGGCCGAAATCCGCTAATACCTCGTGTGTACCCACTCATACCTCGTGTTTGTTCGAGACGTCTCCCGACGTAGGTCGGTCGTCACAGTAACGGAATCGTCCATTCTTCGATCGGAAATATCGACGGTACATGGCCCTTCTTCGGATTTTATTTGTATATACCGCACACGTACAGACATATATGAGGTGTATCGTTGAGAACAGTCGAAAGTCCACTGAGAGACCCGACGGATCGGACCGATCCGCGAACCGAAGAAGGATAACCTAGTAGATCACATATACGTTATCGTTTATTGCTGTTTTCGTATGTTTAGAGGGGTGGCGAGAGATGTGGCTCGAAAACGCGGTGTCAGTAAACCGACTGCGTGACGGACGGCGTCGATCGTGGGGGCGGCGTCACGACGCCGCCCCCGCGACGTCGTCGACTACTCCTCGCGGTCCGTCCAGAAGTCGAAACCGCGACCGGGTGCGAACACGTCGAGGCCGACGGCGCGCTCGTCGCCCGTGTTCTCGACGCGGTGGGCCTCCCACGACTCGAGGTAGACCGAGTCGTACTTCTCTAAGACGACCTCGTCGTCCTCGGTGGCGACGGTGAGCTCACCCTCCAGACAGAGGCACACCTGCTCGTTCTCGTGGTCGTGCATCGGAGAACTGTGTCCCGGCGGCTTCTCGAACCACTCGAAGGAGAACTGGTCACTGCCCGCGAGCGACTTCCGGCCCCATCCTTCGTCGGGTTCGTACTGCTCGGCGTCGTCGAAATCGACTGGCTCCATATCCGATCGCACATCTCGCGGCGACAAGAACCTAGCGGTCGGCGGATCGCTTTCGTCCAGGAGACGATTTCGATGACATCGCACGTCGCTGCCGACGACCGTCCGGCACAGTCCGTCGCTCCCGACGACCGTCCGTCGCTGTCCGTCACTGCCAGCGACCGTCCGCCATCGTTACGTCACTGCCGGAGAAACGGGGACGTATGGTTACTGAAGGCGAGTCGGCTCCGGACTTCACCGTCCCGAAGGCCGGCGGAGACGGGTACGACGACGTGACCGATTTCACGCTGTCCGAGGCGATCGGCGACGGACCGATCGTTCTGGCGTTCGTGCCGGGCGCGTTCACCGGCGGCTGTACCGAGGAGATGTGTACGATCGGACGGGAGATGGACGGGTTCGAGGCGCTCGACGCCTCGGTGTTCGGCGTCAGCGTCGACCTCCCGTTCGCCCAGAACGAGTGGATCCGACAGGAGGGGTTCGACGTTCCGATGCTCTCCGACTGGGACCACGAACTGGTCCACGCGTACGACGTCGTCTACGAGAACATGTACGGCTCGATCGAGTCCGCTCAACGGAGCGTCTTCGTCATCGACGACGACGGGATCGTGACGTATCGGTGGGTCCGCGATGGCGACAATCCGGCGTTCGAGCCGTTCGTGTCCGACCTCCAGGACCGCGTCAGCGACGCGAGAGAAGCGTAACCACTCCGGATCCACACCGTGGACCGTACCGGCCCGAATCCGGGCGAATCGTAGCTGGGTGAATCATGCCGCTTCCGCGAACAGAAGCGTTACCACCCTGTTCTGTGATGAGCACACATGGAACTCGAACTCGAAGGGAAGTCAGTGTTCGTCGCCGCCGCAAGCAAGGGACTCGGACTCGGTGCGGCCACGCAGTTCGCCGCCGAGGGAGCGAACGTGGCGATCGCCTCCCGGAGCGCGGGAAACCTCGCGGAAGCTCGGGAGAGCATCGTTGAGGCGGCCGGCTGCGATCGGGAGGCAGTGTTCACCGTCGAAGCGGATCTCGCCGACCGCGACGACATCGAGTCGGGGATCGCCGCGACGGTGGAGGAGTTCGGTGGTCTCGACGTCCTGGTGACCAACCACGGCGGCCCCGACAACACCTCCTTCGAGGACACGTCGCTCTCCGCGTTCGACGGCGGATACAACGACGTACTCCGAAGCACGGTGATCCAGTGTAAGGCGGCGCTCCCGCACCTCCGTGACGGTGGCGGAGCGATCACGCACCTCGTCGCCGCCTCGGCCGCCGAGCCGACGTCGTACGGTACCCTCGGGAACGTGTTCCGTCCGGGCGTCTACGGGCTCTCGAAGATACTCGCAAACGAGGAGGGCGAACACGATATCAGATCGAACTGCGTCGCACCTCGCGGCGTGCTCTCCGATCGGATCGAATCGAAGATCACCGCGCGAGCGGAACGCGAAGGGATAACCGAGGCGGAGGTTCGCGAGCTCCGCGTCGAGGAACTTCCGGTTCCGGAGATGGGAACGACCGAGACGTTCGGGAAGGCCGTCGCGTTCGTCTCCTCGCCCGCAGCGTCGTACATCACCGGCTCCGTGCTCCCGGTCGACGGCGGCTGGAGCAGCCGTCTCTTATAAGGGTCGGCCGGGCGGGATCGTCACCCGTCCCCCGTCACGGTCCGTTTCTCCGCAGCGGCTACTCGTCAGGGACCAGCGTCGGCGTCGGATAGGTCCCGCCGTTCACGTGTAACACCTGTCCGGTCACGAACGACGAGGCGTCGGACGCGAGGAAGCAACACGCGTCCGCGATCTCGTCGACGCGACCGAGCCGCTCGAGCGGCGTCGCCCGGATCACTTCCCGTTCGATCCGTTCCCACTCCTCCGTCCGGGACCGGTCGACGTCGATGAGGCCGGGCGAGACGCCGTTGACGCGGATGTCGTCGCCGCCGAGCTCCGTGGCCAACTGCCGGATCTGTCCCTCGAGTCCGAGCTTCGAGCCGTACGAGTGGGAGTGGCCGGTCTTTCCGAGGTAGACCATCGCCCCGATCAGGTTCACGACCGCGCCACCGCCCCGTTCCTGCATGTCGGGGACGACGGCCTGCGTCGTCAACAGGACGCCGCGGAAGTTGACGTCCATCACGCGGTCGACGTCGGCCGCGTCAATGTCGAGAAACGGCTTCGACGGACGGTACGTCGCGTTGTTCACGAGCACGTCGATGGGCCCGAGCCGGTCCCGAACGTGCTCGACGACCGCCTCGATGTCGTCGGGGTCCCCGATGTCGCCGAGCGCGACCGCGGCCTCGCCACCGGCCTCACGGACGCGACGAGCCGTCTCCTCACAGCCCGCTTCGTCGCTTCGGGCGGTGATCCCGACGTCGGCACCGGCCTCGGCGAGTCGAACCGCCGTCGCTCGCCCGATGTTCTTGCTCGATCCGGTGACGAGCGCCGTCTTCCCTGTCAGGTCCATCCCCGCGCCCTCGCTGCCGCCGTCCGCGTCGCTAGACATCGAACTCCGTCTGGTACTCGGTCGCGTCGAGACGGTCCTCGCGGAGCGGCCAGAAGGCGAGCAGCGTGGCCGGCTCGTCGGAGACGGCGCGGGAGGCGTGGGGGACGTCCGGCGGGATCTCCAGGGCGTCGTGTTTGGACAGCGAGATCCGCTCGCCGTCGACGAGGAAGTCGACCTCGCCGTCCATGACGACGTTCATCTGTTCCCACGGGTGCGAGTGTTGCGGCTTGTCCTCCCGGTCCGGCCCGATCGTGGTCATGCCGACCATCTGGTCGATGCCGCGAAAGACGACCTGCTCGAACCCCTTCCCCTCCTTCGCGACCGGCGCGTCTCGGAGGTTGTACACCGACGGGATCTCGGATGGTTCGTATTTACGTACCATACCCTATCGAGTAGCGAGACGAACTTAAAAGCGTAGGTGCGACCGACGTCGAGTCCGGTCGACCGCGGGTCGATCGGCGCTCTAGGAGAGCCGTTCGATGTTCTCGACGATGGCGTCGGCGAACTCGCTGGTGGCGAGTTTCTCGCCGCCCTCGATCTGGCGGTGCAGGTCGTAGGTGACCTTGCCCGAGGAGATCGTCTCTTCGACCGCGTCACGCACGAGGTCGGCGGCGTCCGACCAGCCGAGGTACTCGAGCATTTCGCGGCCCGAGAGGATCATCGCGGTGGGGTTGACCTTGTCCTGGCCGGCGTATTTGGGCGCGGAGCCGTGGACGGGTTCCGCGAGTGCGCGGCCGTGGCCGCGGTTGATCCCCGGTGCGATGCCGAGGCCGCCGATCTGTGCGCCCGCCGCGTCCGAGAAGTAGTCGCCGTTCAGGTTCATCGTGGCGATCACGTCGTAGTCCTCCGTGCGTGTGAGCACCTGCTGGAGCATGTTGTCGGCGATGCGGTCTTTGACCACGACCGTTCCGTCCGGCTGGTCGCCGTCGTGCTCCTCCCAGAGGGCGTCCTCGGAGATGACGTCCTCGCCGTACTCCTCGTCGGCGAGTTCGTAGCCCCAGTCGCGGAACGCGCCCTCGGTGAACTTCATGATGTTGCCCTTGTGGACGAGCGTGACCGAGTCGCGGTCGTTCGCGAGCGCGTAGTCGATCGCTTCGCGGATGAGCCGCTTCGAGCCGAACTCGGTGATCGGCTTGATGCCGATGCCGACCGGGCCGTCGTGGATGATGTCGTCGACGCCCATCTCCGCTTCGACGAACTCGCGGACCTGCTCGACCTCGTCGGTGCCGGACTCCCACTCGATGCCCGCGTACACGTCCTCGGTGTTCTCACGGAACGTGACCATGTCCATCGCCTCGGGGTTCGTGACGGGCGAGGGAACGCCGTCGAGGTAGTACGTGGCGCGAACGTTGGCGTAGAGATCGAGCCTCTTTCGGAGCGCGACGTTGAGCGAGCGGAAGCCCGCGCCCACGGGCGTGGTGAGCGGGCCCTTGATGGCGACGCGGTGCTCGCGAATGGCGGACACGGTGTCCTCGGGCAGGTTCTCGCCGTACATGTCGCGAGCCGCGCTCCCCGCGTACACGCGCATCCACGCGATCGACCGACCGGTCGCCTCCGCGGCCGCGTCTAACACCTGCTGGGCGGCCGGCCCCACGTCCGAGCCGATCCCGTCGCCGTGAATGATCGGAATCACCGGATTCGACGGCACGTCCAACTCACCCGTCTCCTCGTCCGCCAGCGAAATCGCCTCACCCTCCTCCGGTACCGTAACCTTGTCGTAACTCATAGATCAGGTAAGAACTCCGCACGTTCGCTTAAAAAGATGCGTGTTCCCGCCGCCGGTTCGGGTGCGATCGGGACCGTCAGTCGTCGCTGGCGGGGGCTTCGGTCTCCGCTTCGTCGACGAACTCGGCGGCCGTTTCGGCGGCGACCCGTCCGTAAACGGCAGCGTTGGTCAGTCCGGATCCGCCGGGATAGTTGTGGTAGAACAACCCACCGGTGACGTTGCCGGCCGCGAACAGTCCGGGGATCACGGTGTCGGTCGTGTCGAGCACCTCCGCCTCGGGCGTGATCGCGACGCCACCGAACGTGAACGTCATTCCGCCGGTGACCGGGTAGCCCGTGTATGGCGGCTCATCCAGCGGGAGCGCCCAGTTCGACTTGGGGAGGTCGAGTCCCTCCGTGGCGTTCCCGTCGAGGACGTCGGCGTCGTACCGGTCGGCCGCATCGTCGGCACAGGCCTCGTTGTACGCCTCGATCGTTTCGACCGCCTTCTCGGGGCGCTCGATGTCGAGCCGCCTGACGAGCGCCTCGAGCGAATCGGCGGTGATCGCTCGCGACGGGCCCATGTGGGCAACGTCATCGGTGACCTTCGAGTCGACGACGATGAACCCCTCGTGATACGGCTGCTCGAAGATGCGACGGCCGAACTTCGCGTACGTGTGTGCCCGTGAGTCCTCGCCCTCGTCGACGAATCGCTCGCCGTCGTGGTTGAGGATGAGCCCGTACTGATAACCGTCGATGCGCGTGATCCCGCCCTCGACGTCCGGCGAGCCCGCGTCGATGAGCGCCATGTGGGCGTCGCCCCACTCGCCGTCGGATTTCGCCCCGACGTCCATCGCCGAGTCGATCACTTCGCCGGTGTTGTAACGGCTCCCTCGGACCTTCATGTTCCCGTAGCCGGGACCGAAGTACCGGGTCCGCTTCTCCTTGCTGGAACCGTAGTCCCCGGCGGCGAGGACGACGGCGTCCGCCTCGAAGCGGACGCGACGCCCGTCGACGAACCCCTCGACGCCCTCGGCCGACCCGTCGTCACCACGGATCACGTCCTGGACCTCGGCGTTGTAGCGTACCTCGCCACCGACCTCCTCGAATCGATCGACGAGACCGTCGACCATCGTCTCGCCGTCGAGCCAGACGCGGCCCGCCGTGTAGCCGGGATGGGGGGCCTGATACTCCCACTCCAGCCCCATCGCGGTTAACCACTCGAACGTCTCCGCCGCCTCCTCGGTCACCGTCCGCGCGAGCTCCTCGTCGGCCCGATAGTTCGTCGTCTTCATCAGGTCCGAGTAGAAGTCCGCGGCGTCGTAGTCTTCGACGTTGAACTCGACGTCGAGGTCGATATCCGCCGTCGGAAGACGGAACGACTCGGTGAACTGCGTGTGACCACCGCGGTGTTTCTTCGGCGATTTCTCGAGAACGACCACCGAGACGTCCTGTTCCGCCAAACGGATCCCCGCCGAGAGCCCGGCGATTCCACATCCGACGACGACGGCGTCGTATTCGTTGTTAGACATGTGTGTAGCTAACCATGAAGGAGTACGACGGACATGTACAAAATCGTTCCGACAAGCGGGAACAGGAGTTTATAAGGATGCGAGTGGGACGGCGCGTCCCGGGCGGCTACACGTCGTCCGGGGGCGCGACCGCGATGAACCGCTCCGGGGGGACTCCGCCGTCCATGAACTCGAAGGTACAGTCCACCAGCGTCTCGATGATGGCCGAGCGCGCACGAACTGACGACGCCGCGATATGCGGCGTCGTGACGACGTTCTCGAACCCATGGAGCGGCGAGTCCGCGGGGAGCGGCTCCGTCTCGAACACGTCGAGTCCCGCACCGCCGAGCGTGCCCTCGCGAAGCGCGGCGACGACCGCGTCGGTGTCAACGATCGGGCCGCGCGCCGTGTTGACGAGGACGGCGTCGTCCGCCATCGTCGCGAGCGCGTCCGCGTCGATCATCCCTCGCGTCTCCGCGGTGTGTTCGGCGGTCACGACGACGGCTTCCGGCTCCGAGAGGACGGTCTCGAAGTCCGTCAGGGTCGTTCCCGTGATCTGGGTGTCGATCTCGTGGATGTACGGATCGTACGCGTACACGTCGACGTTGAACCCGGAGAGCAGCCCCGCGAGCCGCGATCCGACGTTACCGAACCCGACGATCCCGACGGACGTACCCGCGACCGGCGTGGCGTTCGGGACCTCGTCACGCCACTTGCCGTCCTGGAGCGCTTGCTGACCGATCAGCACGTTCCGCTTGACGCTTAACAGCAACGTGAGCGCGTGTTCCGCGACGGACAGCGCGTTCAATCCGGGAGTGTACACGACCGTGACGCCGTTGTCCGCCGCGGCGTCCAGGTCGATCGTGTCGATCCCGGTTCCGATCTTCGCGACGAGTTCGAGCGAGTCGGCCGACTCCAGTACCCGGCGGGAGACGGGGAGCCGGGACGTCGTGAACAACACGTCCTTGCCCGCGAGCCGATCGATCAGCGCGTCCTCCGTCGGATCGACCCCGACGTCGAGTGCGATCCGGTCGCCAACGCCTCGTTCGAGGACTGCACGCGGTTTGACGTCCTGATCGACGAGCGCGGTGGGTGTCCCCGCGCCGCTCATTCGTCGCCTGCTCGCATGTGGGTCACGACGGGGCAGTTCGAATCCAACAGAACGTCCTGGGTCACGCTACCGAACAGCGCCTTACCGACCGCGGAGCGACGTCGACCGCCGACGCAGATGTAACTCGCGTCATGGTCGTTGGCGTACTTGATCAGTTCTTCGGCCGCATCCCCGACGAGACCGACCGCCTCGTAGTCGTCCGTCGTTCGAGCGGCGACGTCGTCGGCGGCCTCCTTGGCGTACGACCTGATGTCGTCGACCGGGACGGTCTGGCCCGTCTCCTGAAGGCTGCTCTGTTCGAGGTCACGGAACTCCGACTGGCTCAACACGTGGACGACGTGGAGCGCTTCGTCGAACGCCTCGGCGAGTTTCGCACCCTCGATGACCGCTGCACTCTCGTGGTCGATCCGCTCGACCCCGGCAATGATAGTCATTGGTGCTACGGTATGTGAGCCCAACGTTCTTATAATTTTCAATGGTCCGGGCGATACTGCTCCGTTCGCTGTGTTTTTGTACTGACCCGCGTTCGTCGAGTACATGCCTGACTCCCGGACCCGCCTGTTCGCCCTTCTCGATAGTCTCCCCGTTCCGGGTCCCCGCGACATCGGGATCTGGACCTCTCTCGTCGTCCTCACCGTCGGCGTCCTCTCGCCGACGCTCGGCGGGCTCGAACCCGAGATGCAGCTCGTTCTCGCGGTGTTCGGGTTCGCGCTCGTGTTGTGGCTGACGGAAGCGGTCCCGTACGTGGTGTCCAGTACGCTCGCAGTGGTGATGCTGTACGCGTTCGATCTCGTCGAGACGTTCGATGAGGCGGTGGCCGGGTTCGCATCGACGCTCGTGTTCTTCCTGTTCCTGCTGTTGCTCCTCGGTGGCGCGATCGGGAAGGTCGGTCTCGGCAAGGTCGTCGCCGGGCGGATGCTCTCGTCGCGAAGCACGCCCAAAACGACGGTTCGGTCGCTCGCGACACACATGGTCGCGCTGTCGCTATTGATGCCGTCCGCCGTCGCCCGCGCCGTGACGTTCATTCCGGTCGTGAACCAGATGACGGACGCGTACGGGCTCGATAACGACGGCTCGTTCCGAAAGACGTCGTTCATCGTGCTCGGTCACATCAACCCCATCGGCTCGATGATGCTGATGACCGGCGGCGGGATGGCGATCATTACCTCACAGCTGATCAACGAGTCCGTGCGACCGATCACGTGGGTACAGTGGGGCGTGTACATGATCCCGCCGATGATGCTGCTGTTCTGGTTGTCGACGGTCAGCGCCATCTACCTCTACGGCGTCGACGACGAGCGAACCGTCGAGTCGACCGCGCTCGACGACTCGATGACGACCGCGGTCGAGGACGGCAGCGCGTCGTTGAACCGGGAACAGCGGATCGTCGGTCTCGTCATGCTCGGTGCGGTTCTCGCGTGGATCGCCGGCTCCTTTCTGGGCGTGCCAACGATCGTCCCCGCCGTCGTCGCGGTCGCGATCCTCGCCGCCCCCGGGATCGACATCGTCGACCGCGAGCTCGTCAGCGAGGTGAGCTGGGGGATCCTCTTTCTGATCGGCGCGATGTTCTCGATCCTCGAGGTGATGGAGTCGACCGGGACGCTCGATTTCGTGGTCGGGCTGCTCATCGACGCGGTCCCGTTCGAGGCGATGGCCCCGTGGCTCGTCGTCGGGACGCTGCTGGCGATCGGCGTGTTCATCCGAGTGTGGTTCTCGACCGCGTCGGCCGCGATCGTCGTGACGCTGCCGATCATCATGGAGTTCGGTGCGGTGCTCGGAATCAACCGACTGTTCCTCGCGCTGTCGGTGCTCACCGTCATCGGGTCGACGACGTTCTTCCCGTTCAACACCACGTCGGTGCTGCTGTCGTACGACAGGGGCCCGCTCGGGCTCCGTGAGGTGTTCGGGTTCGGACTCGTGACGATGGTTCACGGACTCATCGTGATCGTGGTGTCGTGGCTGTTCTACTGGCCGCTCGTGGTGTGATCGACCGACCGCGGGACCCGACCACGAGAGGGAACACCCGTCCGCGGACGTACCGAACGGGTAGGCAACCTGAACGTGACTCGCTGGACGTCCATTCGTGATCGGTACCTCCTGTGATGGCGCGCCGCGAGCGGGCCGTGATCCGCGACACGATAGAGCATGAAACAGCCGATGTTTGAACGTGCATCTTGATCGATAGCGGGAGTACGTGAATCAGATCGGTGGTCTGGTCGTTTATAAGTCGAATTTGGGTGTTGCTGGCGGGTGTTTATAAGCTGCTAACGGGGCGGTGAACACCTCCAAAGCCTTAGTCACTCACTTATAACCGATCTTACTCGGATCGACGGTAAACACCTGCAAAGCCCCAGCCACTCGCTTATAAGCGGTCTTACTCGGATCGACGGTGAACACCTCCAAAGCCCCAGCCACTCGCTTATAGGCGGTCTTACTCGGATCGACGGTGAACACCTCCAAAGCCCCAGCCACTCGCTTATAAGCGGTCTTACTCGGATCGACGGTGAACACCTCCAAAGCCCCAGCCGCGACGACTCGCGCGCCTTGCTGCGCGCCGCCCCTCTCCACACAGCCCGGTGCGGTGCTTGCTGCGGCGGGCTTCGTCCTCGCGGCTGCCCCTTTGAGTCCCACCC
>NZ_JBLWMN010000025.1:0-48709 GCF_048380895.1 Halorubrum rarum | reverse complement strand
GGGGCGGTCGCCGAGCGGCTCCGGCGACCGCCCCTGACGAGGCTGGGGAGGCGTGAGGTGCGGGTGCTGTGCTGTGCGGGGTGGGACTCAAAGGGGCAGCCGCGAGGACGAAGCCCGCCGCAGTAAGCACCGCAGCGAGCGACGCGAGCGAGGCGCGCAGCAAGGCGCGCGAGTCGTCGCGGCTGGGGCTTTGGAGGTGTTCACCGTCGATCCGAGTGAGACCGCTTATAAGCGAGCGGCTGGGGCTTTGCAGGTGTTCATCGCAGAGTCGTCGACCACTTATAAACGCCCGGCAGCAACACTCCAGTTTCACGTATAAACAACCACGCCACCGATCTGATTCACCCACTCCCGTTATCGATCAAGAAGCACGTTCAAAGATCGGCTGTTTCATGATGCGTTATGTCTGATTGACATCCTCCCCGCCCTGAAGGGCGGGGTTTTGCGCCTGCTCATCCCATAATAGGATTTCAACAGAGCCGCTCCTACTGGATACCGCTGAGCAAACTGAGCGCGAAGTGACCGGCACCGAGTACAGCGAGGAGGACGATGGTGGCGAGGAGAAGCGTATCTGGCCAGAGGTCTAGCTCCCCGTTCCGATTTGTGATACTCTGTCCTCGGTTAGTGGTTTCCCACTCCCTTCTTCGAACCAGGGTATCTCTCCGCCGCCGGATCGAACCTAAAATCGAGGTCGTACTTACAACAAGCTCGCTGAAGTGGAACCTCGCCATCGACGAGAGAGATCGCATCATCCACATCGTGTTTTTCGCGGAGCTCCACAAACTCTACGTTGATCTCGGCTAAGCAGCCGATGAAGCGGTCGTTTCCGGACATAAGTCACTTTGAAAACTCATCGCCTCACTTTTCAATCCGTATCTGAACGCCGCCCTCGCCGCGACGCCCGCCTTTTTAATCCGTCCGGGAGAATCGAGGGACATGACCAAACGGATACTCGTCGCGATAGACGGATCGGACGAAGCGGTCGAGGCGCTCCGGTTCGCCGTCGCGGAGTGGCCGGACGCCGCGGTGACGCTGCTGCACGTGATCAACCCCGCGGACTCGACGACCGGGGCCGAAGGCGGGTTCCCCGGCGCGGTCGAACAGTGGTACGACAGCGCGACCAAGCGCGGCGAGCGGATCCTCTCGAACGCGGCGGACGCCGTCGACGCCGACGTCGACACCCGACTGGAGGTCGGGCGACCGACGGCCACGATCCTCGACGTCGCCACGGGGGAGGATGACGACGACGAACCGTTCGACCACGTCGTGCTGGCGAGTCAGGGTCGAACCGGGCTCTCCCGCGTCGTCCTCGGGAGCGTCGCGGAGGGCGTCGTCCGCCGCGCCGAGGTTCCGGTGACCGTCGTCCGGTAGCGTCGACACCGACCACTGTTCGGTCCCGTCCGTGCCGCTCATACGTCTCCGGACCGTCGGTCGAACCGATGGATTTCACCGACGTCGTCACCGAGCGCCGGTCCGTTCACGACTACGCGGACGAGGAGCTCGACCGCGAGACGGTCACGGAGATACTCGAGGCAGCGACGCTCGCCCCGTCGAGCTACAACCTCCAGCCGTGGGAGTTCCTCGTCGTGTCCGACGACGAGAACCGCGAGCGACTCCAGACGGTCGCGTACGGACAGCCCCACGTCACCGACGCGCCGGTCGTGCTCGCCGTGTTCGGGAACCTCGACCCCGCGGCGCACGTCGACCGCGTTCTCGACGACCAGATCGAGAAGGGATACCGCGACGAGGACGGCGCGGCCGCGACCCGCGAGACGATCGAGGGCATGCGAGAGTATCCCGAGTCGGAGCGGCGCGTCTGGACCGCGAAGTCGACCGCGCTGGCCGCCATGGAACTCATGCTCGCGGCCCGTGCTCGCGGCGTCGCCACCTGTCCCATGGGCGGGTTCGATGCCGAGGCGCTTGTCGAGACGTTCGACGTTCCGGACGGCTACGAGCCGGTGATGCTCGTGACGATGGGGTATCCGGCGGCGGACGCGCCGGACGAGACGCTCCCGCGGAAGTTCCGGCGACCCGTCGAGGAGGTGGCGCACTTCGAGACGTTCGACGTCGGCGGCTCCGTTGACGGTTCCGTCGCCTCCGAGAGCGACGAGTTCGACGCGACAGCCACCGACGACTGATTCTCGGGAGTCGCTTCCGGCTCAGAGTCGCTTCCGGCTCAGAGTCGCTCCCGTCTCAGAGTCGCTTCGAGACGTACGGACCGTCCTGACTGTACCCCAGCTTGTTCCGGTAGTACTCGCGAGCGCCGATCCCGGAGATGACCGACACCTTTCGGTATCCGGCCTCACGCGCCAGCTCCTCCGCGCGTTCGAGCAGTCGACGGCCGTACCCCTTGTGCTGCCAGTCGCCGTCGCCGCCGAGCCCGACCTCGCTCCCGTACACGTGGAGCTCCCGAACGAGCGCGGCGTCCGCGAGCTCGGGTCGGACCGCGTCGCTCTCGGTGCCCGGCGCGCCGGGCTGATCGGGCGCGAATGACGGGAACCGGAGCCGGCAGAACCCGATCAGCAGGTCGCGGACGGGGTCCTCGAAGGAGATGAACCGTTCCGTGCCGCCGCCCGCCTCGTAGGTCATCACGTCGAGTTCGACGTCGTCGGGGTCCGGGTCCGCCTCGTTGTGACCGACCTCGCGGGAGCGGATGTCCCGGATCTCGATCCCTCGCTCGTCGGCGCGCTGGCTCGCGAGCTGTCGGAGGTTCGACTTCCAGACGCCGCCGTCGATGAAGTCCGCGGGGATGTCGCGCTGGACCCGCTGGAGCCGGGTGTACTTCGGTATCTCCCCCATGACCTCCGCGATCAGGTCCGCGGCCTCCTCGTTCGAGAGCGGCTCGAACTCGTCGTTGTGCCAGCGGTCGTACACCCGAGTGCCGCGGACGACCAGCGTCGGATATATCTTCAGGTAGTCGGGTCGCCAGTCGGGGTTGCCGAACAGTTGCCGGAAGTCCTCGAGACACATCTCCGTCGTCATTCCCGGCTGCCCCGGCATCATGTGGAAGCCGACCTTGAACGCGGCGTCACGCAGGCGTCGGTTGGCGTTTCGCGAGGCCTCGTTTCCGTGTCCGCGATGCATCTCGCGGTTGATCCGCTCGTAGGTGGTCTGGACGCCCACCTCGACTTTCGTTCCGCCCAGATCCAGCATCCGGTCGATCTGTTCGGGGTCACACCAGTCGGGCTTCGTCTCGAAGGTCGTTCCGATGTTCCTGATCTCGTTCGTCTCGTTTTCGGCGATCACGTCCTCCAGGTACTCGAACTCGACGTCGGCGGGGTCCGGCGCGAACGACGTCCCCTCCGCGGGTTCGGGCTCCGCGTCGAGGTCGTAGTCGTTCATCGCCTGCAGCGCGCGCTTGACGAACCACTCCTGGTAGTCGTGCGATCGGGCGGTCATCGTCCCGCCCATCAGGATCAGCTCCACCTTGTCGACCGGGTGGCCGATCTTCCGGAGCTGTTCGAGACGGAGGGTCACCTGTCCGTACGGGTCGTAGTCGTTCTGCTTCCCGCGGGCGGCGGCGGGCTCGTGGCCCGTGTACGACTGTGCGGAGGAGAACTCCGAGGCCGGACCGCCGGGACAGTACAGACACTTCCCGTGGGGGCACAGCTCCGGCGACGTCATGATCGCGACCGGCGAGACGCCCGAGGCGGTTCGGACGGGCTTCCGGCGGACGACCTCCATGACGTCCTCGCGGGCGTCGGCCGGCGCGTGATCGAGGATCTCCGTGTTCTTCGGCACCTTCGGCGAGGAGAACTCCGAGCAGGCGTCGAGCTTCGCGGCCTCGAGGTCGTCACCGTCGACGTCGCCCGCAAGGATCCGGTCGACCAGCTCCTCGCAGGCGCTCACGAACCCCTCCGGCTCCGCGTCCGTCCCGGACTCTCCGTCGGACCGGGACTCTCCGTCGCCCGGCGCGTCGGTACTCATTACCCTCCGTTCGACGTGTTTCGGAGTTAAGGGTGTCGCCACGGCGAACCGACCATGGTAAGACCTTAGGCTCGTCCGAAACATATCTCGCCATGGCAGACCGGTTACCCCCGTTGTACGACGTCCACGAGGAGCGCGGCGCGAAGTTCACCGGGTTCGGCGGGTGGGAGATGCCCGTCGAGTTCGACTCGATCAGCGAGGAGCACGCCGCAGTCCGCGAGGCCGTCGGGATCTTCGACGTCTCGCACATGAGCGAGATCGAGGTCGCCGGCCCGGACGCGACGACGCTGATGAACCGGCTGACGACCAACGACGTGGGCGCGTTAGCGCCGGGCGACGCACAGTACGCCGCGATCACGACCGAGGAGGGGATCATGGTCGACGACGTCATCGTCTACCGGCTCCCGGACGGCATCGAGGCGGGGACCGCGGCGGACGCGCTCGCCGACATGGACGACGACCTCGACGCGGGAGCGGGCGACCCGGCGTACCTCTTCGTTCCGAACGCGGGTCACAACGAGGAGACGCACGACCGATGGGTCGACTACCGCGACGAGCACGACCTCGCCGCCGATGTGATCGACACGACCGCCGATTGGGCGATGGTCGCGGTACAGGGTCCCGACGCCGCGGACGCGCTCGACGACGCGGTCACGAACGGCGACGTCTCGGGGCTTCCGTCGTTCGACGCGACGGTCGCGGCGGTCGACGGCGTCGCCTCGTGGGTCGCGCGGACGGGATACACCGGCGAGGACGGGTTCGAGCTGCTCTGTCCGGTCGGCGACGCCGAGACGGTCTGGAGCGCGTTCGACGACGCACAGCCCTGCGGGCTGGGCGCGCGCGACACGCTCCGGATGGAGATGGGCTTTCTCCTCTCCGGACAGGACTTCGACCCGGACGAGGAGCCGAGAACTCCGTACGAGGCGGGGATCGGGTTCGCGGTCGACCTCGACACGGCGTTCGTCGGCCGGGACGCGCTGGCCCGTGCGAAATCGGCGGGGATCACGGAGACGTTCATCGGCGTCAAACTGCTCGAACGCGGGGTCCCTCGCGGCGGGTACGCCGTCACCGACGGCGACCTCACGCGCGTCGGTCACCTGACGTCGGGGACGATGAGCCCGTCCTTGAACGAGCCGATCGGGCTCGGCTATCTCCACGAGTCGTACGCGGCGGACGGGACGGAAGTCAGCGTCGTGGTTCGGGGCGACGAGAAGCGAGCCGAAGTCGTGACGCCGCCCTTTATCGACCGATAGCGGGCGGCCCAAGCAGGCACCGTTGTCACTCGATGGTGGGGCGGTTCCGGCCCCGCCTACTCACCGCCGTCCGTTTCCGCGGTGTGGACCGACTCCGCGCGCCAGACGTTACCGCGGCGACCCGCGCGCGAGAGCTCCATCCGGACCGTCGACCCGACCGTCAGGTCAGCGACGCGATCGCGCGCCGTTTCGTCGGCGTAGTCGACGACGTGATACGTCGCGTTGCGTGGATGGGCACGTACAGTGATGCAATCGTGATCGTTCTGTTGAGATGCAACGGTAAAGGTGCTGGTTGAAGGCATCTTACTCCGCTAAAAGTGAACATCCTACTTCAAGACTTCGTATAGCTAATATATCCGCCTCGGGAGGGGTTAAACGGATATAAGGTGTTTTCTCGACGGGCGGACCTCGTTCGCCATCGTCGCCCCTCGTTCGCCATCGTCGCCCTTCGTTCGTTCGCGCGCCGTTCGGGATCAGCACGCCTATCTTTACGGCAGCGATATCGGCCGTATGGACACCACCGGTCGGGAAGACGACGAATCCGTCGGCGTCGCGCTGTTCGTCGACGGCCCGAACGTGTTACGTGAGGAGTTCGACGTCGATCTCGACGACGTTCGCGAGGCGGCGGAAGCGGCGGGGCCGCTCGTGACGACGCGGCTGTATCTGGACGAACACGCCACGCCGGGGCTTATTCAGGCCGCGGAGGCCCGCGGGTTCGAGGTCGTCGTCACCAGCGGCGACGTGGACGTGAAACTCGCCGTCGATGCCGCCCGCTTCGCGGCCGAACGACGGATGACGATGCTCGCGATCGCCTCCCGGGACACGGACTTCAAACCGGTCATCGAGACCGCGAACGGCTACGGGATCCGAACGCTGGCTATCGCGCCCGGCGAGTTCGGGCGGTCCGACGCGCTGCGCAACGCGGCCAACGACTCGGTGACGCTCGAGAGCGACTCCGAGGAGACCGATACCGAAACCGGAACCGTCGATCACTGATCGTCCGCGTTCCGAACCGAGATCCACGTGTATCCTCGTCCCTGCGAGGGTTTTTCAGGGCCGCTCGCCGTTGGGGGAACGGATGACGACCATGCAGGAGTTCCCGCCGCTCCCGCCGGCGACCGCGGCGACTGACGTCTTCGAGTCGGGACATCTCTGGATCGAGGAGCTGATCGACGGCGGGCCCCTCCGCTTTCGCGTGACTGAGACCGGGCTCATCGAGTTCGGGGACGTCGAGTGCGTCTTCGACCCCGACGCGATCCCGCTCCGGTATCGGCACGCCGTGCGAACGATCCGCGATGCGTTCGCTCGGGACGCGTTCCGCCACGCCGTCGCCGACGTCCGTTCGGTCACCTTCTTCGGTGTCGCCACCGATCGTCATCGGATCGCCTACGACCTAGAGGAAACACCCGCGTTCCTCGGGAGCGACGTGTACGACGCCGAGCGGGGCAGGTTCCTGTCACCGGACGCGACCCAACGAGTGTTCGAGCACGTCGGACTCGTTCCGATCGAACCCCTCTCGAAGGAGGTTCGCGCCGTGGACGTCGATCCGGACGCATACGCGATCCCGGAGTCGTCCTGGTACGACGGCCCCGCCGCTGGCGTCGTGTTTCGAAACAAAGCCGGGGGTCGGGCCGTCCGCCGCCATCCTGACCTGCTCGTGTCCCCCGGTTCGGACCGCGATGCGCCCGAACACGGGAGCGAGGCGCTCGATGCCCTGATAGCGGAGCACGTCTCCGACGAGTGGATGGAACGCATCGTCGAGGCGTGTGGCGAGGAACCCGCCACGGTCGAGGGCGTCGTCGAGCGCGCACTCGAACGCCTCGGTCGGGAGACGCCGCTCCTCGCGGCCGAGGGCGGCGCGTCGGAGTCGGACGTTCGATCACTGCTCGTCGAGCGGGCCGATCGATACCTCCGGAAGCGTCAGTGACGGGATCGGTGCGTTCGATCCGCCTCCCACCGGACGATCCGTCCGAGTCGAAAAGCGCGTCGTGACATCAGAGCGTGGAAGGGTGATCGACACCGGGCGATACGTGAGCGCTCGAGGGTGGTCGCTCCCGTCGGCTGGAGGGGTCTGCAACGGAAGTGGGGGCGCTGTCCGCTATGCGGCGCAGTTGTTCGGCCCCAGTTCGAGTTCCGTCGCCTCGTCCTCGTCGTCGACGGAGTCTCTGCCGGCGTTGATGGCGATGACTGCCTCGTAGTTCGGGGGCTTCTCCGGGGCATCTTCGGTCAATCGCTCGACGAACGCTTCGCGGTCGAGCCCGAGGAAGTCGAGTTCGTCGCGGAGGTCCCCGAGCCGAGCCTCGAGGGGTTCACCCGGCGAGCCGTTCTCGTAGCGGCCGTCGCTCGTAACGGTGAGATGGCCCGGCAGAATCGTCGTGTCGTCGGGGAGGTCGAGGATCGTCTCGTGGAGCGAGTCGTACAGCAGTTCCGCTCCCCGCGAGGCGTCGTCTTCGCCGAACTGGAGTTCCGTCCGTCCGACGGAGTCGACGAACAGCGTATCGCCCGTCAACAGGAGTTCGCCGTCGACGAGATAGTTCATCATCTCCGAGGTGTGCCCGGGCGTGTGCAATGCCTCGATCACGACGTCGCCGACGTCGATGACGTCTCCATCCGATAGCGGGTCGTATTCGTACACGACGCCGCGCTCGCGGGCCGCGTCGCCGAGGTGGTAGGGTACGCCGACCTCGGCCGCGAGCGCCGAACCGCCCGATATGTGGTCGGCGTGGACGTGCGTATCGATCACGCGCGAAACGGAGAGCCCGGCGTCCTGGGCGGCGACTTTGAACTGGTCGGTCTGTCGGGTCGCATCGACCACGACGGCCTCTTCCGCCGCTTTCGAGCCGACGACGTAGCCGAGACAGCCTTTCGCTCGGCGCTGGATCTGCCGAACGACCAGATCGTCGCTGGACGTCTCGATGGGGACGACCTCGTAGAGTTTGCTCCACGCCTCCATGCCGCCAGTGACGACCGAGACGTCGTCGTAGCCGTGCTCTTCGAGGTCGAACGCGAACGGCGCCGACGATATACCGCTCCCGCAGATCGCGACGACCGGCCCCCCATCGATCAGTGTGTTCACCTCGTTCAGTTGGTCCTCACTCAGTCCCTCGTCCGGGTCGTAGGGGACGTTCTCCGCGTCGCGCACGTGCCAGGCGTTGTAGCTGTCTTCGGGGCGCGTGTCGATGAGCGTGAACTGTTCGTCGGCGTCGATCTCGTCCGCGAGTTGTTCCGCAGTGGTGTTCTTGACCATCTATCTCATGTGTCGTGTCGAGCGTGTCGTTTGTCGGATCTGTCGCGTTCGCAGTCGCCGCTTAGCGAGTTCGATTACGCCCTTCTTCGGGGAACGCGTTCCCGCGTGGTATCATGGACGTCTCGCAGTACGCTTCGCCGTCCGTGTAGTCGATTCCGGGCTGGATGAACGGATACGGGCCGTCTGCAGGCGTGTTCTGCGCCCGTCCGCCGTCGTCTGCGGTCTCGACCAGCCCCATCACCTCGTAATCGACGGGCGAGTGTTCATCGAGATACTCGACGATGACTGTTTCCGTCTCCTCGATAACGATCGGGTCGTAGGTGTACTCGTGGGTGTGCGCGCTGAACATGACGTCCACGCTCGCACAGTCCTTGGCGGCTTGGACCATCCACGGAAGGCCGATCTCGGTGGCCGCGATCACGACGTCCGCGCCCTCCTCGCGGGCGGCCTGTGCGGACTCCTCAAGGAGTGCGAGGTGCTTGCCGAAGCGGTACTTCCCCTCGTAGAACGCGGGTGCCATCCGATCGACGTAGACGTTCGTCATCCCGACGACGCCCACGGAGAGTCCACCGACGTCGAGGATCCGGTACGCGTCGTACAACCGCTCGTCTGTCTCCCGATTGTAGAGGTTATTCGCGAGAATCGGGGCATCGAGGCCGTCCATCAGATCCACGAAGTTGCCCTCCTCGGCGGCTTCGTTCGAGTAATCCCAGTTGCCGGGGACGTAAACGTCGGGCACGACGTGGTCGTTGATGGGATCGAGCATCGCTCGCCCATCGGTGTAGGTAGTCACGGCGGACCCGTGGAACGTATCGCCACTCATGAGCGTACGAACGTCGTGGTCCTCGCGGAGTTCGTCGAGTTTTGCTGCGAGCAGGGGAATCCCACCTCCGCGCTCGATGACACGGTCGTCGTCGCCGAAGTCGAAGTCCGGCTTCGACGTCGGATTGTCGAAGTAGACCTGATAGCGTGGCGTGAGCTGTCCGTGGAGGTCGCTGACGTGGGCGAAGACCACGTCGGGGGCGCCTGCACCGTCGCTAGCAGGATCGCCACCGATGGACGTCCATTCACTGAGTGCCTTGTTCTCGTTCATCCTGGTAGCGCACAGAGACGCGCCTCTCCTGTTCGAGACTTGTGCCTAATAGTATAGACATCATACAAACTCGCCTGCCAACACCGTCTCGCGGAAGACCGGACTCCGCGTCCGAGACGCGCACGCCCGAGTTGACACACACTTGGACTTGCCCCCGAGCGGTTCACGGGGTCTTCATGTCGGTGAGCGGGTTCTGGAGCGACGAGGAGATGAAGGCCACGTTCCTCCGCCTTTTCAGTGTTGGTCAGGTGCTCATCATGTTCCGACAGGTCGTGTTAACTTAAGCATCGGTTCCAGCAGACGGCGAAGGCTCGGAGCCATGATTCTGCCGCCGTCGGCTCCGCGTTCTGAACGTATTTGAAAACGAAGAGATTCGTCTTTTTGACTCTCTAAAGACACGTTCGACAGCATTCCGATTTCCATGGCGAGTGATTTGAAATCGGAGCGAGGTTCGTGAGAGTGCAGCTGTGAGGTGTCCGCCAGCATCAACGAGAAAGAGCGCATCGTCAACGTGGTGTTTCTCTCTGAGATCGCGGAGAAACACCAGGGTGAATTGTTGGTTCTGGGCGGGAAATACGTCAACATGGGGGAATTCGTTTGTACGTGGATCGACGGCGGCATACAGCCAGAATCTGTCTGAGTCGATCTGAATCGCGGTTTCATCGACCGCAACGCGATTCGGGCTCGCACCGTCAGCTGGCTGTAGATCGGCCTTTTGAATCCAGTTGTGAATTGCTGTCGACTCCGATCGACACCCAACTTCTCAGATACTGTTTGGTATTTGAAAGTGATAGTCCAGCAAGATGGAGCTGAATACCGGTTTCAATGATCTCGTGGGGTGTCCGCTCTCGCTCCACAAACTCCAAGTCTATCCAATCTGTACAGCCGTTGAGGCGGTCGCTTTTGGGCATAGAGCACTCGAAATGTCGACCGCCTCATTCTTAAGTTAACATCGCCCCGCAACACCCCAGTCCCATATATAAACACCCGCGCCACCGATCTGAGTCACGTACTCCCGTTATCGATCGCTGCTGTGTCTGTAATGCTCTGCTAGATGGTTACTGCATGAATTACTTCAAGCTGATGTTTAGTTGAATATAATATACAATTGTAGATATATGTTCTATCCTTACTTGGGTTTAGTCGACGGATTCGATGGTGTAAATGAAACAACGTAGCCAACGCGATGAATGTATCCGCTTGCTTTCGAACGACGGACGAGTTCGCGTCGATCACCCTATCGCTCCCGCTCGGTCCCCCACGAGGAGTCGGTGTCGCGGCCCGCAGGGTCGACGTCGCCGTCGGTCCGGGACGGTGCGGACCGATCGGGGACGTCCGCCTCGTGCTCGCGGACCGCCGCGAGTCGCTGAGCGGCGTCGGCGAACGAGTCGAGCACTACGATCAGTCGATACAGGGGATACGTCCCGAGCACGACGGCGACGAACCAGAGGCCGACGAGGAGTTGCCCGACGATGACGATGGAGTACGCGAACGCCAGCAGCGACAGCGCGAACAGTGAGATCCCGACCGGCGTTCGGAGGGCGTGGGAGGGTGACAGCGGGTCGTGAGCCATACCGAGGGGTATCCAGGAGATCACTTAAAAATCGGTGTCGCAGTCTGCGGGGTCGGCGTCGGAGACGGCGATGCCGCGATCGGCGAGCGTCGATCGCCGATCAGTCGTCCGCGGGTGCCGCCGAGTCGCCGGTCGAGACGCCGGTTCCGGGGCCGATATCGATGCCGAGCGCGTCGAGTTTCTCGTCCGGGACGACGCCGTCAACCCAGCCGCGGTGCTCGTAGTACTCGGCTTTCATCTCGTCGAGCTCACAGAGCTCGCCCTCGCTGCCGCCCTGCCCCGGGATGGCGTCGGGGTGGCCGTCGACGAAGCGGTTCGGTAGCGTGTCGTCCTCGCCGTCGAAGCCGACGAGGTTGTTGTAGTAGCGTTCGAGGTTGTACACGCGTTCGCCGGCCTCGAACAGCTCGTCCTCGGTGACGTCGCGGCCGGTCATCCCGTTGTACTGGAGCACGTACTCCTCGATCCCTTCCGCGAACGCGTTGAACTTACAGATGTCGAACGAGTCCGAGATGGCGTGGAGGTCCTGGAAGGTGGCGGTCAGTTCGCCTTTCCCCTCCCACTCGTACGGATCGACCTTCTCCGGAATGCCGAGGATCTCCGCGGCGGGCGTGTAGCCGCGCAGGTGGCACGCGCCCCGGTTCGAGGTGGCGTACGCGATCCCCATCCCCTTCATGCAGCGCGGGTCGTACGCGGGGATCGTCTGCCCTTTGACAGCCAGCGAGTTGTCGTGTGCGTCGGCCTCCTCCGCAATGCGGTCGGCACCCTTCGCGAGCAGGTCGCCGAGATCGCTGGACCGGTGACCGATCTCGTAGATGAGGTCGATCATCCGCTCTGAGTCGCCCCAGTCGATCGTCTCGACGTCGTCGAGTTTCCCCTCCTCGCTCATCTCCATCGCCATCGCCATCATGTTGCCCGTCTCGATGCTGTCGACGCCCATCTCGTTACATCGATCCATCATCACGGCGATCTCGTCGCGATCGGAGTTCGCGGAGTTCGGGCCGAGCGCGAACGCCGGCTCGTACTCGTACGACTCCATCCGGATGTTCATGTCCTCGCCTTTGTGGTTGACCTGGACTTCGACCTCCTTTTTACAGGCGACCGGACAGGAGTGACACGTCGGGTCGTCGACGAGGATGTTCTCCTCGACGTTCTCGCCGGAGACGCGTTCGGCGTCGACGTCGACGCCCTCCGCCTCGCTGTAGGCGGTCGTCGAGGTGTACTTCGCGTTCTTCGTCGGGAGCCCGTCCATCTCGTTGGTCGCGTTCATCAGGACGTTCGTCCCGTACACGGAGAGCCCGCCCTCGTTGGGGGCGGTGACGTCGGATTCGCGGATGACCTCCATCGCCTGTTGGTACCCTTTCTGGAACGTCTCCGGGTCCGCGGGTTTCGGCATCCGCGTGCCGGATTTGACGACGACCGCCTTCACGTTCTTCGAGCCCATCACGCAGCCGGTGCCGCCCCGCCCCGACGAGCGGTCGTCCTCGTTCATCACGTTGGCGAACCTGACCCCGTTCTCGCCGCCCGGTCCGATCGCCATCACCGAGACGTTTTTGCCGACCGAGCCATCGATCTCCTCGCCGAGTTCGTCGATCGTCTCGTGAACGTCCTTCCCCCAGAGGTGGGAGGCGTCCCGGATCTCGACGTCGCCGTCCTCCGCGACGAGGTACACCGGCTCCTCGCTTTTCCCGTCGAGGACGATACCGTCGAAACCGGACCATTTGAGCCGGGCTCCGGACCAGCCACCGTGATGAGAGTCGGTTACGGTTCCCGTCAGCGGGGATTTCGTCACGAGCGCGATCCGACCGCTCATCACGGTTTGGGTCCCGGTGAGCGGACCGGTCATGAACGCCAGTCGGTTGTCCGGCCCCATCGGGTCGACGTCCGGACCGGCCTCGAACACGTACTTGACGCCCAACCCTCGGGCCCCGATGTACTTCTCCGCGTCCTCGTCGTCGATCCCGCGGTAGTTCACGACCCCGTCCGTGAGGTCGACCTGTGCGACGTTGTCTCTGTATCCACCGAAGTCCGTCATGTAAAGCTCACGTATTATAATGGGTCTACTACGTGTTAGCTGTTCACGTCCTGGTGAAACTGAAACAGGTTACGTCCCGATCACGATCGAAGGCCCGCACCGACTCCTCGAGTCGACGAGGTGGCCACACCAGGGGGTTTGTATAAGTCCGGGTGGGACGAATCTCGCCGTGTGATAGGGATCGACGACGCGGGTACCGATGATGCGGACACTGCCGACAGTAGTGGCGATGCGGACACTGCCGACAGCAGTGACGATGCGGACACTGCCGACAGCAGTGACGATGCGGACACTGCCGACACGGGTCTGCACGCGCTCGCACGGGTTCGACCGGCGCTCGCGTTCGCCGCCGTCGTTCTCGCCGCGTCGGTGGTACCGATCCCCGGCGGATCCGCGGGCGGATCCGCTGCCGTTCCGATCGCGGGAATCGGGCCCACCGATCCGTTTCATCTCCTCGGTTACGCCGTTCTGGCGGGGCTGACCGCGCGATCGACGGGCCGTGGTCTCCGTGGCCTCGCGGTCGCAGCCGCGGTCGCAACCGGCTTCGGCTTCGGGATCGAGCTGTTACAGACGGCGATCCCGTGGCGAACGTTCGCTTGGCGCGACGTCGCCGTCAACGCGGTCGGGGCGATCCTCGGCGTCGCGGTCTCGTGGGGATTCACACGTCGACGACTGGCCGACTTCGACGCGTTCCGTCGCTCGCCGTGACGGGTCGAACCCGTGGGATTCAATCGCTGAACTCGATGCCGATCGTCGTCTGATGGATCACGAACTCATCGAACTCGCCGTCGGCTCCGAGATCGAACACGACGGTCACGTCCCCGTCACCGTCCGGATCGAGTTCGATCCCGTCGTGTGTCTCGGCCAGTTCCTCGTAGTGACGTTCCCACGCGTCGGCCCGCGGCGAATCGATCTCCATCGTCACGTTCGCGCCGGGCGACCGATCGCGGTCGACGACGTCGCGTCCGGCCATCGATCCGACCACGAGCGTCGTCCGGTCGCCGCTCACGGACCGGGTACCACCGCTCGCACGCACGAGCGAGTAGACGATCGTCGCGTTGCCGGTCCCCGCCGACGCGTCGCCGACGACCAGATCGGGCTCGTTGAGCACGCCGCTATACGGGCCGTTCGTCCGGAACACCGCCCCGTTCTCGTAGGCGATCTCGGTCCCGCCGGCCCCGCGATACACGATCGGGCGGGTGCGTTCCGTGTACGCCGCGTCCCAGCCGCTGCTGTTGAACCGGATCTCCGTGCGCTCGTCGAGGCGGAGTTCGCCGCCCGCCAGCCGGATCTCCGTCGCCCGGCTCGGGACGCCGTCCCGCGAGACGTCCCGAAGGTTGTCATGGAGGACGTCGAACGCGCGCTCGACGTTGTTATCGCGCTCGGCGATCTGGGCGTCCTCCAGCCCGCCGAGCCCAAGCGTGAACACCATCGCGATCGTCGTCGTGATCAGCGCGAACACGAGCACGAACCCGACCGTCTCGCTGACCGCGCGGTCGTCAGCGGTCGACTCCGGGGACGACCGGTCGACGATCCTCGGTCGACGTCGATCACCGGGCGTCACGACTCGATCACCACCGCACCGTCGCCGCCCGGCCCGCCGGTAGGGTCCCAGCGGATCGTGACGTCGCCACCGTCGACGGTCGTCGCCGCGACCGCCTCGCTCGTCCGGAACGGGAGTTCGACGACGACGTCGACGCCCTCGCTCTCCAGTCTGAGCACGTCGACGTCGGTGCCGGCCTCGCCCGTTTCGATCGTCAGCCTGTACGCGAGTCCGGACACGCGACTCGGGAGTTCCACGCGGCGTTCGACCGTCGGATCGCTCGGGTGATCCGAGGCGTTCGCGAGGCGATCCACCGTCATCAGGTCGGCGACGAACCGCTCGCCGACGACGGTGAGCTCGCCCTCGACCGCCGCCTCGCGCTCGCTCTGTACGAACGACCCGCCGGCGACGAACAGCCCGGTCAAAAGCAGCGACGCGACCGCGAGGTTGAGCACGTAGCCGACCGTCACCGAGACCGCCCGTTCGTCCCGCCGAAGCCGTCCGGGGCCGCGCTCAGTCACCGCGCTCACCCGGTGCGACCCGGACCCGGTCCTCGTACCGCAGTTCCGGCGTGTGGTGACCGACGGTGACGGTCACGTCGTAGACGGCGTCGACCGCGAACGGCGAGTCGCCGACGCCGTCGTGGAGGGGTCCATCGGGCGACGCCGTCGCGACGCCCGCCCGCTCGTCGACGACGAACCCGTAGCTCCCGGCGACCGTGTCGCCGTTCGCGTACGTCACGTCGTACTCCGTCCGGTCCTCCGTCTCGGAAGGATCCTCGACGCCGGCGGCCCACACGAGCGGGTCCCACGGCTCGCCGTCGATCGTCCCGTTCGTGAGATCGAGGCGAACGCGGTCGTCGGTCGTCGTGTACTCCGCCCCGTCGACGCGAACGGTCGTGTCCCCACCGTCGGGTCGATACACGTACAGGGTCCAGTCGTCCGCCGCGGATTCGACCCGAAGGCGGAACGCGTCCGTCTCGACGACCGTGTCGTTCTCGATCGACTCCTCGACCGTGACGTTCAGCGCGTACGACCGGGTCCGCGTCGCGTTCTCCACGAGCGTCCACTCCTCGTCGGCGGTCGCGGGCGTCTCGTTCAGGTACGCGTCCGAGGGAGCGAGCGTGCGGGACGCGTTCTCCTGTGCGACGTACGAGCCCGCGGACGGCTCGCCGGCGACGGTTGCGACGACGCCGTCCCGGAGGCGATGGTCCCGAGTCGCGGCGGCGTACGCCGCCAGATCCGCCTCGAACGCGGTCGGGTCCGCGGTCGACCAGTCGGTGCGATCGAGGAGTTCGCCCACGTCGGTGGCGGTTCCCTCCCGGAACTCCGCCGCCTCGGCCCCGCCCGCGTCGACGCCACGGGTCGCGAGGTTCTCGGTGTAGATGACCGTGTTCAACAGGAGCACGACCGCGACGAAGATCACGGCGAGGGTGAGACCGGTGATCAGGATGAGCTGTGCCCGATCGGATCGGTCGCCGTCGCCACGGAGCGGGTGCGTCATATCTGCCATGCGGTAATGCGCACCTCCAGGACCGCGTACAGGGTCGGCCCGGCCTCCGGATCCGGCGGCGCGAAGTAGGTGGTCTCATCGACCACGTCGCCGTCGAACGCGCCGCTGGAGTCGTTGTACAGGCGGTCGTCCGTGTATACGGGGACGTGGACGGCGGCGGTCGCCGCGTTGTCGCTCGGCTCGCCCATGTCGACCATCCGCTGCCGGTTGCGGTCGCCGTCCTCGAGAGAGAACACGTCGACGTTGAACGCGACCCGCCGATCGTCGAACGACTCGTTGAACGGATCGGATAACGGATGTGAACCGTTCACCATTCCGGTGTAGTAGCCGGGTTCTCCGGCGTCAATGAACGCGTCGTCGTCCCAGTACAGCAACCCCTTTTTTAGGTCGCCGCGCTCCTTCGTCGTCGCGAGCACGTCGGCCGCGCCGATCGCCTCCTGGTTCTCGATGTGCTGGTTCGACGTGCTCGCTGACAGCGGCGTCACCGCGGTCGCCTGCGTCGCGAAGATGAGCCCGGCGACGAGCAACAGCGCGGCGACGAACGCCTCCAGGGTGTGCGCCTGTCCGCGGTCGTCGGGGAAGCGTTCGACGAACATCTCACCACACCCGAAGCGTGAGCCGGTACGTCTCTCCGTCGACGTCGACGATGCGACTCCCCGTCGAGACGCTCGCGGTCGACGGCGGCGCGTCGCCGGCGGCGAGCCGGGTGTCCTCGCCGTCGACCGTGATGGACGCGACCTCCCCGCCCTGTGCGATCGTGACGTTGACCCCGCGGTAGTCGGCGACTCCCAGTTCGTCGTTGAGGGCGGCGGCGTCGGTCGTCCAGCCGCAGTCCTCATCGATGTCGGCCGGGTCGGTCCCCTCGAAGAAGCCCGCCGTACACGCCGCGGACAACACGCCCGGCGCGGAGCCGGCGGACAGCGACGTCTCCGTCAGGTGCGCCGCGCCGCGCTCCGCGACGATCATTCGTGCGCCCTCGCCGGCCGAGAACGGCTCCAGAAGCGACGGCACGAACGCGAACGTGAACCCGACCGCGAGCAGGAACACCGACATCCCGATCGCGAAATCGAGCACGGTCTGCCCGCGGTCGGTCCGGCCCCCGACCGTCCCCGGAATTCCCCCGTGTCGCTCACCCGACATAGATCCACACCCCCAGCGCGAGCGTCATCAGGATCACGGCGAACTTCACGCCGGAGATGATGTCGGCGCTCCGAATGTAACCGGCGATGAACCCGGAGAGGATCGCTTGTATCGTGACGGCATGGAAGAACAGCAAGGAGAGGACGCCGGGATCGACGCCGCCGCCGAACGCGGAGTCCCCCGCCCCGTCGGCTCCGCCGTTCCCCCCCTGATCGACCAGGTCGGCCATCACGTCGATGAACTGCGTCTGGAGGATCGCCATCACGCCGAGTAAGGTGACGTACGTCATGACGATGATCGCCACCTGCATCCGAGTCCGGGAGACCCGCTCCCGCTCGATGTCGTCCTGGTTCTCCGAGGCCTGCGCGGCCGTCGTCAGCACGTCCGTGATCTGTGAGGACGCCTCCTGTGCCTCCGAGATGAGCTTGACCGTCCGGGCGAGCCGCGGGACCGCGTACTTGTTGTTGAACTCGACCATCGCGTCCCGGAGGCTCATCCCGTAGTTCACCTTCGCGTGCATGATCTCGAACTCCTCCGCGAGCTTCCCCGAGGACGTGCTCGCGACCGTATCGAGCGACTCCAGGAGGGTCTGGCCGGTGTCGTTCGCCGAGGAGAGCTTTCGGAGGTTCTCGGAGAGCTTTCCGGTGACCGCCCGCCGCGAGTGCTCGTTCCACTCGTGGAACACGGCGAGCGGGATCAACGTCAGGTACAGAGGGAGGTACACCCAGATGAACGCCGACCAGACGGGACGGCTCACCCACTCGTCGACCGTCGTCGGCGCGCTCCCCGCGAGGGCGGCGAGGGCGACGAGCACCAGCGCGGCGGGAACGGTCATCGCCAGCGAGTACAAGGGGTTCTCCTTCAGAAAGTGGTGGGGAGCAGCCAGCAGCTGTTTCGTCTTGTACGTCCCCTCGCGGTCCTTGATCCGGTCGAACACGTCGAAGTCGCCGACGAAGCTCTCGACGAGCCCGAGATGAACGAGCCCCTCACGGCTCGACTGTTCGAGCCGGTCGCTCCCCCCCCTCCGGACGGAGGTAGCCGTTCCCGAGCTCGTCCTGTTTGACCGTCGACACCAGCACGAGGAAGCCGACCCCGGTCAGCGGAATGAGCACGTACACCGTGGCGTACAACAGGAAGTCGTCGGACTCGCCCAGCATGCCCATGATGACGAGGATGATGATGAGAAGCAGCGGGAACAGCGACAGGGTCATGTACATCTCCCCGAACAGCTCCAGGGTCTCCAACGTCATCTCCTGTTCCTGCTTGGACGTTCGGAGGTGCTTCTCCTTCTTGTCGGCGAGGAACGCCTCCATGTCGCCCCCGGAGTTGACGATCGACAGCATGTCCGCGAGGAACTGCGAGAGCTCGTCGGAGGGCGTCTCCATCGACTGCTGTCGGATCGCGTTTCGGTAGTCCGTCCCGAAGTACTCCGTCTCGTTGATGATGCTCTGGAACTCCCGGGACACCTCGCCGTACGTGTCCTCGGCGTCCGCCATCGCGCGCAGTATCTCCAGCTGATTGAGCCCGCCGACCGACAGCGCGTACATGAACGAGACGGAGTCGGCGAGCAGGAGGTTGATCTCGCGTTCCCGCGACGACGACCGCGAGTACGGGATCGCGATCAGGCTCCCGAACCCGATCAGAAACCCGATCGTTCCGAACACGAGCCCGCTGATGAACACGGCCACCGGGACGACGAGCGATCGGAGGAACACCGTCGCCGATGGACTCGGCGACGGGATCCCGAGCGACAGCGTCGTCGGATCGATCACGCCGAGCGCGAACACGCCGTACCCGATCAGCGTCCCGACGATCCACAGCGCCACGCCGGCGAGGAGCCCGACGCCGAGCGACCGCGACACGTACATCTCGATCGAGTCGGGCATCCGCGCTTCCGCCAGCTTGGTCTCGACGTCGGCGACGAAGTCGCCGTCGGGGTCGAATGCCAATCGGAAGACGGGATAGAACAGCTCACCGAGGAGGTCCCCGTCGAGCGCGTCGCCATCGAGCCCGAGGTCCGTACTCATCGGTCCCACCGTGTGAGCGCCATGCGATCACTCCCCCTCGGTCGCATCCGTCGAGTCGACCGAGTCGCTTGCGTCGCGTTCCGACTCCGCCGCCGAATCGTTCGGGCTCTCCCCGTCCGCGTCCGTCTCGTCGACGGCGGCCAGTTCGTCGTTCGATCGCCTCCCGGCCGCGAAGTCGGGCTCCGCGAGGGACTCGGGCCCCATCACGTCGATCCCCTCGTCAAACGGCTCGTCGAAGTCGATGCCGCCGGAGCCGGAATCGTCCCGTGCCGCCGAATCAGCCGTGCCACCCGTCGCGTCCGCGGTGCCGTCCGGCGCGTCAGCGTCGTCCGTGACGTCGGCGGGCTCACCGTCTCCCGAGGGTCGTCCCCACACGACGCCGCCGGTCGGGTCGAGACCGTCGCCCGTCTCCGCCGCACGGTCCCCGACGACCGGCTCGCCGTCGCGTTCCGTATCGAGGTCGACGGCCGCCCGGGCGGCCGCCGCGAGCGACTCCCGGTCGGCGTCCGGGTCGGCCGCCACGTCGGCGGCCGGCGTCAGGTCCAGCAGGGCGTCGGCCACCGAGTCCGGTCTCACGCCACGGTACTCGTCGAACAGGTCCTCCGCGTCCGCGAGAATGCGTTCGACCTCCTCGCGGCCCGCATCGTCCGGATCCGGTCGCGGAACCATCGACTCCGTCTCCGGGTCGACGTCGATCAGGACCGACTCCATCTCCCGGAGGTCCTCCAGCGAGCGCTCCAGTCCGTCCGTCGCCATCAGCGCGAGGATCGTCTCCGGATCGTTGATGAACGCCTGGAAGGTGGCGGCCACCTCCGCGTACGTGTTGAGTCCCCGGTCGATGAGATACGCCAACACGATCCGACGCTTCCGGAGCTCCGCGTCGAGCGTCGTCCGGTTCCATCCCCGGTCGAACATGATCTCCTCTAACGTGTTCGAGTCTCCCATCTGGAGGAACTCGTCGGTCTCCGCCTGCCACTGATACACGTCCTGGACGTTGATCTCGTCGTTTTCGGCGTCGTAGTGGTTGATCTCGGTCAGCGACTTGTTCCGGCGGACCTTCCTGCCCTGTACGCGGGTCGACGACTGGACCGAGACGAGATCCAGGGCCGTGAACATAGTCTTCGAGACGTTGATCGGGTCGGTGGTGAACCGCTTGAGCACCTCGCCGACGGAGTCGGCGTGAAACGTCGTGTACGTCGTGTGCCCGGTCGACATCACTTGGAAGGCGGTCCGCCCCTCCTCGCCGCGGATCTCGCCCATCACGATGTAGTCGGGACGCTGGCGGAGCGCGGCCTCCAGCAGGTCGAACTCGTCGACGTCGCCCTTGTCGTCCTCCGAGAAGGAGGGCCGGGTGACCGAGGCGATCCAGTTGCGCTGTGGGAGTTCGACCTCGCGAGTGTCCTCGATCGAGACGATCTTGGCGTTCGACGGAATGAAAAGCGAGACGGCGTTCAGGCTCGTCGTCTTTCCGGACGCCGTCCCGCCCGCGAACAGCAGGCTCTTGTGATTCTCGATACAGAGCCACAGGAAGGCCATCTGGTCGAGCGAGAACGTCTTCCAGTTGATCAGGTCGACCGGCGTGAACGGGACGTCGTTGAACTGTCGGATCGTGTAGTTGGTGCCGTGGTCGGACACCTCCCGGCCGAGCGTGAGCTGGGCGCGGGAGCCGTCCGGTAGCGTCGCGTCGACCTGCGGCCGGCGCTTCGAGATCCCCTTTCCGGAGCGCTGTGCGAGCTTGACGACGAAGTCGTCGAGCTCCTCCGTGCCGTGGTAGACGTTGGAGATTATCTGCTCGTACTCGGAGTGGTAGACGAACACCGGCGAGTCGTAGCCGTCACAGGAGATGTCCTCGACGTTGATGTCGTGTTTGATCGGGTCGATCCGCTCGTAGCCAATGAAGTCGCGCCTGAGGTAGTAGAGCAGCTTCTCCACCTGGTACTCCGTGAGCGTCTCTCGGTCCTCCGCGAGCACCGCGGGCTCCGGACGCGCGGCGATCCCCGCGAGGCCTGCGTCCGTCCCCGGATCCGCCTCCGGTGGCGTGTAGCCGAGCCGCCGGAGGATGCGGCCGAGAACCCCCTGCTCCGGGTCGACGTCGAAGCGGTCGGAGCGCTCGTTCAGACGCTCGATCCACTCGACGACGTCGGCGAGAAGCTCGCTCGACCCCTCGTCGTCGTACAGATCGAAACGGTCGAGGAGCACCTGCGTCTCCTCGGAGATAACCCCTTCGCGGAACGCCTCGTCCCCGCCCGCGATCGACTCGTCGGCGTACTTGATCGACGTCCGGAGCTTGCCGGTGAGAAACTCCTGTAAGTCGGTCTCGATCCGGGTGAGATACGGCTGTACCGCGTAGTACTTCTTCTCGTTTTCCTTCGTCGAGTGAAACACGACGATGAACGCGTACGGCTCGTTGACCCAGTATCGCTCCTCCTCCCGAAAGTGCGTCTTCTTCGCCATCGGAACCGCCTTCTCGAGGTCGTACCGGTTCGCCAGCGTCGTCTGCCCGTCGGCAGTCGAGAAGAAGTCGTCCTCGTCGACGGCCGGGTTGACGTTCACGGTTCGCTCGTCGACCAACTCGGCCAGCTCCGCCGCCGCGTCCGCGCCGCCGGACAGCCGCCCCTCGATCAGCGCCGGATCGAAGCCGAGCGCCTCCGCCCTGTCCGCCTCGGTGAACGACAGCGGCGCTCCCTCCTCGTCGGTGGGCGGGTCGCCGTTCTCGTCGAAGAAGAACTCCGCCTCGAAGTCGTCCCACGTGTAGTACCCTTTGAGCACCGGCACCTCGTACGGGTCGTATCGAGCGGCACACCGATCCCAGAGAACGTCTCCCACCGTCCCGCCCGCGTGGAGACGGGCGGGCAGCTCCGCCGGATCGAACCCGAGAAACTCCGACGGGTCGACGTCGACGCGCTCCCAGTCGTCCGCCGTTGGCCGACGCGCCGGCCGGACGTCGACGTCCGTCGGATCGACGACGACCGATCCGGTCCCGGAACCACCATGCGAGGCGGGCGACCGCTCGTCGTCCCGCGCAGGTGACGCCTCGTCTCCCGCCCCGGTGGGTCGTTGGCTCGGGCTGACGACCGACCGGTGGCTGAGGACGACGTCAGCCGGTTTCGCGGCGTCATCGCCCCCGTTCGTCGGCTCCGCCTCGTCCGTCGGACCCACCTCGTCCGCAGGTTCCGCCCCGTCCACCAGCCGCGTCCCATCCGTCGCGTGCTCCCCGTCGATTCCCTCCGAGTCATTGAGAGAACCTGCGTCGACGCGGGCCTTCACGTCGGCGGCCTCGACCGCCGGAGCCGACGGGATCCGCTCGTACAGCTCCGCGGCGTCGTCGGCGTGTCCGTGTTCCTCGAGAAACTCCCGCCAGGTGTACCGGCCGGTCGTTGCGGGGTCGTCGGACGCCGACGGATCTCGCCCGTCGTCTTCGGGGGATCGCTCGGCGTCCTCGATAGCCATGCGTTGATTCATCCGCTCACCGGTGAAAAAGGTTTCTTGCAAATGTCTCGGGCTGATAATTCGAACCCGTCCCCGACGGGGAGTTTTTATCGGTCCGGTACGGACCGGCGGACGTGTCTCCGATCGGTCGTCTCCGTGATCCCGCGGTCCGGCGACGGGTCCGTGCGGCGGTCGCCGAGGAGCTGCTCGGCACCACTTGGAGCCTCGGAGCCGTCCTGTTTTTCACCGTGTTCATGTTCCTCGTCGGCGTCGACTACTACGCACCGACGATCGGGACGGTGCCCGTCCTCTTGTGGCCGCTGTACGCCGACTCGGCGGTCGCGGTCGCGCTCGCGACGCTCTCGCTGCTCACACTCATTCCCACCGTCCGGTCCGGCGACGACGTCGCCGACGCGCCCGTCAGTCGTCCGCTCGCGTATCTCCATACGCTCGCGTTCGTTTGGCTCGTCCAGTTCGGGTTGTGGCCCCTCGTCTCGTTGAACCTCGCGTTCGAGGCGTACGTCACCGCTCCCGGCGCGTGGATCTACTACTGGGGCGTGATCGGAACGCATCTCCCGTTCGCGGCGCTCGCCCTGTTGTTCCCGGCGTTCGGTCGGACGACCCGGGGCGCGTTGGTACTGGCGCTCTCGCTCGTCGTCTGTCACGTCGTCGTCGACTACGGTTTCGGGTACCACCCGCCGCTGCTGTACGAACCCGGCGTCGGGCTGGCGGTCGCGACCCTCGGTATCGGCGCGTTCGCCGTCTGGCTCGCGAACCGGTCGTTCCGACGACTCGACGCGGCGTACGCAGAACGTTCCGGCGGGTCGAGGTGATCAGCTCGTTGACGGTGGTGTCGCCGTTCGCCTCGATCAGGATAGCGGGCACGACGGGATTCGAACCCGCGATCGAGAGGTTAGGAACCTCTCGCCCTGTCCGCTAGGCCACGTGCCCAAGGAGAAACTCGTCACGGTTCGTCACGTCCGGAATCGTCGACCGGGCGGGCCGATTACGCGTTCTTCTCGTCGTCCGTCTCGAGCTCCTCTTCTTCCTCGTCCGTCTCGAGCTCTTCGATCTCGTCTTTCTCGTCACCGTCCTGCATCTGTTTCAGTTCGTCCTCGACCTCCTCTCGGCCCTTCTTGAACTCACCCATCGCCTGGCCGGTCGACCGGGCGAGCTTCGGGATCTTGTTCGCGCCGAAGAGCAGCACCAACACGAGTAGGATGATGAGGAGCTCGGGGCCGGCCGGAATGCCGCCGATTAGTGGAATCGCGCTTACCATCTCTACCCGGTCGTAACCCTGTAGCGACTATAGTCTTTTTGCCTCGCTGGAAGCGACGGAACACCCGATACACGGACTGACCCCCGATATGCACGGTGCAACGGTACCGTGAGCCGTTCGATCTCCTCACGTCCGTCACTCGGAAACTGACACTCGTTCGGCGTGGGCGGAGGCGTCGCCTCGAAAGCGATGAATCGACAGATACGACAGGCACGGTCACGTACGACGGACATGGTCGATACGACACGGGAGCCGGCGGTTACGGCGCGCTACGAGGAGACAGACGCCGAGCGCCTCCTCACCTTCTCGACCGACGGTCGAACCGCGACCCTCGCACAGAACGTCGACGGCTACGCCATGGTGAAGCTCCGGACCGGGCCGGACGGTGACGAGCAGGAGCGGTACTACGGCTTCGACATGGCGCTCGATCACGCCGCCGAACTGCTCGACGTCTCCGTCGCCGACCTCCCGGTTCCGGACGCCGCAGCCGACATGGGTATGTGACGCCGGGATGCATCGGAGCGTGCTCTCGGGGGTCGGTAGCTATCCGTCCAACGCGTTTAGTTTTAAACAAATGCATATTGCAGCCGAACGGTTAGGCTGACCGGTCTCCGATATCGACCCGTCTCATGCTCGCTCCGGCGGCAACGGGTTCCGATTCGACGTCGATGGGGGCGTCACGGGACCCTGCCGTTCGGGCGATCTGAGACGACGTTGAACGGGTTCAGAGGGCTGATCGACGTGCGATCGATGGTGCGGCCGACGTGCGGCCGACGTGCGGCCGACGTGCAGGGTTCGAGGACCGAAACGGCTGTCCGGACTTCGGACTCCCGTTTCGACCAGGGACGGCGATTCATTTCTCCGAAGAGACGCAACCGGTCGCGTCGGCGTACAGCGAGTACGATTCCAGCGATCTGAAAACCCTCGGCGTCTACTAAGTGGCGGAACACGAATCGGTAGGTATGACCTCGACACACTGCCCACCCGGCTCGACCGCTGAGCCGCGCTCCGAGGGGAGCGAGGGGCTTCGTGCGGAGCTCCGCGTTCGCCCGCAAGAGGGACACGCCTGCCCGTTAAGTAATGACACCCGTGAACGGACCGTGACGGGACACGACATCGTCTGCCCCGACGGGTCGTGCGGGTCCGGGTGTGAGTGTCGGTCGATCGTCGAGACGCCGACCGGAAGCCGGATGGTCGGGAAGCGGATGGAGGAGAACTGTGTCTGTCCCGTGTTTCGCGATCACGACTGCGTCGCGTCGATCGAGGCGGTCAAGCGTGGCGACATCGTCGTTTCACTGTCCCTTCCGTCACGAGACGTCCTCTCGGCCGTCATCGAGGGACTCCGAGATCGGGGGGCGACCGTCGAGTTACGGAGCATCGCCCGGTCGGGGTCGACGCGATCGCAACGACAGCTCATGCTCGATGCGGGATCGATCACTGATAAACAGCGGGAGGCGATCGAGGTGGCGTTCGAGGAGGGGTACTACGAGACGCCACGGGACGCCGACCTCGGCGACCTCGCGGACCGCCTCGGCGTGTCGCGGTCGGCCGTCTCCCAACGGCTCACCGCCGCGGAATCGACGCTGATAGAGCAGCTGTACGAGCTCGAATCGAGCGTTGGCAGTCGGTGAGTCCCTCGGAGACACGTGGGTCGAACTCCGGAGCGTCTCGTCAGCACGGAAATCGAAGGGTTCCCCGCCGCTGATTCTGTTGAGGCCCTATTCAGTAGGCACAACACGGCACGAAGCAGCCGATCGCTGAATGGTAGTTCGTGATCGATAACGGGAGTGAGTATTGCAGTTCGTCGGTCGTGATGCGGTATTTAAACGACCGTGAGCGACGGCGACGGTTCCTTATAAAGATCTAATGCGGTGGCGCGCGCCTCCGAGCGCCCAACGGGCGCGAGGAGCGCGTGCGAGGGAGTCAGGGGCGGTCGCCGAGCGGTTCCGGCGACCGCCCCTGACGAGGCTGGGGAGGCCTGAGGCCCGGTCGCGGTGCTGTGCGGGGTGGGACTCAAAGGGGCAGCCGCGAGGACGAAGCCCGCCGCAGTAAGCACCGAAGCGAGCGACGCGAGCAAGGCGCGCAGCAAGGCGCGCGAGCCGTCGCGGCTGGGGCTTTGCAGGTGTTTACCGTCGATCCGAGTAAGACCGCTTATAAGCGATCGGCTGGGGCTTTGCAGGCGTTCATCGTCGATCCGAGTAAGACCGCTTATAAACATCCGCCAGCAACACCTCAGTTCCACGTATAAACACCCGCGCCACCGATCTGAGTCACGTACTCCCGCTATCGATCAAGAAGCGCTCTCCAACGACTGGCTAGTTCATGCGATGTTCTATTTGAAAAATGGGACCTCAATAGAGCCTCGATCTTGCAACGTTCCGGTTCGGAACATACCACCATTTTATAACTGATTCTTGGGATAACATCTGGTATGGCCCTCCTCAAAGCCCTCCGAGAAGCGCCGCGGCTCCTCCGTGAGCAACCGATTCTGTTCGTTCCGATGGCGATCTTCGCCATCCTCCAGACTCCCCAGCTGTTTGTAGACACGCTCGACCCGATGATCTCGATCGTCGGCTCGCTGCTTCTGACGGGACTGTTCGTCTTCGTGACGCCCGTCTTCTACGCCGGGACGATCGGAATGGCGAACGACGCCGCCATTGGAAGCCCGACCTCACTCGGTCGGTTCTGGAGCCACGCCAAGGAGTTCTACGCCTCCGTGTTGATCGCGTATCTGTTCATCACGGCCGTGACGTTCGGGTTCGGATTTGCCGTCTCGATCGGGGTGTTCGTCGCGATCGTCGCCATTGGGGCGGGAGGGGGTGGACTTCCGCTTACGCTCGGTGTCGGCGGCGTCATCGCGCTGTTCGTCCTCGCGTTCCTGATCGCGCTGTTCGCCGTCCACTTCTACGCTCACGCGATAGCCATCGAAGGGAACGGACCCGTCGACGGGCTCTCCCGAAGCGTCACCGTCGTTCGACACAACCTCAAGTCGGTCGTCGGGTACGGGCTCGTGTCGCTCGTGTTCGGGGGTCTGTTTGGCGGCGTGTTCGTACTCGTCGTCACGTTCGCGTTCCCGTCCGCGCCGGCTCCCGGAGAACCCGCACCGATGCCGGACCTCGTCCCGGCATTGCTCGGATCCGCGGCGTCTATCGTCGGAACCGCGCTGTTTATGACGTTCTTCGTCGTCTTCTCCGTCGTCTTCTATCGGACGCTCGTCGGGGCGGACGAGGATGCGTCCCGATCGAACGCGACGACGACCGATCACGGCTCCGATGAGTTCGACACCCCGAATCCCTCCGATTGATGCCGTACGCTGTCGTCGGCGTCGTCGCTCTCGGTCTCGCGATCGGTTGGTACGATCCGGCCACTCGCGGTCGTTGCGAACGTTCTCCGTGCCAACGTACAGGATCCAAGCGAGGTAACGAGTGCAGGGTCCTTCGTCGTCTGCCGTGGCGTTGGAAACGTTTCGAGTGTGACCATTACGTCTCCGTTCACGGGATCTCGATGCCTCGGCTTCGAGTTCGAGGCCACCGAACGGCAACCGTTCGGGATCGGGCTATCTCTGGGTGATCCCACCGGCTACGCTATCAATCCCGCACGCGAGCTCGGCCCGCGGATCGCACACACGGTGCTCCCGTCTCCGCCCGATCCTGGGGGCGCTCCGTGCGGCCGGGCTCTATCACCTTGTATAAAATCGTCTCCGGCTATCCGAGACCCGCCTCGGTGTCGATACACGACTCTCTTCGAAGAGTTTTAATATATGAATACTTACTCATATATTATGGAGACACGAGCGACTGGAGTCGAGCAGGATGAGGAGCACGAGGCCGAGATGAATATCGATCGTACACTGAGTGCAGAGAGCAAGCGACAACGCGATGGAACGGGCAACATCGGAGCGTTCGGGAAACGAACCGGATCGTCCGACCTGCGATTTTTCGAGGGTATCTTGCCAGAGAGCGGCGGAGAAGTATTGAGTGATCGCTCAATCGAAGAGCAGTTCTCGACCGCGCTCGACAACCTCGAATCGACCCTCGCCGACAATCGGAACGCAACACTCAACGACGTGATGAAACTCGAGGTCCAGCTCACGGACCCGAGCGCCGCGGAAGCGATCGATCACGTCTACGAATCGCGCTTCGACGACGTCCAGCTCCCCCCGCGGACGGTCGTCGGTGTCTGCTCGCTGCCCGGCGGGGCAAACATCCAACTTGACGTGATCGCGGCCGAGGAGTAGTCCCTCCCATCGACACGGTCATTCGATCAATGTACACTCACTCCCTCTCGACACGCCAGTATCGCTCTCCATCCGATCGATTCGATGCAGTAGAGGTGACGGTATCGTGAGCGAGACGCCACACGAGCACGGCCCCGACTGCGGCTGCGATGCCTGTGGTGACCCGCGCTCGATGGACTTCCTCGACAAGTATCTGACTATCTGGATATTCCTCGCGATGGCGATCGGTGTCGGGCTCGGCTACGTCGCTCCCGGTGTCGTCGATCCGATCCAGGAGTATTACCTCGTCGAGATCGGACTTATCGCGATGATGTACCCGCCGCTCGCGAAGGTCAACTACCGCCAGCTGCCGCGGGTGTTCTCGCAGTGGCGCGTTCTCTCGTTGAGCCTCCTACAGAACTGGCTCATCGGCCCGACGCTGATGTTCGCGCTCGCGGTGATCTTCTTCAGCGGGATCGTTCCCGCCTTCCCGGCTCGTCCCGAGTACTTCCTCGGACTGATCTTCATCGGGATGGCTCGCTGTATCGCGATGGTGCTGGTCTGGAACGACCTCGCGGACGGCTCCAGTGAGTACGCCGCCGGGCTCGTCGCGTTCAACAGCGTCTTCCAGATTCTCACCTACGGGGTGTACATCTGGTTCTTCGCGCTGTTCTTGCCACCGATTCTCGGACTCGACGCGATGGTCGCTGGCATCGGTGCGTTCGACATCACCGTCGCGCAGGTGTTCTGGGCGATCGCGATCTTCCTCGGGATTCCCTTCGCCGGCGGGATCATCACCCGACTCGGCGGCGTCCGCTCGAAGGGCGAGGAGTGGTACGAGGAGACGTTCGTACCGAAGATCAGCCCCATCACACTGATCGCACTGCTTTTCACCGTTATCGTGATGTTCGCCACACAGGGTGACAACATCCTCGCACAGCCGCTCGACGTGGTATGGCTCGCGATTCCGCTCACGATATACTTCGTCGTGATGTTCCTCGTCAGCTTCGGGATGGGCCGCGGGATCGGTACCGACTACTCGACGACGACCGCGATCGGATTCACGGCGGCATCGAACAACTTCGAACTCGCGATCGCCGTCGCAGTCGCAGTCTTCGGCGTCGGCTCCGGCGTCGCGTTCGCGACCGTCATCGGCCCGCTCATCGAAGTGCCAGTGCTGCTTGCGTTGGTGTACGTTGCACTCTACTTCCAGGAAAAGTTCGACTGGGCCGGCTACGAAACCGGACAGCTCGAACGCATGCAGCCCACTGAAACTGACGTGACGCCGTCGCAAACGGACGATGACTGAGAACGTTCCGCAGCGGTGAAATGGGCCTGTTCTCCGAAACCGTGGTCCGAACGATCTAAGTGTGTTCTATATCGCAGTAGACGGTTTATATGTTGGACACCGTCCCGAGACGTTCGAACGCTCCGCTCTCGATGGCGTCGGCGACGTCGCTGATCTCGACGTCGTCGGGGATCTCGTGGGGGTACTTCCGGCGGAAGTACTGGATCAGGTTCTTCACGTCACGTTCGAGGAACTCGCGAGCGTTCTCGTGGTCCGTCGGGACGGCTTGCGGCCAGTCGAACACGGTGATCCCGCTTTCCGCGACCGCGACGTTGTGTTCGGACATGTCCGCGTGGACCCAGCCGAGGTCGTAGGCAGTCGTCAGCTCGCGCAAGACGAGATCGAGCACGCCGACGGCCTGCTCGGGCTCCAGTTTCGCCCGTGTGAGCTCGACGCCGTCGAACTTGTCCATGACGATCGCGTGACGGTTGTGATCGATGGGCCGGGGGACCTTCACGTCGGGATACATCGTCTCCATCGCCTCGTACTCCCGCTCCGCGGCCTTGCGCGCGGTGTACATCCAGGAGACGTGGTTTCGATCGGCGGTGTACTCCCGTTCGCGATTCACCTCCCTGAAGTTGGTGTACCCCTCTCGGTGGTACTTCAATGCGAGCGGTTTGAACGACTGGGCCTCGTAGACGTCGCCCTCCTTGCCGAACCCGAGCGGGGAGCCGACGCCGTCGATCGTCTCTCGCTCGGCGAACGTCCGGAGCGCGAGTACATCGTACCCCTCGAAGGTCAGCTGGTACCCCTCGTACTGGATCGTCTTCCGCTGGATCAGCTCGCGGTCCAGACACCGATCCAGTCGGTACTCGGTCTCTTCGGAAGTCAAGTCGGCGTAGTCGGGGATCTTGTCCCGGCGGACCCACTCGGAGAAGCGCATCCCCTGCTCGACGCCCGAGAGGAGATAGAAGTCCTCGGGATCGAGCGCCGCCATGTCGCTCGCGACGTTTCGGACCATACACCGTCTACTTCGGCGATTCCTAAAAGGGGCGCGTGTCCGTGTGCCCACGTGATACACTGAATAACGATATATAGAATAGAGTATCGGCATCGGGCTCGTCATCGATCGATTCGTGAGACGTCGATCCGGCGGAGCCGGACGCCGTTTATAAAACCCGTTTCCCGAACGCGCTCGCCGCGAGTTCCGTCGCGAGCTCGGCGGTCTCGTTGTGTTGATCGAGCGTCGGATTCACTTCGACGAGCTCCATCGTTCGGAGATCCTCCGACTCGTAGACGATCTCCATGGCGGTGTGTGCTTCGCGATAGGTGACGCCGCCGCGGACGGGTGTACCGACGCCCGGCGCTTCGTTCGGGTCGAGCCAGTCGAGATCGAGGCTGACGTGGACGCCGTCGACGTCCGCGCTCGCGACATCCATCGCCTCCTCGGTGACGTCGGTGATCCCTCGCTCGTCGATGTCGGACATCGTGTACGCGGTGAAGCCGCGCTCGCGGATCAGATCGACCTCTCCCTCGTCGACGGAGCGCAGCCCGACGAGTGCGACGTTCTCGGCCGAGAGGGAGGGCACGTTCGCCCACTCGGTGTCGGCGAACTCGCCGATCCCGAGCGCGGCGGCCAGCGGCATCCCGTGGACGTTCCCCGACGGCGTCGTCGACGGCGTGTTGAGGTCGGCGTGCGCGTCGAACCACACCGCACCGATCTCCGCGTCGCGCCCGGACCCGACGAGCGACCCGATCGCGATGGAGTGGTCGCCGCCGAGCATGAGCGGGGTTTCGCCGTCGGCGAGCGTTTCGGCGACACGATCCCCGAGCCGCCGGCAGACGTCGGCCGTCTCACGGAGGAACTTCGCGTCGCCCGCGCTCGGTGGTTCGGCGTCCGGGTCGCGCTCCTCCGCCCGGGGCACCGCGAGATCGCCCGCGTCGACGACGTCGACGCCCGCATCGATCAGTTCGTCCGCGAGTCCGCCGTAGCGTATCGCCGACGGCCCCATGTCGACGCCGCGTCGGTTGGTTCCGTAGTCGGTCGGCGCACCGATGATCCTGACGGTGGTCATACGTGTTCGGCGCTCCCGACGGGCTTCAACGTTCGTGTGAGCCTGCGGTTCGCGGAGCCGTTCGGTTTCGCCGATCGACGCGGGGTACCGGAACGCACGACCGTGCAAGACGGTGATGACGACTCGAGTGAGGGTCTGAGACCATCGTGCCGGGTTGAACGGTCTGCTCCGCACCGTCGCGCCGGATGACTGACTGACGGGTCGATTTAAGAGTCCGTTCCATCGCATTTAAGCGGGCCGCCCCTGTAATCAGGCGTATGTCATCGATCGAGCTCACATCGAGCCAGAAAACCATCCTCACGGCCCTCATCAATCTCTACGGGGAAGAGGAGGACGCCGTCAAGGGTGAAGCGATCGCGGATGAGGTAGACCGAAACCCTGGTACGATCCGCAACCAGATGCAGAGCCTGAAGGCGCTCCAACTCGTCGAGGGCGTGCCGGGACCGAAGGGCGGCTACAAGCCGACCTCGAACGCCTACGAGGCGCTCGACGTCCAGCGCATGGACGAGCCGGCCCACGTTCCGATCCAACACAACGGCGAGGACGTCGACGGCGTCAACGTCGACGGGATCGACCTCTCCAGCGTCCATCATCCCGAACTGTGCCGCGCGGAGATACACGTGCAGGGCTCCGTTCGCGATTTCCACGAGGGGGACTCCGTCACGGTCGGTCCGACGCCGCTCTCGAAGCTCGTGATCGAAGGAACCGTCGACGGGAAAGACGACACGGCGAACGTACTCATCCTGCGGATCGACGACATGCGTGCGCCCGCAGAGGAGCCCGCACACTGAACGCCGGCTCGGTTTTTCCTCGGTTCTCCCCGCTTCCTCTTGCGTCTCTCCGACCTGCCGGATCGTTCAGTCGTGGCTGAGCCTGTCGGTCGAAGGTGTGCTCACGAGGGCCAGGAGGTGTGCTCACGAGAGCTGGGAAATGTGTTCACCGGGGGCCGGGATATGTGCTCACGAGGGCCGGGATATGTGCTCACCGGGGGCGATAGTCGGAAAGCTTCCCGGTGTAAATGCTGACGTCGTCGAATCGCCCCTCGTATGCCACGTTCGTCGGCAGCGTCGGCTCGTCACCCGACAGGAACATCCGATCGATCTTCGTCCACGTGTTCTCGTACGCGAGATGTGCGAACTCGATGAGGCCCCGGATCCGATGCCCGAGTCCGGCTCGGTGAACCACCGTCCGTGGGCGCTGCTCGCGGAACGCGTCGACGACGGCGTCCACGTCGTCCAGCCGGTCGTCGAACGCGGTCCACGCCTCCCCGACGGTTCCCGGCAGGTGCGCGTACGAAGAGCCGAACGCCGGCAGATCGAGCTCACGTGCTATCCGCTGTGCGCGGGCGTTCTGGTGCGGAAGAAGCTTCGTGTTGTACGTCTCGATCGCATCGAGCCGACCGGCGTGCGCTTCGATCTCCGGGCGCGTCAGCGAAACGGTGGCGAACGAGGGGTGCGGAACCAACACCGCCGCGTCCTGCCTGTCGAACTCGGCCATCGCTCCCTCGAAGGTGATGTAGTCGGGAACGGGATCGTCCAAACCGAGCGCGAGCAGGTGTCTCCGATTCCCCCAATCTCCCGTGAACACCTCTCTGGCGGGGACGACCGTGAGATCCTCGTCGGAAAAGCCCGCGGCGCGGCGGCGGATCGTCGGGAGCCGCGTGAAGTGCGGGGCGTACACGATCGCGTCCATCCCTCGCCGCTTCGCGCGGGCGACGACGTCGGCGTCGAGCCGTTTCACGTGGGCGTCGACGCGGGTTCGGGATCCAGTCACGGTCGAACGTACACGCCCCCGTGCAAAGGCGTGTCGTTCGCGGCTGGCGTGGGTTCTCGACGGAGGTCGTCGACGTCGCCGTCGGTATCGACGTGTCGGGGAAAACGGTTAACCCCCTCGACGGGAACGGTTGCATATGTCTCCGTGGACGTGCGGGATCGACGGCTGTGACGCCTCCTTCGACGACGTCGAGTCGGTCGTCGTCCATCAGACGCGCGAACACCAGCGTCACGAGTGTAAGGTGTGCGGAACGATCGTCCCCGACGGCTACTTCGCGATCCGCCACGCGTTCGACGAGCACACCCGAGCGGAGTACGTCCGCGCGTACGACGCCGACGCCGCCGCGGTCCGCCGGCGAGAGGACGTGAAACGCGACGTCGAGTCCGAGGCGGATCTCCAGGCGATCGTCGATCGGCTCGACGGGAACCTCTGAGCGAGGAGCCGTCGTCCCGTCAGTTCTCCGGCCACTTGATCGAACAGCCCCGCGACGGGCGATCCGGAACCTCGACGTCCTCGCCCGCCAGGACGGAGTCGATCGCCTCCCTGACGTAGCACTCCGTCGGCTCCTCGTCCGGACTGAGCGCGTCGTCGAGGCGGCCGTGATACCGGAGCCGCCACTCGTCGCGCCCAGCGATATCCTCGTCTCCCTCGCCGTCCCCGTCCGACCCGTCGTCTGCGCGGCCGAACAGGAAGGGGTCGGGCGTACAGACCGCGCCGTACGCCTCGGCGACCGCGCCGTCCGCGTCGCGGAGGTACGCGTCGTACGCGATCGTTCCGTCGGCGACGTACGCTCGCATCGCCTCGACGGAGTCGTCCGCCTTCTTCGAGGCGTCGTTGGGGTTGATGCCGACGACTGCGAGGTCGTCGTAGTCCGCAGCGAGCTCGTTTAACAGGTCGAACTTCGCTTTCGCGTACGGACAGTGGTTGCAGGTGAACACGATAAGGAGCGCGTCGACGTCGAACGAGTCGAGGGTGTACATCTCCCCGTCGGTTCCCGACAGCTCGAAGTCGGGTGCGACGTCGCCGCGCCCGAGTTCGGAATCGGACTCCATCAGGACCATACCGGTCGGTAGCGCGCCCGCGCTCAAAGGCGTTCCGTCCGGGCAGGACCGCATCAGACCCCGCCGAATCACCGTCGGCCCGCCACTCGAACCGTACCGACGAACGCGACCCAGCAGCCGAGGACGATGGCGACGCCGCCCGCGCCGATCGAGAGATCTCGGACGATCCGAACCGCGACCGACGCGGTCGCGAGATGGAACGGACGCTCCGCGAACGCACCGGTTCCGAGCAGCGTTCTCGACTCGGTCGACAGCGGGCGAAGCGCATCGAGCGCGTACGTTCCCACGCCTGCCCCGACGACTGAAACGAGGCCCAACACGACGGTGGCGGTCGCCAACGCGAGGAGCCATCGCTCGCCCGTTCCGTCGTTGACACCGATCGACGTTCCGTCGCTGACACCGATCGACGTCCCGTCGCTGACGCCGACCGTCTCCGTTGGACCGTCCCGACCCGGGTCGCCACGATCGGCGGACACGTCACTTCCGGATTGCATACGGGCTCTGCCCTCGATATCGGGTATAAATCTCCGGCCGAGACGAAGCGATCGCGCTGTCGCGGTCGTTCGCCGCCGCGTCGTGGACACTCGGGTGTTTTAACACGTCACGAGCGAAGGCCCCGACATGGAGTCGACGACGACGGAGAGCTACTGGACGCTCCGGCTGATGTGCGGGAACGCCGTCGGGATGGCCGCGTTCGTGTTCGCGTTCCTCATCGCGGAGGAGATAGGTATCGCGCTCGCGGCGGGAGTGCTCGTCGGCGTCATCGGCTACGTCGCCTCCAGTGCCGTCGTCGAGTACGCCACCGCGGAGCGGAGCTAGCGCCGTATCGCGATCAGAACGTCGATACGTCGCCCTCGATCACTTTTCGCGTGATCTCGGTGACGTCGCCGAGTTCGCGGTCGACGATATCGACGATGTCGGCCTCGATGTCCGCGAGATCGACGTCGTCCTCGGTTACGATCTGTGCGTCCGCAACGTGCGGCTCGTCGATCGGGCGACCGATCTGCGAGAGCAGGCGAACCTGCAGGTCGCGGATGCCGTCGACCTCGTCGGTGACCGACTCGGCGATCGACGTCGACAGCAGGTTGTATATCTTCCCGATGTGGTTGACGGGGTTCTTTCCGGAGGTCGCCTCCATCGACATCGGCCGGTTCGGCGTGATGAGTCCGTTCGCGCGGTTGCCGCGACCGACTGAGCCGTCGTCGCCCTGTTCGGCCGAGGTACCGGTGACGGTGAGGTAGATCGACCCCTCGTCGTAGTCGTCCGCGGTGTTGACCTCGACGTTCACCTCGCGGTCGGTGTGCTCCGCTGCGAGCCCCGTGACGAACTCGCGAACGTCGCCGACGGCGGCGTCGTAGTCGTCGAGGCCGTCGATGTATCGATCGACCATCGCGGCCGCGACCGTGATGTCAATGCGGTCGCCCTCGCGTTTGCCCATGATCTTCACGTCCGGGCCGAGCTCGGGGTGATCCTCGTAGTAGGTCGTGTTGAGCTCGCGTTCGGCCTCGTGGACGATCGTCTCCGTCTCCGTGAGCGGCGCGTGGCCGACGCCGAAGGAGGTGTCGTTCGCCATCGGCACCTGCTGGGTCTCCTCGCCGAAGACGTCCTGAAGGTCGCCCGAGCCCTCGCCGAGCTTGACGTCGACGATCACGTCGGTTCCGTACTCCAGTTCGGGAACCGCCTCATCGAGGTACTCGCGGGCGGCCGCGAGGGCGGTGGAGTCGACGGGGAGCTCCGCCCCGTCGTACTTCTTCGTGGCACGGCCGACGATGAGCAGGTAGATCGGCTCGACGACCTCGCCGCCGCCGAACGCCGGTGCGGCGCGACCGGCGACGAGTTGGGTCTCGTCGGTGTTGTAGTGGAGGACCTTCCCCACGCGGTCCAGATAGAGCTGCGAGAGTGAACGCGAGACCGCCTCCGCGATGCCGTCACTGATCGAGTCCGGGTGCCCGATTCCCTTCCGCTCGACGATCTCGACCTCCTGATCCTCGACCGCCTGCCGGTCGAGACGGCTGACCTGAATGTTCCGACTCATTACGTGACCGTATCCTCCCGGCCGCAGTATAACTTGCGGAAACCTCCTAGGCCACATTCATACACAGTAGTTATATTTTGGCAATTGTTTCCGCGGGAGCGCCCGGTGGGACCGCGTTCATTCCCCGTGTTCCATCGATCGGTGTCGGAACACGTTGACGAGCGCGAAAAGCAGCATCGTCGTCGGAACGGCGACGGAGACGCCGAGAATCACCGCGGTTCCGGGCATCAGCGTGGTCTCGACGAGGAAGAAGGCGGTCGCGCCCGCGGTGGCGACGACGAGGACCAACACCCACAGCGACTGACGCGTGAGCACGTCGTCGGGGTGGCGGTCGAACAGCAGCCGATCGGCGACGACCGCGATCAGCGCGACGCCCGTGACGACCGCTCCGAGACCGAGCGACAGCGTCGGCAGCCCGGTCGTCACCGGAAGCGCGTCGACCAGGGTAAACAGGACGTACAGGGCCGCCGAAACCCCGAAGTACAGTCCCGTCCAGAGCGCCGCGGCCCGCCGGAGCGATCCGGAGTCGTCGACGTCGGTCATCGGTCGGTATCGCGTCGTGAGGGGATTAGGTGTTTCCCTCCCCGACCCGCTCGCCGTTCGCCTCCGTGGATCGGTAGTGTGCCGCCTCCACTCGGCGATCGTACAGCCTCGAGAGCAGTGCCGTGAGCGGTCCTGACGCCGCCGGGTCGTCACCGCTCTCGCCGTTTCCGGTTTTGCCGCTCTCGCCGTTTCCGGTTTCACCGAGGGCGATACCGTCGACGGTTTCAACCGGACGGATCTCCCACGTCGAGTTCGTCAGGAAGGCCTCGTCGGCGTGGCGCACCTCGTCGGGCGTGTACCGGCCCTCCTCGGCCGGCACCCCCTCCGCCTCGGCGAGTTCGAGAACCGTCCGTCGGGTGATCCCCGGCAGGATCGGACCGTCGAGCGAGGGCGTTTTCAGTGCGGTTCCGTCGACGAAAAACAGGTTCGACGTCGCCCCTTCGGCGACGTAGCCCTCGGGGTCGAGCATGAGCGCCTCGTCCGCGCCGGTGACGCGAAGTTCCAGTCGGGCCATGATCCCGTTGAGGTAGTTGTGCGTCTTCGCGCTCGCGGGGAGCGCTCTCGGGGAGGGTTTCCGCGTCTTCGTCGTCTGGATCGTGGCGGGCCCGTCGAAGACGGGATCGGCGTCGACCCCGCCGCGAGGCAGGGGCTTCACGATCACGACGACCGTGGGGTCGACGTCGGGATGCGGGTCCAGCGTTCCGGGCTGGATCCCCCGCGTGATCGAGAGCTTGACGTACGCGTCCGCGAGGTCGTTGGCCGCGAGCGTCTCGTCGATCCGCTCCTTCAGGTCGTTGTCTGTGATCCCGTGGTCGAGGCCGAGCGTCTCGCAGGTGTCGGCGAGCCGGCTCGCGTGGTCATCCCAGCGGAACACGTCGCCGCCGTACGCCCGCATCGTCTCGAACGCGGCGTCCCCGTAGGCGAACCCGCGGTCCTCGACGGAGACCGTCGCCTCGTCGGCGGGGACGAGTTCGCCGTCGACGTGGTACGTCGGGTCGGATCGGGCGGGTCCGTCGCCGGTCATGACTCACACAGTTCGACGAAGTTCCGTACCATCCGTTTCCCGGCCGGCGTGAGGATGCTCTCGGGGTGGAACTGGACGCCGACGTGCGCGCGATCTCGCCGACGTACGCCCATCACGACCTCGCGTTCGTCCTCGGTGCGGGCGGTCTCGACGAGCCCGTCGGGGAGATCCGCTCGCTCGACACACAGCGAGTGGTATCGTCCGACCTCGATCCGGTCGGGAAGGCCGGCGAACACGCCCTCCCCGTCGTGTGAGATCGTCGATGGTTTCCCGTGGACGACGTCCGGCGCGTGGCCGACCGTCGACCCGAGGTTCGCACACATCGCCTGATGGCCGAGACACACGCCGAACACGGGTCGACGGAGGTCGAAGGCGTCGATCGAAACGCCCGCCTCCTGGGGAGTTCCGGGACCGGGCGAGACGACGACGCCGTCGGGATCGATCCGGCGGATGTCGTCGACGTCGACCGCGTCGTTCCGGCGGACGGTCACCGCGCCCGCGACCTCGCCGACGTACTGGACGAGGTTGTACGCGAACGAGTCGTAGTTGTCGATGACGAGTATCCGAGCGCCGGACTCGCCCGCGCCGGGCTGCCAGTCGGCTTCGGCGTTGATCCCGCGGCCGCCACCCCCGCGGCCACCGTCCCGCCGGCCGTCGTTCTCATCGTCAGTCATCGTCGATCACCTCCTGTCCGTCGTCGTTTCCCCCTTCGACCGCCATGTCGCCGGCCTGCAGCGCGTCGTCGATGGCGGTCACCAGCGCGCGCGCCTTCGCGAGCGTCTCGTCGTACTCCGCGTCCGGCTCGGAGTCGTGGACGATCCCGGCACCCACGCGGAGGTGGTACTCGTCGGCGTGCCGGACCAACGTCCTGATGACGATGTTCAGCGTCGCGCGGCCGTCGAAACCGACAGCGAGCATCGAGCCCGTGTACGGTCCCCGCCGCGTCTCCTCTAACTCGTCGATGATCTCCATCGTCCGGGGTTTCGGTGCCCCGGTGATCGTGCCGCCGGGGAAGCAGGCCGCGATCGCGTCCGAGAGGCTCACGTCCGGCCGCGCTTCGCCGTCGACGACGCTCACGAGGTGCATCACCTCGGAGTACCGGTCGACTCGGCGGTACTCGGGGACGTCGACGGTTCCGAACCGCGACACCTTCCCGAGGTCGTTGCGTTCGAGGTCGACGAGCATCGCGTGTTCCGCGCGCTCCTTCTCGTCGCCGGTCAGCTCCGCCTCCCGGTCGGCGTCGATCTCGGGCGTCTCTCCGCGGGGACGAGTGCCGGCGATCGGCTCCGTGAGGAGTCGCGCGCCGCGATCGGAGTCGTCGGTCGGGACGCGCTCCAAGAGGAGTTCGGGGCTCGCGCTCACGAGGTCGGCCCCCCGCCCGTCCAGACCGAACTCAACGAGCCCGGAGTACGGTGCGGGGTTCACGTCGCGGAGCGCATCGTACGCCTCGACGGGATGGACCGCTGCGGGCGCGTGCAGGCGTTGGGAGACGTTCGCCTGGAACGTGTCTCCGTCGCGGACGTATCCCTTCACTCGGCGCACGGCGTCGGCGTACGCCTCGCGACCGACGTCGCTCTCGAACGTCGCTGCCGACTCGGAGACGGGCGCGGGGCCGACGTCGGGATCTCCGGTCTCGATCCGCTCCCGGAGCGCCGTCGCGCGGGCGACCGCGTCGTCGTAGATCCGATCGAGCGTCCGATCGGTGTGCGTGGCGGTCGCGTCGACGTCGTCAGCGGTCGTCCCCGCCACCTCGCCGGGGACCTTCGGACAGACGGTTATCCGCAGACTGACGCCGTCGTCGGGATCGCCCGTCGGACACTCCCATGCGGCGACCCGGTCGAACAGGCCGACCTGGAGCCGTGGGAGTCCGCGGTCGTCGACCGCTCCGACCCCGTCCGGCGGCGGATCGCGGAACGACTCCAGTTCCCGAGCGACGTCGTAGGAGAGCCAGCCGAACGCGCCGCACGGGTACGGAACCGTGCAGTCGCCGCGCGCGAGCTGCTCGCCGTCGAGCAGCCCGTCGAGCGCTTCGAGCGTCGGCGTCGCCTTTCGGTAGTCGCCGGTCGGGCTCGCTCCGTCGGCGGCGGTCCGGTCGGCGACGACGGCGTCGCTCGACACGCGGAGCCGCTCGATCGGGTCGGTCCCGAAGTAGCCCCAGCCGGACTGGCCGCCGGTGGTTTCATAAAAGAACCCGCCCGGTCCGTCGCGGGCGCGGCGGAAGGCGTCGAACGGGTCGTCGACGTGTGTCCGCGTTTCGACGGGAACGCGGGCGTCGTCGGGGGCCGTCGCGGCGACCTCGCGGAAGCGCTCCCGGTCGGTGACCACGGTGTTGGTCATGACGTACGCACCCGCGGCGGACACAACGCGGTCGTGGTCGACGTGGCTGGATCGGTTACGTGCTCCATCCGGCCTCTCAGAACTCGTTGGCCCGCTCGATCCACGTGGCGGCACGCTGTTCGCCCACGCTCACCTGCTCGGCCACCTCGACCGGGTCCGCCGCGGCGAGTTGGTCGATCGTCTCGATACCCGCCTCGGAGAGCCGCTCGGCGTACGCCGGACCGATACCCGTTATCAGTTCGACCGGATCGCCATTCGGATCGTCGTCTTCGGCGGCGGCGGCGTCTTCGGCGGCGGCGTCGTCGTCGGTGTCGTCGGTGTCGTCGGCGTCGTCGGTGTCGTCGGTGTCGTCGGCGTCGTCGGTGTCGTCTTCGGTGTCGTCGGCGTCGTCTTCGGTGTCGTCGGCGTCGTCGGTGTCGTCGGCGTCGTCGGTGTCGTCTTCGGTGTCGTCGGCGTCATCGTCGCCCGTGTCTTCGTCATCGTCGCCCGTGTCCGCGGCCCCCGCGTCGTCATCGTCGTCCGTGTCTTCGTCATCGTCGACGGACTCACTGGTCGTCCCGTCGTCGACCGTCTCGTCGTCGCCTCCCTCGTCGTCGACGGCGGTCGATCCGGTGTCGTCCACCGATCGTCCGTCATCCACCTCGCCTGCGTCGTGCTCGCCCGATTCTCGTTCGACCGTCACTTTCGCCTCGGTTTCTTCGCGGTCGGCGGATCCGCTCCCGATCCCGAGCGCGTCTTTGAGCTTCTGCAGTAACGCCATTACACACCGATACGAACGGGGATTATTTAAAAGTCGGCAGCCCAGCATCGATCTCGTCCGCGCCGAGCTAACGGCGAGCACTCCTCGGGCGGATCGCCTTCTCGTCGACGTCCTACGGGATCCGGACGTCGTGTTTGAGCGTTCCGACGCCCTCCACTTCCACCTCGACGGTGTCGCGGTCGGAGAGCGGCCCGACACCGTCGGGCGTCCCGGTCGCGATCACGTCGCCGGCCTCCAGCGTCAGGTACGTCGTGATCTCCTCGATCAGCGTGGGCACGTCGAAGACGAACTGGCTTCGGTCGCCGGACTGTTTCGTCTCGCCGTTCACGCGGAGCTCGACGCTCGCGTCCGCGGGTACCTCGTTGGGCGTCGCGAGGACGGGACCGAGCGGCGCGGCGTTGTCGAACGCTTTCCCGCGTACCCAGTTCTGCTCTTCGTTCTGGTCGTCGCGGTTCGAGACGTCGTTCATGCAGGTGAACCCCGCGACGACGTCCATCGCGTCCGCGGCGTCGACGTCCTTGCACTGTTCGCCTATCACGACCGCGATCTCTGCCTCCCAGTCGATCCGCTCTTTCCCGCTCGGGACCGTGACCGTGTCGCCGTGGCTCGACAGCGCGTTCGGCGGCTTTAAAAAGAGCAGCGGTCGGTCCGGAACGTCGTTACCCAGCTCGGCGGCGTGGTCCGCGTAGTTTCGACCGATACAGACGATCTTCGTCGGCTCGGTCGGCGGGAGCACGTCGATCGCGTCGTCGTCGAGGTCGTACACGCTGTTCCCGAACGTGACGGTGTCGGTGGGCGGGTCGTACGTTCCCTCGCGGACGGAGCCTGCCGGGTCGCGGAACCGGACGTGGTGCATGTCCGACCGCTCGGTCTCACCCCTCAAAAGGGTTCGTGAGGCGGCGACCGTGACTCCGGTCGAACCCCGTCAGGGAGTTGAGGTTTATTAGGTTGCGTCGAGACGTATCGAGCGTATCATGGAACTCACTTGGCACGGCCACTCCACGTGGCACGTCGTCGTCGACGACACCGAACTGCTGATCGACCCGTTCTTCGACAACCCGAAGACGGACGTCGATCCCGAGGAACTGGACCCCGACTACCTCCTGTTGACCCATGGTCACACGGACCACATCGCGGACGCCGACCGCTACGAGGGCGCGACGGTCGTCGCGACGCCGGAGCTGACGAGCTACGTCCAGGACACGTTCGGTCACGAGGACGCCGTCGGGGGGATGGGGATGAACATCGGCGGCACCGTCGAGTGCGGCGACGCGTGGGTGACGATGGTCCGCGCGGACCACTCGAACGGCATCGACACGGGCTACGGGACGTCCGCCGGCATGCCTGCCGGGTTCGTGATCGGCGACAAGAAGCCGACACAGGAGTCCGACCCCGACTGCACGACGTTCTATCACGCAGGCGACACCGGGCTCATGTCCGAGATGGTCGACGTGATCGCGCCGTACCTCGAGCCCGACGCCGCCGCGTTGCCCACCGGTGACCACTTCACGATGGGGCCCGCCGGGGCGGGGATCGCCGCCGACTGGGTCGGTGCCGACGTCGTGTTCCCGATGCACTACGACACGTTCCCGCCGATCGAGATCGAGACGCGGGAGTTCGTCAACGAGGTGAAAGCGGCGGGTGCCGCCGCCGAGCCCGTCGTGCTCGACGGCGACGAGACGTACACGCTCAACGGGGACGACGCGTACACGGACGACGCCTGAGCCGATCGGTTCGACGATCGAGGGGGAGGAGCACGGGGTCTCGTCGACCGCGCCGAGCCGGTTCACTTTTTCACGCTTCGCCGACCGTTCCCGTCCGGCCGTGACGCGACGTTCGTGTGTCGGACGCTCCCGGGATAACAACATTTAGGCCCACGGCGACGAATCGGTTAGTACCAATGTCGGACATCGAAACCACCACGGTATGTGAGGACGGCTACGCGTGCACGAGCCAGGTCGGCGACTTCGACCTCCAGATCGACGCCACCGACGAGACGGGTCCGAACCCGAACGCGGCGCTCGTCGCGACGTACGCCTCCTGTTTCATCCCCGCGTTCCGCGTCGGCGCGAGCCAGCGCGACGAGGAGGACCTCGGAAAACTCCAGATCGACGCGAGCGCCGAGCTCGATGACGACGACGACCTCGCGGCGATCAGCTTCGACCTCCACGTCGAGGCCGACCTCGCCGACGCCGACGACATCGTCGAGCGCGCGGAGGGGATCTGCCACGTCCACACCGCGCTGCGAGACGACCTGCAGGCCGACATCACCGTCCACGGCGGCGCGTTCTAAGGGATCCGCGACGACGTAGTCGCCACGTCGTTGCATCGATCGATACGCTTTCGACACACCACGACGAGTGACGGCGTTCTCCGCTCATCGAGGCGTATGAGGTGCATCGGGGTTTATGGGGTGCATCGGGGTTTATGAGATGCATCGACGGGGCCGCACCGATGACTACGACGACTGTCGCTCGACGCCACCGAACTCGAACCGTGCGCCGCCGTCGGCGCTTTCGGTCAGCGACACCGTCCAGCCGTGTGCGTCCGCGATCCCGGCGACGATCGAGAGCCCGAAACCGGTCCCCGACTCCGAGGTCGAGTGGCCGCTCTCGAAGACGGCGTCACGCCGATCCTCGGGGATTCCGGGACCGTCGTCGGCGACGTAGAATCCGCTTCCGTCGGGGAGATCACCGACCGTCACCGTCACGTTCGCCCGGGTATGCTCGACGCTGTCATCGGGCTCCGCCCGATTGCTCGTGGAACCGTGTTCCACGCTGTCACCGGCTGGAAGCCGGTTGCCCGTCGAGCCGTGCTCGACGGCGTTCCGAAACAAGTTCTCGAACAGCTGTCGGAGCCGTCCCTCGTCGGCGAGCACGACGCCGTCGACGTCGACGACGATCCGCGCGCCCTCCTGTTCGACGTTCTGCCAGCAGTGGGTCACCAGGTCCGCCAACCGGATCGCCTCCCGGTCGCCGACGGTTTGCCCCTGTCGAGCGAGCGTGAGCAGGTCGTCGATCAGTCGCTCCATGTCGTCGACGGCGCTCTCACAGCGGTCGAAGTGCGAGTCGTCCCCCGTTTCTCTCGCGAGCCCGAGGTAGCCGGAGAGCACGTTCAACGGGTTTCGGAGGTCGTGTGAGACGATCGAGGCGAACTCGTCGAGCCGCTCGTTCTCTCGCTCGATACGTCGCTCGTACGCCTTCTGCTCGGAGACGTCACGGCTACTGACCAGGAACCGGTCCTCCCCTTGGACGTCGATCCGGCGGGCGTGCACCCTCGCGGGGAACGTCGACCCGTCACGCCGTCGGAACGTGGTGTCGACGCGAAGGGTCTCGTCGACGTCGAGATCGTTCCAGTTCGCGGCCGCCTTCGTCGAGTCCAGTTCGGTGTCGACGTCCCATACGTGCATACCGATCAGCTCCTCCCGATCGTATCCCAGTTCCTCGCTTATCGCTCGGTTGGCGTCGACGATCTCCCCGTCCAAGTCGTGGATATTGATCATGTCCGGAGAGTACTCGAACAGCGCGTTGAGCCGTGCGGTCGTGCGTTCGAGCCGTTCCTCGCGTCGCCTCGCATCGCTGACGTCACGGAACACGCCGAGCACGCCGTCGAACTCCCCGTCGATCACGAGCCGCGTGAGCTCGTAGTCGACGATCGCGTCCTCCTGGTCCGGAAGGTCGACAGTGAGGGTGTCCGTGAGCGACTCCCGCGCTCCCGTGACCAGTTCGGCGAACGGATCGTCGTCGCGTTCGGCCCGCAGCCGTTCCAACAACGGGCTCTCTCGTCCGACGAGCGATTCCGGCGTCGTCTCGTACACGCTCGCGAGACGCTCGTTGACGAACGTGAACCGTCGATCGGCGTCGTAGAGACACACCGATGCGGGCATCTCGTCGACAACCCGGCGATAGCGTTCCAGGTCGCGCCGGCCCTCCGTCTCGTCGGTGACGTCGATGTGGACTCCGACCGCCCGTATCGGCTCGCCGTCGTCGTCGCGCTCGACGACGGTCCCGCGATCGCGGATCCACTTCCAGTCGCCGCCCTTCGTTTGCATTCGATGGTCACACTGGTAGTAGTCCGTGTGCCCGGCCAGATGCTCCTCGAGCGCCGCATGGACGGCCCCGATGTCGTCGGGATGGACGCGCTCCTCCCACGCGGCGAGGTCGGTGTCGACCTCCGAGAGCTCGTAGCCGAGCATCGCGGCCCACCGCTCGTCGAACGTCACCTCGTCGGTCCGGAGGTCCCAGTCCCAGACGCCGATCTCGGCCCCCTCGAGCGCGAGCTCGAGCCGATCCGACAGATCACGGAGCTCCCTCCGACGCGCTTCCCGTCCGGAGACGTCCCGGAAGTACACCGAGAGGCCGGTCTCGGAGGGGTACGCGTGGACCTGGATATCGGCTCCGCCCGGCTCGTAGCGGAACTCGAAGACCGTCGGCTCTCCGGTCCGCATCGCCGTCCGGTACTCCGTCTCCAGTTTCGTGCCGAGCAGGTCCGGAAACGCGTCCCAGAGCGTCTCGCCGAGGATCGCCTCCTCCTCGCGGCGGAGGACCGTCTCCGCCCGCCCGTTGAGGTAGGTGAACCGCCAGTTCTCGTCGAGCGCGTAGAACGCGTCGGTCATCCGATCGAGGTGTTCCTCGAACCGCTGCTCGGCTCGCGTGCGTGAGACGAGGTTCTCGATCCGGGTCGCGAGCGTCGCGTACTGCTCCGTTCCGGCCTCCTTGCTGAGGTAGTCGTCGACGCCGGCCGCGATGGCGTCGCTGGCGACTCCCTCCGAACCTCGACCCGTAAAGAGCACGAATGGGAGGTCCCCGTACCGGTCGCGGACGATCCGGAGGAACTCGATCCCGTCCGTGTCGGGCATGTCGTAGTCGCTCACCACACAGTCGACCGTCCCGTGCTCGATCGCCGCCACCCCCTCGTCGACGCTCGTCGCCGTCGTCACGTCGAACCGATCGCTCTGCCGCCGGAGGAACGCCGCGGTCGTCTCGGTGAACGCCGCGTCATCGTCGACGTACAGGACGCGGATCCCGGACGGCGATCCCGGTGGCCCCCGCGAGGCTGACACACCGTCGGATCGGACGTCCCCCTGATCGTTCCGCTCCGTCATCCGTTCGTATGCAACGGTAGGGTCGTGTTAACCGTTCCCCTTATCGTGTTGACCGTTCCCCTTCGCTGGACGAGTGATCGGGGCGGTCCTCGACGACGATGACGCGGAGGTCGTTGACGTTCGTTCCGGTCGGCCCGGTCCGAACGAGCGCGTCGGCCTCGTCCAGACACGGATGGGTGTCGTTGCGATCGATCGCGTCCCGTCCGTCGCGCTTCGAGAGGGTCGTCGCGTCGACGATCCCGCCGGCGGCGTCGGTCGAGCCGTCGATCCCGTCGGTGTCGACGCTCGCGACGACGATCCCGTCGGTGTCGAGCGCGACCGCGCTGCTGACGGCGAACTCCTGGTTCGGTCCGCCGTCGCCGGGGTCCTCGCCGAGCGTCACCGTCGTCTCGCCGCCCGACAGGAGGACCGCCGGCGGCGCGGCGGGCGATCCGCTCCCGCGACACTCCTCGGCGATCGCGATGTGTGTCAGCGCGGACTCGCGCGCCTCACCGCGGACCCCGGCCGCGAGGACCGTCGGCGCGTATCCTCGGCGTTCGGCGGCCGTGCTGGCCGCGTCGAGCGCGGTCCGGCCGCTCCCGAGGAGGTGCGTGCTCGTTCGCTCGAACGCCGGATCCCCGTCGGTCGGCGTCTCGGGCCGATCGCCGTCGGCACCTGCTCGGAGGTGGTCGCGGACCGCTCGCGGGACGTCGAGACCGTACCGGTCGACGACGTCGAGCGCGTCGCCGTACGTCGACGGGTCCGGCACCGTCGGACCGCTGGCGATCACGCTGCAGTCGTCGCCGACCACGTCGCTGACGACGAGCGTGACGACCGTCGCCGGCGCGGCGGCGCGGGCGAGCTGCCCGCCCTTGATCGCCGAACAGTGCTTCCGGACGGCGTTGATCTCGTCGATCGTCGCGCCCGACGCCAGCAGTGCCTCGGTCACGGTCCGGAGGTCCGACAGCGATATCGATGCGACGGGGGCAGCCAGCAGCGCGCTCCCGCCGCCGCTGATCGTCGCGATCACGAGGTCGTCCTCGTCGGCCGCGTGCGCCCGATCGAGCACGCGCCGGGTGTGCGCTACGCCCCGCTCGCTCGGAACCGGGTGATCGCCGGCCAACACGTCGACCGTCCCTGACGGCGTCGGATCGTCGGTGACGACGACGCCGCCCGACAGCCGATCGCCGAGCACCGTCTCGATCGCCGCCGTGAAGCTCCCGCCGGCGTTGCCGCCGCCGATCAGGATCACGTCGTCGTACGCGTCGAGGTCGTACTCGGCCGGCGGACCGTCCGTCGCCGTGACGGTCAACACGCCCTCTCGCAGCGAGAGACCGTCCGAGACGAGCGTCGCGGGGCGTGCGGCGGCTATCCCGGCGAGGAGGCAGTCGAGCGCGACGTCGTGAGCGGGTGTGCGTGCGATCGCCTCCCGTTTCTCACACGAGATCTCGTCCATGCGACACGGTTCCACTCAGTCGCGTATGTATCCATCGGGCACCGAGATCACCCCGCGTAGATCGCGCGGCTCACCCCGCGTAGACCGCGCGGCTCACCCCGCGTAGACCGCGCGGCTCACCCCGCGTAGACCGCGCGTCTCACCCCGCATAGATCGCGTAGTTGAGAACGAGCGCGAACGAGACCCACCCGAGGTACGGGACGAGCAGCGCGGCCGCCGATCGGCTGACGCGGTCGAACGCGACGACGGTGCCGACGATGGCGATCCACAGCGCCGCGATCACGACGAGCCCGAGGTCGGGGCGCTGGAGCCCGAAGAACGCGGGCGTCCACGCGAGGTTGAGCGCGAACTGGACGGCGAACGCCGCCAGCGCGACGCGCTTGTCCGACCGATCCGTCTCCGCTCGCCAGACGAGGAACAGGGCGATCCCCATGAGCGTGAACAGCAGCGTCCAGACGATCGGAAAGAGGATCTCCGGCGGAAAGAACCACGGTCGGTCGATCCAGTTCGTGTCCGACCCGACGAAGACGGCCGGCGACGCCCCCAGGGCGTTCACCCCGAGGACCGTCCCGACCGCGATGAGTCGATCTCGCGTCGACAGTTCGCGGAAACGTGCGTGCATACGCGTCGTACACGCCGGGAACGGGTAGCGATTTCGGCGGAGTGTTCGGTCGGTTTTAACGGTTTGGTCGGGCGCGGCAGTTCACTACGCAGCCGCATTCGGGTGACCGACTGAGGGTGTCGTAGAACTCTTCTCACGGCGGTTTATTTCACAATTCGACAACTGGATCAGCTAGAGAGTCTGGTTGCTTCTTGATCGAGAGCGGGAGTGGGTGTTGCAGGTCGCCGGTCGCGATGCGGCATTTAAACGACCGTGAGCGACGGCGACTACCACTTATAAACGAACTGTGCGGTGGCGCGCGCCTCCGAGCGCCCGACGGGCGCGAGGAGCGCGTGCGAGGGAGTCAGGGGCGGTCGCCGAGCGGTTCCGGCGACCGCCCCT
>NZ_JBLWMN010000024.1:0-20726 GCF_048380895.1 Halorubrum rarum | reverse complement strand
CGCACCGGGCTGTGTGGAGAGGGGCGGCGCGCAGCAAGGCGCGCGAGTCGTCGCGGCTGGGGCTTTGCAGGTGTTCACCGCCGATCCGAGTAAGACCGCTTATAAGCGAGCGGCTGGGGGCTTTGCAGGCGTTCATCGCAGAGTCGTCGATCGCTTATAAACACTCCCCAGCAATGCCCCAGTTCCACGTATAAACAACCAGACCACCGATCTGGTACACCCACTCCCGCTATCGATCACTACGGTGAGCGAACGACCGTGACCGGTTTCGATGACATCCGGACGATCTTCTCGGCGCTGGATCCGAGGTACTTCTCGAGTGCCCCGCGACCGCTCTCGGCGACGATCACGCCGCCGACGTCCGCTTCCTCGGCGTAATCGACGACTTCCTGTGCGATCTTCCCCGTTTTGACCACGCCGACGCCGTCGAGTCCGCGGGCTTCCGCCCGTTCGACGACGTCGGAGACGACCTCCTCACCGTACGCGCGATACTCGTCCATCTCCTCGTCGCTTACGCCGACCGTGAGGATGTACGACGCTTCCGTCTCGACGACGTAGATGGCGTGTACCTCGGCGTCGAACGACTCTGCGAGGTCGAGCCCGTGATCCACCGCCATCGACGCCTGCTCGCTTCCGTCGGTCGCGATCAGTATGGAGTCCATCATGACCTTTCGTCCGAGTATCTGAAAGACGACATATATAGTTTTGGTACATGCTACCGCGAGACAGTCACACCGCACGAGAGAGCCGATCGGCGAGAGACGCGGAGGGAACGGGGACGCTCGCTACTCGATGTTGATCTCCCTGAAATAGATCGCGAAGGCGACGAACGTCAGCAGCGTCCCGGCCAGAAAATAGTTCCCCGCCAGGACGAGCCGGAGGCTCCAGAGGGCGAGCACCACCGCGAGGATCGTGGCGACGGTCGCGACGCGCTGGGACATACCCGAAGCGATGTCGACGATGGAACTTATAAATACCGTCAGTCATCGGAACCGAACCGCTCCGACGCCAGTCCGACGGCACCGAGGAGGATGCCGGCGGCACCGATGAGCGTCTCGAACGGGTCTCCACCGAGCACTCCCGTCGCGAAGAAGACGGCTCCGCCGAGGAGCAGGAACAGCCGGACGAGCGTCCGAAAGCGCCAGTTCATGCGTGCTCCGTCGTGTCACGCGGTCGGTTCACTCACCGCCGATGACCGTCACCGGAATCTCCGACATCCACATGACCTTCTCGGCGGTGCCCCCGAGGTGTTTATCGATCGCTCCGTGCCCCTGTTTGCCGATGACGATGGCGTCGATGGCGTTGTCCGCGGCGTAATCGACGATCTCCTCTGCGGGACGACCGGTTTTGACCGCGCCGGTCCCGTCCAAGCCACGCTCCGCGGCCCGCTCGACCACGTCCGTAACGACCTCCGTGCCGTACTCCTTGTACTCGTCCATCTCCCCGTCGGAGAGGTTCACCGTCAGGATGTACGTGGCCTCGGTTTCGACCACGTACAGCGCGTGTACTTCCGCGTCCATTGCCTCGGCGAGATCCAGGCCGTAGTCCTCACAGCCTCCCGCCGCGTCACTCCCGTCCGTCGCGATCAGAACGTTGTCGTACATATCCTCGTCCCCGGTCGTGATATCTCGGGAGTGTTACATAACTTTTGCGTTACCATGTGTCATGCGAGATCGGTCCTGCGGGTCCCGTCCACGTGCGGACGACCACTACCGGGGGACCAGTGTCTCAAGCGGTACTGCTGACGGGAGCCGTCACCGTTCTCTCGTTCGACATCGGGTTCTCGAATCCGAGTCGATCCGGGAGTAATGTCGTTCGTCGACCTCCTGACCGCGTTCGTTCTCGGAACGCTCGTCTTCGGACTCCAGCGATGAAAGCGCCTCGCCTGGTTTCTCTCGCTTCTCGTGTTGCCGCTGGTCGCCGCGTTGCCGCCGTTGGCTTCCGTTCGTGAACCGAGAAGCGTTCGAATCCGACGACTAAAACGACGCGCGGACGACTGCCACGAACTACCGGATTACGGACGTGATGTGATCGGGGCGGCGTCGCCGGTAGGTATATGATCGTCCCGCACGTCGCTCCGGCGGGATGAAGCGACTCGTCAGCACGGACGACGCACCCGCAGCGGTCGGCGCGTACAGTCAGGCAACCACGACCGACGACCTCCTTTTCACCGCCGGACAGCTCCCGTTGACGACGGACGGCGAGCTGCGCGACGACGAGCCGGTCGCCGCCCAGACCCGTCAGTGTCTCGAGAACGTCGAGGCGATCCTCGCGTCCGAGGGACTGGGGATGGACGACGTATTGAAAGTGAGCGTGTTCCTCGACGACATCGACGACTTCGAGGAGATGAACGAGACGTACGCCGAGTTCTTCGAGGCGTCGCCGCCCGCACGCAGCGCGATCGAGGTCGGGAACGTACCGAAGGGAGCGGCCGTCGAGATCGAAGCGATCGCGACGCGGTGAACGCGGCCAGCAGAACGACGGATCGAATCGGAAACGGCCGGGGCGACGACGTCGCCGCGATCGAACCCCTCGAGCGGCGCATCGCCCGCTGCTCGTAGACTCGATACGCGGCGTGTGCCTGATCGATAGCGGGAGTACGTGAATCAGGTGGGTGGCGTGGTTGTTTATACGTGAAACGGGGGTGTTGCTGGCGGGTGTTTATAAGTGATCGCCGACTCTGCGATGAACACCTGCAAAGCCCCAGCCGCGACGGCTCGCGCGCCTTGCTGCGCGCCGCCCCTCTCCACACAGCCCGGTGCGGTGCTTACTGCGGCGGGCTTCGCCCTCGCGGCTGCCCCTTTGAGTCCCACCCCGCACGGTACCGTACCTCACGCCTCCCCAGCCTCGTCAGGGGCGGTCGCCGGAACCACTCGGCGACCGCCCCTGACTCCCTCGCGCGAGGCCGTTCGCGGCCTGACGGCCGCTCACGGGCGCACGCCACCGCATGCGTTCTTTATAAGTAGCCATCGACGTCGCTCACGGCCGTTTAAATGCCGCATCGCGACCGACAACCTGCAACACCCACTCCCGATATCGCGCAATGTGTGTGTCCGTTCAGTGCGTTTCTGCGGAGCGAAGAGAGATTCGATTCCGCCGGGTATCAGTCCCGGCGATCTTAAAAAACGATCCGAGCGGAGCGGTCGTCTAGAACAGTCCGGAGATGCTGCCGTCGGCGTCGAGTTCCATGTTGGCGGCGGCCGGCTCGGAGGGGAGGCCGGGCAGCGTGAGGACGTCCGCGGTGAGCACCACGAGGAACCCGGCCCCGGCGGACGGGTAGATCTCGTTGATCTCCAGCGTCCAGTCCTCCGGGACGCCCTTCTTGCTCGCGTCGTCGCTGAGCGAGTGGAACGTCTTCGACATGCAGATCGGCACCTCGTCGAAGCCGAGCTCGGCCATCCGTTCGAGGTCGTCCTCGGCGCTACTGCTGAACTCCACGCCGTCGGCCCCGTAGATCTCGGTCGCGACGGTCTCGATCTTCTCCGCGATCGGTGCGTCGAGCTCGTAGAGCGGTCGGAAATCGGAGTCGGACTCGGCCGCGTCGATCAGGTGTTCGGCCAACTCGATACCTCCCTCGCCGCCCTCGCCGAACACGGTCGACTCCGCGGCGGGGACGTCGAGCTCGTCCGCACAGTGCTCGATGACCGCGTCGACCTCGGCGTCGGTGTCCTGCGGGAAGCGGTTGACCGCGACGACGACCGGAACGCCGAACTGCTGGAGGTTCCGGACGTGTTTGTCCAGGTTGGGGAAGCCGGCCTCCAGCGCGTCGAGGTCCTCCGCTTCTAAGGCGTCGACGTCCGGCGGCCACATGTCCTGTCCGTGGTACTTGAGCGCGCGCACGGACGCGACGATGGTGACCGCGTCGGGTTCGACGTCGCCGAACCGACTCACGATGTTCATGAACTTCTCGGCACCCAGATCCGAGCCGAAGCCGGCCTCGGTGACGAGGTACTCCGAGAGGTTGGCAGCGACCTCGTCGGCGATCAGGGAGTTGGTTCCGTGCGCGATGTTCGCGAACGGGCCGCCGTGTACGAACGCCGGAGTTCCCTCGATCGTCTGGACGACGTTTGGTTTCAGCGCGTCCTTGAGCAGGATCGCGACGGCACCCGTCGCGTCGATGTCGTCGACGGTGACCGGCTCACCCTCCTCGTCGTACGCGACGATGATGCGCGCGACCCGCTCTTTGAGGTCCTCGATGCCGTCGGCGAGACAGAGCACGGCCATCAGTTCGGAGGCGGCCGTCAGGATGAACCCGTCCTCCCGGGGAACTCCCGTGACGTCGCCGCCGAGCGCGATGACGGTCTCGCGGAGCGCGCGGTCGTTCATGTCTATCGCGCGCGGCCAGTTGACCATGTTGACCGAGACGTCGAGCTCGTTGCCCTGCTTGATGTGGTTGTCGAGCATCGTCGAGATGAGGTTGTGCGCGGAGGTGAGCGCGTGAAGGTCCCCCGTGAAGTGGAGGTTGATGTCCTCCATCGGAAGCACCTGCGAGTGGCCGCCCCCCGCGGCCCCGCCTTTCACGCCGAACACCGGTCCGAGCGAGGGCTCGCGGATGGCCACGAGCGCCTCCTTGTCGAGCCGGTTCAGCGCCTGCCCGAGTCCGACGGTCGTCACCGTCTTCCCCTCGCCGAGCGGCGTCGGCGTCATCCCGGTGACCAGAATCACGTTGCCGTCCGCCGTCTCCTCCTCGCGAAGCCGCTCTATCGTGTCGAACGATACCTTCGCCTTGTCGTCGCCGTACAGTTCGAGGTCGTCGTTCGTGAGCCCGTACGGTTCGACGACGTCGAGGATGTGATCCGCGTCAGCGGACTGTGCGATCTCGTAGTCGGTCGGCATCGATCCGCCGTCCTCGTTTGAATCGGCCATACATAGACCGTGTCACGACTGGACTATAAGGATTGATACATTCATAGGCTACCGAATACGACGTGTTTACGACGCCGTCGCGACACGGTCGGGTCCCGCATATTCGGTGACGTCGATAGGCCATGGCCGGACGTCTACGGAGATATATCGTGCGATCCCTCAAGCGGACCGCACCATGGAACGCCCTGGACGACTGCGGGTTCCCCGCATCGGAATCCGGTTTCACACGGCCACACGAGTCCCGCAGTCGGAATCCGGTTCACAACGGCCACACGAGTCCCGCAGTCGGAGGACGGCTCGTGACGCTCCCACGAGTTCGGCAGCCGAGGTCATCCGTCCGTGAGGCGTGGGTAACACCAAGAAATAACAAAACGACAACTAGTTGTGGAACGGGACGTGAACGATCGATTCCATGAGGGGTCGATCCATCGGCCGCTGGAAACGCGTCGGTCCTCGAACGAGAGATCCGTCGGGTCGGACGCGAACTATCCGCTCTCGCCCCTCTCCCTGGTGCGTACGTCGCGATCAATATTACTCGTCTCATAACGATTTTGTCAGTAATGAGGTATTTTAATATCGACGCGACGGTCAGTATCGAACGACGATGACATCGAACGACAGTAACTCCGGAGTGTACACCGATCGACGGGTATCGGCGGTTCGACGGGGAGCGAGCGGAGGGACCGATCGCCGATGAGTGACAGCGATTTCCCCTCGAGCGCGGGAACGGTCATCATCGGTGCGGGAGTCGTCGGGAACAGCCTCGCGTACCACCTCGCGGAGCAGGGCCGCGACGACATCCTGTTGATGGACAAGGGGCCGCTCCCGGACCCCGGTGGCTCGACGGGCCACGCCTCCAACTTCCTCATGCCCGTCGAACACTCCAAGGAGATGACCCACCTCACCCGTCGGAGCATCGAGCAGTACAAGGACATGGACACGTTCACGAACAGCGGCGGGATCGAGGTGGCCCGCACCGAAGAGCGGATGGAGGAGCTCAAGCGACGCGTCCAGTCCGCGAAGGCGTGGGGAGAGAAGGGGAGACTCCTCGACGTCGAGGAGATCGAGGAGCTGGTGCCGTACCTCAACACCGACATCCTCGAGGGGGGCTTCTACAGCGAGGGTGCCGGAACGTGTGACCCGCTCCGGGCCGGCGAAGTGATGCGTGCCCGCGCGGACGACGCGACGAACGGCGGACTGACCGTCTCGCCGAACACCGAGGTGCTCGACATGCACGTCGAGAACGGGGAGATCCGATCGGTCGAGACGGATCGGGGGACGGTCGAGGCCGGCGAGGTCGTGATCGCGGCGGGACTGTGGAGCCCGAAGATCGCCGAGATGGCCGGCGTGGAGATCCCGTTGACGCCGGCGGTCCACCAGATGGTCAGCGTCGGTCCGATCTCCTTTTTCGAGGACTACGACGGCGAAATCTCCTTCCCGGTCGTCCGCGACATGGACACCCAGATGTACGAGCGCCAGCACGGCAACGACCTGGAGGTCGGCTCCTATCAGCACCGGCCGATCCTCTGGGACGTCGACGACGTGCCGTCGATCGAGGAGTCGCCGCTGTCGCCGACGCAGCCGCCCCTGACCGACGACGCGTTCGAACAGTCGATGAGCGATGCCTTGGAGATCGTTCCGGAGCTGCTCGACGATCCCGAGGCGGGGATCCGACACGAGATCGACGGCCTGCTCTCACAGACACCCGACGGCGGGCCCCTCCTCGGTCCGCTACAGGACGTCGACGGCCTCTGGTCGTGTGCGGCCGTCTGGATCAAGGAAGCGCCAGCGATCGGCGAGGCGGTCGCCCAGTGGATGACGCAGGGATACCCGGAGATCGATCTGCACGCATCCGACGTCAACCGGTTCTACCAGTACGGCACGTCGAAGGACTTCGTGAAGAACCGTTCCCACGAGGGGTTCCAGAAGATCTACGGCATCGTCCACCCGTCCGAGCAGTGGCAGAGCTCCCGTCCGCTCCGGACGAGTCCGTTCTACAACCGACAGGACGACCTCGACGCGGAGTTCTTCGAGGTCGCCGGCTGGGAGCGCCCCCAGTGGTTCGAGTCGAACCGCGACCTGCTCACCGAGTACAACAGCGAACTCGCGGACCTGACGCGTCCCAACGAGTGGGACGCCAGGTGGTGGTCGCCGATAATCCTCGCCGAGCACCTCCACATGCGAGACAACGTCGCCATGATCGGCGACATGGGCTTCGGCATCTTCGATTTCGTCGGTTCGGACGTCCCCGACTACATCGAGAGGATGGCGGTCGGCCGGACCGACGTCGACGTCGGAAAGACGGTGTACACGCCGATACTCGCGGAGAACGGCGGCTTCATCGCCGACCTGACGATCGCCCGGCTCGGCGAGGAGCACTACCGGGTCGTCACCGGCGGCGTGGACGCCGGCCCCAACAAGGCGTGGTTCGGCAGTCACATCCCGGAGGACGCCGACGTGACGATGATCGACAAGACGGAGTCGCTGTGTACGCTCGGCGTGTGGGGCCCGGACGCTCGGAACGTCGTCGACAGCGTGGCCGAGGAGGACATGTCCCACGAGGCGTTCCCGCCGTACACCGCCCAGGAGATCACGGTCGGCGAGGTCGACGCGTGGGCGATGCGGCTCTCGTACGTCGGCGAGAGGGGATGGGAGATCTACGCCCCGATGGGCCAGGGCCAGCGGCTCTGGGACGTCATCGCCGAGGCGGGCGAGGAACACGACATCCGGCCCGTCGGCATGGGCGTGTACGGGACCACCGGCCGGATGGAGAAGGGCTACCGGCTCCACGGGCACGAGCTCGAACTGGAGTACACTCCGGCCGAGGCCGGCCTCACGTTCCACGGCGTGAAAGACGCCGACTTCATCGGGAAGGAGGCGTACGCGGAAGCGATCGAGGAGGACAACGTCGCGACGCTGTGTACCCTCTCGGTGGACGACCACGTCTCCTCGGAGGGCGAGCGCCGCTTCATGCTCGGCAACGAGCCGGTCCTCGACCCCGACGGCGAGGTGATCATCGACGAGGAGGGTCGCGAGTCGTACGTCACCAGCGCGGGCACCGGACCGAGCGTCGGGAAGCACCTCCTGATGGCGTACCTTCCGCCGGAGTACGCCGAGGAGGGACAGAGCCTGCAGGTCGAGTACATGGGCGAGCGGTATCCGGTGACCGTCGAGGTCGCCGGGAGCCGCCCGCTGTTCGACCCCGAGAACGAGCGCATCCGGAGCTAAAAACGCCGGAGACAACACCCACGAGACCAACACCATGAACGTACTAGCCTGTGTCAAACGAGTGCCGGAGACCGGTGCGAAGATCGTCTTGACCGACGACAACCAGGAGATAGACACGAGCAACTTGGGGTTCACGATGAGCCCCCACGAGGAGTGCGCGATCGAGGAGGCGATCCAGCAGGTGGAGACACACGGCGGCTCATCGCACGTCCTCACGCTCGGTCCGTCGGAGGCGACCGAACAGCTCCGGACGGGGCTCGCCATGCAGGCCGACGAGGCGACGTTGCTGGAGACCGACGGAGAGGAGTGGGAGTCGCGCGCGACCGCGGCGGCGATCGCAAACGCCGTCCGCGAGGCCGACGACGAGTTCGACCTCCTGCTGTTCGGCAACGAATCGGCCGACACGGCGAACTATCAGGTGGGCGTACGCGTCGCCCGCGAGCTCGGCGTTCCCTGCGTGACCGGGATCAAGTCGCTCGACGTCGAGGACGGGACGGCGATCGCGAAACGCGAGATCGCCGGCGGCGAGGAGGTGTACGAGATCGACCTTCCGGCCGTCGTGGCCGTCAAAGAAGGGATCAACGAGCCGCGGTACGCCTCGATGCGCGCGAAGATGCAGGCGCGCAACCAGGAGGTTCCGAGTCGCGAACCCGACGGCACGGCCGGGCCGGGAACGTTCGAGAAGGTGCGGCTCGAAGCGCCCGAGACGGCCGAAAGCGAGGCCGAGATCCTCGGTGAGGGGTCCGATGCCGTCGCCAACGTCGTCGAGGTCCTCGATTCGGAGGTGGACCTGTTATGATACTGACGCTGGTCGAACACGACAGCGGTCTCCCGGACGAGGTGTCCCTGGAGGCGCTGACGCTGGCGCGCGAACTGGCCGATGCTGAGGACGCGTCGCTCGGTGCCGTCGTCTTCGGCGACGAGGCGGCCGGGGTCGCCGACGAACTCGGACCGTACGGCGTCGAGGAGGTCCACCACGTCACCCACGAGGCGCTCGACGGCTACGCGCCCCACGCGTGGGGCGAAGGGCTCGCACAACTGGCCGAGGAGGTCGGGACGGACGCGGTCGTCGCGCCCGGAACCGACCGCGGACACGAGGTACTGGCTCACGCCGGGGCGACCCTCGACGCGCCGGCGGCGACGAACTGCGTCGGGGTCGACGGCGTCGACGACGACGGCTACGACCTGCGGCGCAACCGGTGGGGCGGGAGCCTGCTCGAACACGCCCGACTGGAGGCGGCGACGAAGCTGGTGAGCGCGGCCGAACACGAGTACCCGATCGAGGAGGCCGAGGCGGCGACCGATCCGGTCGTCACCGAGTTCGAGCCGTCGCTCGACGACGCCCATCTTCGGGTGAGCATCGATCGCGTCGAGTCCAGCGACGAGGAGGGCGTCCCGCTGGGCGAGGCACGCGTCGTCGTCGGTGGCGGGCGCGGCGTCGGCGGCGACGACTACGGCGACTTAGAGGAGTTGGCCGAACTGCTTGGCGGCACCGTCGGCGCGTCGCGAGCCGCGGTCAACGAGGGATGGCGACCCCACGACGACCAGATCGGACAGACCGGCGCGAAGATCAGTCCCGACATCTACATCGCGGCCGGGATCAGCGGTGCCGTTCAGCACATGGTCGGCTGTAAGGGTGCCGAGACGATCCTCGCGATCAACACCGATCCCGAGGCGGCGATCATCCAGAAGGCCGACTGGGCGGTGATCGGCGACCTTCACGAGGTGCTTCCGGAACTGAACGACGCGATCCGCGCGAAGCAGTGAGTCCGGATCGGTTCTGATCGGAGCGAAGCCGTCTCCGCACGGGCCGTCCGGGTCCCGAGCAATCACCCGTTCCCGAATCGGTACCCGTTCCTGAACCGTCACCCTTCCTGAACCGTCACCCCTCTTGACCCGTCATCCGACCCTGACCCGAAGCGGCTGGGTCAGCCCGGCAGTGGCTCGAAACATAACATGTCAGGATTAGATCTAGTTGTGTTCTCGTTACGCGAATAGTGATGTAATCTCATTACTATCGACAGGTCACGAGCGCGGCCCGCGACTCGATCCGGCGGGTCCGGGTCGGCCATCGAGGGGCGAACGGACCCGACGATCAGGACCGTCGGATTTGAACCCAAATAAGTACTCTATGCTGGAGCTATTCAAGTATTTCTATATCTTCTGATACAACGTCGATCTCATTGAAGCAGGATAGCACGGCCGAAAATCAAGGATAGTGCCCTTCTCGGTTCCGTATCACCGATCAGGTTCGATCGTGTTATGTATGGCCGATCGACCGTTATTTGGACATATATGGTACATATTCTCTAATAAATAGGATATTAATATATAATACTGATATTTTAGACATATATAAGATCGATCGTCCATACCCGTTCGATCGCCGCTTGAGTATATGAGTCAGATAGAGAGACATACAATAATTACATGATTTTTGTGCGGGAGAGACGTCTCGGTGCGGCCGTCGGAGCCGCGCGACACGCACGGCTATCGGATCGAAGCGTGTCATTGAGCGCCCACGAGACGGGCGTCTACTCGGCGGTTTCCGGATCGGGAAGCGTCTCGCCACCGTCGACGTCGGCGACGTCGTCAGTCTCCTCGACGGCGGTGGTCAGCGAGACGTTGAGCGCCAGCATCGAGACGACCCCGCCGACGATCGTGACGACGTTTTTCACTGCGTGATCGACGATCGCCGCGCCGAGCGCGGTCGCCGCGCCGACCGGCGTCAGTCCGACGACAAGCACCGTGAACGCGCCCTCGTACAGACCGATCCCGCCGGGAGAGAGCGGCAACACCTTCGCGAGGTTGCCGACGCTGACCGCGAAGAAACAGACGGCAAGCAGGGTGACGGGGGCGAGTTCGACGCCGAACGCCGCCAGTACGATCGCCGCGACGAGCACGTCGATGACCCAGATGAGAACGCTCGTTGCACCGACGCGGCCGAACGCCGCGGGATTCCCGCCGACGCGCTGGACGTCGCCGACGAACCGCTCCAGAACGCTCGCGACGTACTCGCCGTACGAGTCGCTACTGATCCGAGTCACCAGCGTCCGGATGCGGTTGGCGTCGGAGCGGGCCGACAGCGCGATCCCGACGACCGCGGCGACCGCCGCCGTCCCGACGACCGCCGCGACGACGACGGCCGTGCGTCCGGCACTGTCCGCCTCGACGCCGGCCCCGAACGCCGCGTCGACGACGAGCGCCAGTTCCCCGGACGCCGCGTAGCCGACCAGGACGACCCCCGCCAGCCCGGCGAGCGTGAGGAGGTCGAACACGCGCTCGGCCGCCAGCGAGGCGAACCCCGAGGGGTACGGGATCCCCCGTCGCATCTTCACGATGTACGCGCGAACCGCGTCCCCGGCTCGGGCCGGGAACACGAGGTTCCCCGTCTGTGAGACGAAGATCGCGCCCGTGAGAAATCCGATGCGTTCCGTGAACCCGAGTTCCCGGAGGATGTCGCGGTACCGGTAGCCGCGGACGGGCCACGAGGCCGCGTACAGCGCGGTCGCGGCGGCGACGAGGCCGAGGTCCGCGTTCCGCATCTCGGCGATCACCTCGGCCGGGTCGAGGTACGCGCTCATCAGGGCGACGGCGGCAGCGACGAGCAGAACCCCCGCGAGCAACGTCACCCGGCGCGTGATCCGAGGGTGGACCGACAGCTGCCACCACAGGCGCACGATGCTCGACCCCATCCCGAGCACGTCCCGAACGAGGTCGACTTTCGTGTCCCCCTTCGGCTCCCAGTCGACCGGGAACTCCGTGACCGTCATCCCCTCGCGCTGGGCGCGGACGAGCAGTTCGGTGTCCCAGAACCAGTGGGTGTCCTCGACGTCGTCCCGAAGCGTCTCGAACGCCTCGCGGGACATCGCCTTAAACCCGCACTGGTGATCGCGGAGGTCCGACCGAAGGAACAGGCGAACGAGTCCGTTGAACGCCCTCGACGGGATCCCGCGCTTGGCCGGCCGGTCCGCGGTGTGGCCGGGGAACCATCGCGACCCCGTGGCGACGTCGTACCCGTCGCTGCGGACCGCGGAGACGAGTTCCGCTAAGTGACGCATGTCCGTGGCCAGGTCCGTATCGAAGTAGACGAGCGTGTCGCCGGCGGCGGCCGCGAAGGCGTACTCCAGCGCGCCGCCCCGTCCCAGACGCTCCTCGCTGTGGAGGTGTCGAACGCGGTCGTCGGCGTCGGCTATCCGGCTGGCTATCTCCGGCGTCCGGTCGTCACAGCCGTCCTCGGCGACGATCACCTCGAAGGATCCGGGCGGAAGGAACTCGGAGAGCGTCGACAGCGTCGTCTCGACGGTCCCCTCTATCGTCCGTTCCTCGTTGTACGCCGGGAGAACGACGCTGACGGAGGGGCCGTCGACCGATCCGCTCATTGGGGAGTACTGGCTCGGGCGAAGGTAAGTACCTTCTGAACCCGAGAGTGGAACGCTCACTCCGACGGGTCGACCCCCGATCGGTCACGTCGATCCCACGGGGACCGAGTCGGACCAGTCGATTCGGCTCGCACGACACCGCGGGATTAACCGAACCTACCAACCGGCTTATAGTGAACGAACGCCTGTTAAACCATATGAGCACGGCACACGCGGACCCCACCACCGCGTCGACGGGACTCTCGGACAAACAGACACGGATCCTGGTGTACCTCCACGAACACGCCGACAGCCGAACGTATTTCAAATCACGGCTGATCGCCGACGACCTCGATCTGTCGGCAAAGGAAGTCGGGGCGAACATGGCTGCCGTCGCCGACGCCGCGACCGATATCGACGTCGAGAAGTGGGGCTACTCGTCCGGAACGACGTGGATGGTGACGACGTAGCCGAGTCCCGTGAACGGCCCCACGCCATCGATAGCAGACGCATCGAAGCGCTTCGAGACCGGCTACGACGTATTGAAACCGGCTACGGATCGTACCTGACGAGCGACGCCGCGTCGTCCGCGAGTGCGGTGGCGGCGGCGTCGAAGGAGTCGGCGTATCGGACGATCAGCGCGAGCACTCGCTCCGGCTCCGTCAGTTCGTAGCCGTCCGAGCGGTCCAGCAGGCCGGCGTCCGCGAGATCGCCGGCGGCCGTACTGATCGCCGGTCGCGACACGTCAAGCGCCGCCGCCAGCTCCGCACCGGTCGTCTCCGGCTCCCGAAGCAGCGCGATCATCATCCCTCTGGGCGTGTCGCGTCGGAGGTAGCCGAGCGCCCGTCTGTCGAGGTCGTCGAAGCGCCCCGCCTGGAAGTACCGCCGGTAGTCCGCGTCCTTCACCGACGTCACCTCGCCGTCGGTCTCAAGTCGACCGAGGTGGTGTTGCGTCTCGCCGGTTCCGAGTTTGAGGTCGTCGCGAAGCTTCGAGAAGTGCGCACCCGGCGTCGTCCGCACGTATCCGCGGATCGCCTCGCGAGTCTCGTTGTCGTCGCCGTCGGCCGAGCCGCTCGCGGTGCCGACGAACGGAGCCGCGGCTCCGACGGCCGCGAACCGTCGCAGAGTCTCCCGTTTCCGCTCGTCGACACCGTCCGTCACTACCTGAGAGAGCCTCCCTATCGGCAAAAGGGCTTCGGGAGCAACGGTTCGAGATCGAAGCGACCGCGCCGACTACTCCGTCTCGCGCTCGACGTCGCCGCCGGCGGGTTCGTCGTCCATCTCCTGGATGACCTCGTCGGCGGATCTGATGTTCGCGCCGGCACCGCCGGATTTGACCGCCTCCGCCTCCTTTTCGAGCTCCTCGACGTCCATCTCGGCCGCCTCGTCGATCTGCCCGAGGATCTCATCGATGTCGTCGAGCCCGAGCATCTTGCGCGTGTCGTCGTCGAACTCCAGCCCCTCGAGTCCCTCGGACTGCTGGACGTCGGAGCCGGAGAGCGACTTGCCGTAGCGGCCGACGAGGCTGGTGAGCTCCTGGGGGAGCACGAACGTGGTGGACTCGCCTTTGCCGATCTCCTCTAAGGTCTCCATGCCCCGCTCGATGATCGCGCGTTCGCCCATCGATTCGGCCGAGCGCGCGCGCAACACGGTCGAGATGGCGTCCCCCTGCGCTTCGAGGATCTGGCTCTGCTTTTCACCCTGCGCGCGGATGATGTTCGACTGCTTGTCACCCTCGGCCTGCTCGACGGCGGAACGGCGTTCCCCCTGCGCTTCCAGGATCATCGCGCGGCGGCGGCGCTCCGCCGACGTCTGCTGTTCCATCGCCTGCTGGACCTCCTTCGAGGGATTCACCTCGCGGACCTCGACCGATTCGACGCGGATCCCCCACTCGTCGGTCGGCTCGTCGAGCTCCTGGCGGATCTTCGCGTTTATCTCCTGACGTTTGTTCAGCGTGTCGTCGAGCTCCATGTCGCCGAGGACGGCCCGGAGGGTGGTCTGTGCGAGGTTCGAGACGGCGTTCTTGTAGTCGTCGACCTCCAGGAACGCCTTCTTCGCGTCCATCACCTTGATGTACACCACCGCGTCGGCCGTCACCGGCGAGTTATCCCGCGTTATCGCCTCTTGACGGGGCACGTCAAGCGTCTGGGTCCGCATGTCGAACGCGTACGTCCGCGAGACGAACGGCGGAATGAGGTTGATACCGGGTTCGAGCAGCTTCCGGTACTCGCCGAACACCGTGAGCGCCTCCTTCTCGTAGGCGTCGACGATCGCGAACGACTGCCAGAGCGTGACGACCACCAGCAGGACGAACAGCAAGCCGATGCTCACCAGTCCGAACTCGAATTGGAGGGGAAAGAGATCCATACGCACGGATAAGGCTATCAGTGGCTTAATACTTCGGCTACGATCGGCGATACACCTCCCATCCGCCGTCTCCGCTGGGTCGATCGTGAACCGTTCATACCAGTTTTCGAGGCGTCCGGCGATCCTGACCGGCATCAACGTCGTTCGCGATCGTTCATCGACCGAGTCGACGACGCCCATCGACCGAGTCGACACGCGAGTCGTGCCCGCGCGAAACGGGTGATCTCTCCGGTCCGCGCGAAACGGGAGACACTTCCCGTCGGTCGTGGGACCGCTCCGACGCTGTGGCGACGGACCGGCGTTCGAAACTGGTGGACTGGACGCCTGACGAACGGTCACTCCTCGGACGTGACGTCGTCCGTCTCCTCCGTGTCGTCAGCCTCGCTCCGAGTTCGCTTGAGTGCGTCGACGGCGGCGTCCGTCGTCGTGACCCGGGTTTCGGTCACGCCGTCCGGATCGAGTTTCGGCTCGTCATCGACCACGTCGTCGGTCACGGAACCGTCTTCCGTCCCGTCGTTCTCGTCACGAAGCCCGAGCCACGACGCAAGCGTATCGAGCAGTCCCATGATCAGTAGTGTCTGAACAGAAGAGCGCGGACGTCGTCTTTCGTGCGTGCCGACTCGACGCTACCGTCCGGCAGCGTGACTTCATAACGGGCGTCGCCGTTGCCCGACTCCCACTTGTCACTGTGGGTGTCGAGCAGGTCCAGCATCGCGTTGAGCTGGCCAGCGCCGCCGTCGCCCGCGTCGGATCCGTCCGGCTCGCCGGCGTCGGGATCGGCATCCTCCCCGTCATCAGCGTCCGGTTCCGCCTCGTCGGTGACGGTGTCGGGGAAGTCAACGTCAACGGGCGCGAACGGGTCGGTGTAGCGTTGTTCGGTCGCATCAAGGATCGCCGTGATGAGCTCCCGTTTCGTCAGGTTGCTGCGACCAGTGATATCGTATTCGGCAGCGATGCTGTACAGGTCCATCGGTGACTCGGCACCGTCCTCGCTCTGCCGGCGGGTGCGATCGCTGAGTGCCGCTTTGAGCTCCACGCGGGGAAACGGACGAGGGCCGGCGTCCTCGCCGTCGGCCGTATCGATCTCGGCCCGTCGGTCCGGGTCGTCGACCGTGTCGGCAAGATCAAGCAGGTACGCGAGAACGTCCGGCACGGTGACCGAGGTGTAGTCGTTTTCGTGGGCAGCCGCGAGCTCCTCGCGTAACGTGGTGATACGGTCGTGCTGTTCGTCGGTGATCTCGATTGATGGCATGGTCAGCGATCGTCGTGAAACCGCCGGATTGCCGTCTCCCAGCTCTCGTCGGCTCTCGGCTTGCCAGTGTGGTCAGCCTCAAGGCCGACGTAGCCACACGTCTCGCAACTGAGGGCTTCGACGCCAGCTAGCGAGAACGTCGTCAGCTCGTTCCCACACCGTGGACAGTCCGGTTCCACTGTAGATCGGTTCCGACTTCGTGTCCAATAGCTAAAACACTGGGGTCGGGGGAACAGTAATTATCATCGCCACAAACATCCCACGCATGAGTGAGGCCACCGATTCGAACCAGCTCCTTCGCTACTACCGACGGTACATCGGCGATCCGGACCGTGCGGTGGATGTCTACGCCGGCTTCGGGCTGTTTTTCGGCGGGTTGGTGCTCGGTGCAGTCGGCGTCGTGGTGTTTCTATACAGCGCGACGCTGCCCGCAAACACCCTCTCGACGTACGCCGTCCGGGAGGTCGCCGTCGTCGCTGCCGCGCTCGGGCTTCCAACGCTGCTTTTGGGGACCGTCGTGCTGCTGCCGGTCGACAAACGCATGCTGTACGTCGCCGCCGCCGGCACGCTGACCACCGTTGGTGCCATCGCGATCTTCGTGTGGGCGTATCCACATGACTGGAACGTGACGAACCCGCCGGACTACAGCGCCCAAGGGATCGCCGTTTACAGCGTCGGCATCGCGCTGGTCGTCTCGGCGACCGGCGCGGCACTCGTCGCCCACCGTGTCGAACGCGCGGCCGGCAGGACGTCGGCGGCCGATTCCGCCGACAAGGAGACCGACGGCGAGACCGTCACCGACGAACAGGTCCGCGCCGACATCGACGGTGCACTTGAGGACGCCGAGCTCTCGTGGGGAGGCGTCGCGCGCACGGAGTCGCGCCGGTTGACCCTAGACACCAGCGCCATCGACGACATCGACCGCGACGCGCTGCCGGACTCGGGGACCGAAACTCGCACCGCCGACAACAGCGTCGCGGACGCGGTTAGCCAGCTCAAAGGTCTGCAGGGTGGAGAGGTCGAAACGGCCAGCGGCGGCAGCACCGACGACCAGGCGGACGCGCTCCGCAAACTCCGGGAACGGCAGCGCGAGGAGGAACGCACCGCCGCAGCGAACCGGTCGCTGTTCGAGCGGGTTCGAGATCTGTTTTGAGGCCCGCTTTGAACCGCTCGATCTCTCACCCAATAAAAACTTATATGGATCGATTCTGACTTCCACATATGGCAAAGGGACTAGACGTTGGCACGATGAACATTCTCTCTGCACGACAGGAAGGTGCCGAAACCGTCTTCGTGCAACAGCGGAACTCGTTCGTCGAGATCGAGTACAGCGACATGGCCGAACAGATGCTCTCACGGAGCGAGGTCCTCCACATCCGGAAGGGTGAAAAGGTGTACGTCGTCGGCGACGATGCGCTCAACTTTGCGAACATATTCAACAAAGAGACCCGCCGACCGATGCAACACGGGATCCTCTCCAGCGACGAGTCCTCGGCGATCCCGATGATCAAGCTCATCACCGAACAGGTCGTCGGCGAACCCTCGAGACACAACGAGCGACTGTACTATTCGAGCCCGGCCGATCCAATCGATTCCGATCTGTCGACGCTGTACCACGAGAAAACCCTCGAATCGATGCTCGCTGACATGGGGTACGATCCGGAGCCGATCAACGAGGGAATGGCGGTCATCTACTCCGAGCTCGCCGATAACAACTTCACCGGCCTCGGGATCAGCTTCGGTGCCGGCATGACCAACGTCTGTCTGGCCTACTACGCGGTGCCCGTGATGAAGTTCTCCATCGCCCGCGGCGGAGACTGGGTCGACGAACAGACGGCGCAGGCGACGGGGACGCCGGTCGATAAGGTGACCAGCATCAAGGAGGACGACTTCGAGTTGGACTTCAAGACCGACGTCGGCGGCGTCAAGGGCGCACTCGCGATCTACTACGAGAACCTGTTGGACTACGTGATCGAAAACATCACCAGGGAGGTCGACGAGGAGGACGTCGAGGAGGGCCTCGACGTGCCGGTCGTCGTCACGGGCGGCACCTCCACACCCAACGGTTTCGAGGACCTGTTCGCCGAGCACTTCCAGGACGCGAACATCCCCTTCTCGATCAGCGACGTTCACTCGCCGGACGAGCCGATGTACAGCGTCGCCAGCGGCGCACTGGTCGCCGCTCGCTCGGAGGAGGAAGACGACACGGAAGCGCCCGAAGACGACGACACGGAGGAGTAGCGCCACGCTTCGCCGCCCTACTGCGGGTTTGTGCTACCGCTTGACGACCCACAACCGCGAGTCTCGGTCGAAAGGACGGGGCAGGACTCATGATCGGGTTCCCATCGCACCGATCACGAACGAGTCGGAGGTACGAGTTCTTCGGCCATCTCAGTGACCGTTTCACCGAAACCTCTCTTCTGAGAGCGTTTCGACCGTTCCCCTTGTCTCCGTCGTCGAATCGTAAACGGCCTGACGACCTCCCGCCAACAGTCCGATGACACCACGGCGACCCGTATACGCGCCGGGGGTGCGGCTCTTATTGCTCGGGCGTTGCGAAGCCGACGCCGCCGGCGAGGATCGCGGCAGCGGCGAGGATCGTCGCTCCGAGAACGACGAACCCGTCAGCCGGGTTCAGCCCGCCGATCGCCGCGGCCGCGTCCACCACGAACACGGTGACGAAGAGGCTCAGGATGGCGAACGCCAACATGACGATGGTCGCGAGCACTGCACTAGCCAGGGTTCCGAACGCGTCGAGAGCTCCCATACTATCTCACGGATCCGCCCCGATCCACAAGAAAGTGACCATCACTGCATCACTCCCCGGCCGCGCGTGCGATGAGGTCGCGTGCCGCGGCGGCAGCGCGCTCCGTGACCGCGTCGGCGTCGAGCGTGAGCACCTCGCGGTCCCGCATCAGCACCCGGCCGTCACACACGGTGTGGCGCACGTCGCTGCCCCGGACCGCATACGCGAGGTGGGAGACGACGTCGTGAAGCGGCGTGAGATGCGGGGCGTCCAGGTCGACGATCGCGAGGTCGGCGGCGGCCCCCTCCGCGATCCGGCCGCCCGGGAGGCCGAGCGCGTCCGCACCCGCCGCGGTCGCCATCTCGACGACGGCCTCCGCGGGGACCGCCGAGGCGTCGGCGGCAGCGAGTTTCCCGACCATCGCCGCGTCGCGCATCTCGTCGAACAGGTCCAGATCGTTGTTCGAGGCAGCGCCGTCGGTGCCGAGCGCGACCGTGACGCCCGCCTCGCGGAGTCGCTGGACCGGGGCCATGCCGCTGGCGAGTTTCATGTTCGAGGCCGGGCAGTGAACGATCGACGTCCCCGACTCGGCGAGCAGTTCGATCTCCCCGCCGTCGACGTGAACGCCGTGCGCGAAGAAGTTCTCGCCGTCGAGCGCGCCGATCTCCGCGGCGTACTCGATCGGTCGGACGCCGCGCTCGTCGACGATCGGGTCGACCTCGTCGGCCGTCTCGTTCGCGTGGAGGTGGACCGGAACGCCCCGCTCGGCCGCCAGTTCGATCCCCTCGCGGAGGTACTCCTCGCCGACCGTCGTCAACGAGTGGGGCATGAACGCGGTGTGGATCCGACCGTCGGCCGCGCCGTCGAGCTCCGACGCGACCTCGATGCTCTCCTCGACGTCGGCGAGCGCGTCCGCGTCGTCCTTCCCGACGGTCACCACGCCGTGGCCGAGTCGCGCGCGCATTCCCGCCCGGTCGACGACGTCGGCGACGCGGTCCATCGCGAAGTACATGTCCGCGAACGCGGTCGTCCCCGAGCGGATCATCTCCAGCGCGCCGAGCGCGGCACCCGCCTCGATGTCGTCAGGGGTGAGTTCCGCCTCGGTGGGCCAGATGTCCTCCCGTAACCACGCGTCGAGCGGCTTGTCGTCGGCGTAGCCGCGCAAGAGCGTCATCGAGACGTGCGTGTGGGAGTTGACGAGTCCGGGCATTACCAGCGAGCCGTCCGCGTCGAGCGTCTCCGAGGCGTCGGCGTCGAGGTCGGGGCCGACGTCATCGATCGTCCCCGTCTCCCGATCGACCAGTACGTCCGCCTCGCTCACGGAGCCGTCCGGGTGCAGCACCCGTCCGCCCGCGACGTACAGCGTGTCCATACGAGTCGGTGCCTCGCCGGCCACCTAACGCCTTCCGTTCTCGGCGACGAGCGACGTCCCGACCGATCGCAGGTCAGTACGGGACGCTGCTTCTCACGGCGGTCACCAGCAACCCGATACCGACCGCGATGACGAGGTAGTCACCGCGGCCGAACGAGAGCCTGGGGAGCGTCGGGTTCCACGCGAAACATCGGGCGGAGAGGGCGGTCCCAAGCCGGTCAGCGCGCCCGAACGCACGGTTGATCCCCGCGACGGCGACGAGTCGCATTCGTTCGCGAACCGGCAGACGTCCGCCGCCCCGGGCCCGGATCGCCTCGCGCGCCGTCACCAGGTCCCGCGTGAGCAGGGGAAGGAACCGGAAGACCAACGCGACGCCGACGCCGAGGAACGCGCCCGCCCGTCCGGGAACCGTGTGTTGGATCGCCGCCCGGGAGTCGCGGACCGGCGTCGACCGCACGTACGCCGCGGCGACGACCAACACGAGGACGACGCGGTAGCTCGCGAGCGTCGGGGGGGGGGGGGGGGGGGGGGGGG
>NZ_JBLWMN010000023.1:0-31257 GCF_048380895.1 Halorubrum rarum | reverse complement strand
CTCGCGAGCGTCGTGTCGACCGCGCGGTCGACACGGAACCACGGCTGGCCGACCGTCGCCCCCGCGACGACGGGAGCGACGAGGAGAAACGGGAGAGCGAACCGGTACCCCCACAGTGACCGCGGCCCGCCGCCGGCGAGCCACAGCGCCCCGACCGCGACGACCGTCAGCACAGCCAATCCGCGAGGGGTCGTGTACGCGTACGCCGCGGCCGCGAACGCGACCTGTCCGAGGAGCTTCGAGCGGGGGTCGAGCCGGTGGGCGGGCGCGTCGTCCGGGACGTACGCGAGCGTCACGGCCGATCACGTCGACGGCCGGTCACGGCTCGTCACCGTCCCGTTCGGGCACCCGGACGTCGAGTCCCGGCAGTCGGTCACGCGCACGCTCCGGGGCCGCATCGACGGCGACGCGACCGTCGGAGAGGCCGACGATCCGGTCCGCGAGTCCGAACACGTCGCGCAGGTCGTGGGTGACGACGATCACGCTCCTGCCCCTGCGATGGAGCTCCCGAAGCCGGTTGATCACGGAGCGCCTCGCCGACTCGTCGAGCCCGGTGAACGGCTCGTCACAGACGAGGTGATCCGGCTCCATCGCCAGCGCGCCGGCGACGGCGACGCGCTCGCGCTCGCCGCCGGACAGCGTCGCGACTCGGTCGTCCTCGCGGCCGGTCATGTGCACCGCGGCCAGCGACTCGCGGACGCGGCGGTCGATCTCCCCGCGATCGAGTCCGAGGTTCTCCGGGCCGAAGGCGACGTCGCCGCCGACCGTCGCCGACACCAACTGGTCGCGTGGGTCCTGAAACACCATCCCGACCGCGGTGCGGGCGGCGACGAGGTCGGCGGGCACCGGCGTTCCGTTCACGGCGACGACGCCCTCGTCGGGATCGACGAGCCCGTTGAACGTCCGCACGAGCGTCGTCTTGCCGGAGCCGTTCGCGCCCGCGACGACGAGGAACTCCCCGTCCGGGATCGAGAGGCTGACGTCGTCGACGGCGACGATGCGACCGTCGCCGTACCGGCAGGTAACGCCGTCGACGTCGATCACGGCACCACCCCGCCGAGTCGTCGTTCGATCACGGCACCACCTCGCCGAGTCGTCGTTCGATCACGGCGCTTACTCGGCGGCGATAGCGTCCGAACGGACGATACCGACCGCGGCGGCGATCTTGGCGGCCTCCGCCGGGAGGAAGACGGCCGCACCCTGGAGGAACGCCTCCGGGAGCGTGAGCCCCAACACGACCGCCAGCCCCGCGACGCCGAACGCGTAGATGATCGCGGTTCCGGCGGCCATCGCGCCGATCAGCGGGGCGAGTCCGACCGTGTCGAGGTCGCGGAGCGTCGCGCCGCGGTGGACGATCGCACCGACCAGCGCCGCGGCGATCGGGTACGACCAGAGGTACCCGAGCGTGGGCGATCCGAGGAGGACGCCGACGCCGCCGCTCCCCGCCGAGAACACCGGCGCACCGAGCGCGCCCGCGAGGAGATACAGGACGAGCGCCGCGGCCCCCCACACGGGACCGAGGAAGATCCCGGCGAGGAACACCCCGAGCACCTGGAGCGTGACCGGTGCCGGAGAGAGCGGGAACGGGAACGATACGTACGCGAACGCACCGACGAGCGCGGCGAAAAGCGCCGCACGAGCGAGGTTCGTCGCCGCCTCGTCGCCGACGAGATCGACCGACTCCGTGCTGGTTGCCATGGCGACGCGTCTCTCGTAAACCGACTTGAAGGTGGTGGTTTACGGAGTCGATGGGAAGGCAGTCGATGGGAAGGCAGTCGATGGGAAGGCAGTCGATGGGGAGAAGATCGGGGCGAGGGAGCGGCGAGACAGGCAACCGCCACGAATACGGACGATACCCTTTTTCAGTCGGCGTTCGTACGGACGAGATCATGGACGAGAAGACCGAGAACCTGCGCGACGTCTTCATCGACGCCACCGGATCCGACACGGTGACTGAACGTCAATCGGAGTCGCGCGGCTCGCTCGTCGACCGCGACGACGACGCCGTCGCCGACCGGGTCTCGGAGCTGATCGCCGCGATGCGCGACCGCTACGAGTTCGCCACGGCGCTCGACGACGACGCCTACGAGCGCGTCGTGTACGGCTACTTCGACGCCGACTCCGAGGACGGGCACGATCCCGTCGAGCGCGACGCCGCGCTCGCCGCGGCGATCGGCGTCGACGAGGAGACGGTCAGGGACGCGCGCCTCGATCTCCACCTCGTCGACGAGGCGGACCGGGACGCGCCGTTCGAGTACGCGACGCTGAAGCGGCTGCTCGCCGAGGGGCGCTCCGTGGAGGAGTGTGCGGCGGCGCTCGACGCCGAGCCCCCGGTCGTCGAGCGGTACGTCGACGTCGCGCGGGCGGACGCGGCGTCGACGCGCGCCAACGGCCGGTTCCGCGACGAGTTCCGCGACCTGCTCACGGACGCCGAGATTGAGGGATCACACGCGAGCGGCGCTCGCGAGGACGGACTGCGGGACGCAACCGAGGACATCGACACCGACGTCTCCCTGTAGCTTCCGGTTTTCCAGCTTCCAGTTCTCCAGCCGCCGGTTCCCCAGCCGAGGGTTTATCCACTGAGCCGAGGCCACCACGCATCGTGATCCCGTTCAGCGACCTCGCCCGCGCCGCCTTCTGTCCCCGACAGCTCCATTACGCTCGGCGCGACGACGACCGGTCCGTTCCGCCGGAGTCACGCGCACGGATCGACCTCGCGTTCCGGTATCCGACGCTCGTCGACGCCGCGGACGACGCGCTTCGACGACTGCCGATCCGGCGACCCCCGGCCGTGTACCGGCGAAACCTCTCGCTGCTCCGCGAGCGCGACGACTACGACCGGCTGGTCGATCCCGACCACGGGCGGGCGTTCGTCTCCGGTCGGGACTGCCACGGAACGATTCATAAGGTGCTGGCGGCGGATGACGCCGACGGAGGGGATCCGGTCCCGGTCGTCGTCTCACCGGGTGAACCGCCCGAGGCGGGCGTCTGGGAACCGCAGGCGGTTCGGGCGGTCGCCGCCGCGAAGGCGCTCGCGTGGGAGTGTGAACGCGAGATACCGCGTGCGATCGTCGAGTATCCCTCGGTCGGCGTCGTCCGCGGTGTCCGGCTCACCGTCCGGAAGAAGGCGACGTACCGACGGACGCTTCGCACCGTACGCGGGATCGACGGACCGCCGCCCCGCGTCGACGACGACCGGTGTGGGTCGTGCGAGTACCGCGAGGAGTGCGGGGTTCGAACGCGCTCGCTCCGATCGCTTTTACCGTAGGAGCCGGAGCCGACCCGATCGTCCGAGCGCCGGCTCACGGCGAACGGCCGGCTCCGTACTCACGGCGAAAACGACGTCCCACAGGCGTTACACGTGAACCGGAATCGCCCCTCGTCGGTCAGCTCGGTCGCGTGTGGTCGTTCCTCGGCACAGGTCGCACAGGCGGCGATCGTCTCGATCGCGTCCCAGTCGTGGCGGGCACCCGGCGCGCCGAACGCCCACGCGACGACGTCCTCGTCGGCGTCCCCGCGGACGAACCCTGACTGGAACTCGCCGGGCGCAAAGCGGATCAGCTCGCCGGCCGCGACGTCGACGCGCTCCCGGTCGCGGCCGACCTCGAACGTGGCGACCCCGGAGAGGACGTAAAAGACCTCCTCCTGATCGCCGTGTGCGTGGAGCCCCCCTGCAAAGGCGTCACCGGGAGCGAGCTCGAAGTAGTTCATCGCGACGTGCTCGGTGCCGAGGACGCGTGACACCGGCCTACGGACGTCGTGGACGTCCAGCGGGTTGGTGACGACGTCGACGTCGTCGATCGCGACCTCCTCATGTCGAAGCCGTCCGCCGGAACCGACATAATCGTATCCCCCGACTCGGCACCGTCGACTCGGTACCGTCGGCCAACGAGAGTGTGAGATCGTCGGCGAACCGGGCTTCAGATCGACGATCGGTTGGGGAAAGCTGACGCGACCCGTCGGTTTATATGTGTGAGTCCCATGGACGTGGATACGAATGACACGAGACACTCGTGGCAGTTCGGAGGATAGAGGAAGTCGCCACACGGCGGCTGGCCGTGAAATTCTCCGGTAACGCCGACACCGCCGACAGCGCCGACACCGCCGGGAACGCCGACACCGCGACGCCGACCCCCGTCCGGACCGACGGAGGTCGAGCGACGGACGAGACGACGACCATGGACGCGACCGCGACGACCACCGACACGGAGGACCTTTTGAACCCACTCACACACCTCGACGAGGTACAGCTGTTAGACACGACCTTGCGCGACGGCGAGCAGATGCCGGGCGTCTCGCTGACGCCCGCGGACAAGCTGACGCTCGCTCGCGAGCTCGACGCCGCCGGCATCCACGTGATCGAGGCCGGATCGGCGTGCACCTCCGAGGGCGAACGCGAGGGGATCAGGCGAGTCGCCCGCGAGGGGCTCGACGCGACCGTCACGAGCTTCGCGCGCGGCGTTCGGTCCGACATCGACCGTGCGCTCGACTGCGACGTCGACGGAGTCAACCTCGTGGTCCCCGCCTCGGACAAACACGTCGAGACGAAGGTCGGATCGACCCGCGAGGAGGTCGTCGAGCGTACCGTCGATCTGGTCGAGTACGCCAACGACCACGGCCTCTGGGTCGAGGTGCTCGGAGAGGACGGTTCCCGGGCCGACCTCGACTACCTCGAACGCCTGCTCGGGGCCGGCCTCGACGCGGGCGCGGACCGCATCTGTTACTGCGACACCGTCGGTGCGGCCGATCCCGAACGCACCGCCGAGGTCGTCACCCGGCTCGCCGCGCTCGGTCCGACGAGCCTCCACACCCACGACGACCTCGGGTTCGGCATGGCGAACGTCCACGCCGGACTCACGGCGGGCGCGGACACCGTCCACGGCACCGTCAACGGCGTCGGCGAGCGCGCCGGTAACGTCGCGCTCGAGGAGGTCGCGATCGCCTTGTCCCGCTCGTACGACATCGACACCGTCGAGCTGGAGCGCTTGTACCGGCTCTGCCGAGTCGTTTCCGAGACCACGGGCGTCGCCATCCCGCCGAACAAGGCGGTCGCCGGTGCGAACGCGTTCGCTCACGAGTCGGGCATCCACACCGACGGCACCCTCAAGGACGGGACGATGTACGAGCCGTACCCGCCGGAGACGGTCGGTCGGGAGCGCCGACTCGTCTTGGGCAAACACGCCGGTCGCGCGGGGGTCGCGGCCGCGCTCGCGGAGCACGACCTCGACGTCGACGACGACGAACTCCGCGAGGTCGTGAGCCGTGTCAAGGATCTCGGCGATCGCGGGAAGCGCGTCACGGACGCGGACCTGCTCGCCATCACCGAGGACGTACAGGACCGAGAGCGCGATCGGTACGTCGAGCTCGTCGACCTGTCCACGAGCTCGGGCGGGAACCTCCCGACCTCCTCCGTCCGACTCCGCGTCGGCGACGAGGAGCGGGTCGCGTCCGGCACCGGAGCGGGTCCGGTCGACGCCGGCCTCGAAGCGGTTCGCGCCGCGCTCGCCGACGACGGCGACGGCGTCTCCTTCGAGTTGGACTCCTATCACGTCGACGCGATCACGGGCGGCACCGACGCCGTCGTCACCGTCGAGGTCGACCTCTCCCGTGGCGACCGCTCGGTGTCCGTCTCGTCGTCGGACGCAGACATCACCCGCGCCAGCGTCGTCGCCATGGTCGACGCGCTTGACCGCCTGCTCTCGGCCGCGGCCGGCGAGGAGGGCGTCGAGCCCGACGCGGTCACGCCCGCCGACGACTGATCGCCGGGTCGCGATCCCGCCGTGCGGCTCCCGGCGCTCGCACGCGTTTTGAGCGGAACCGCCATCGTCGCGGGTCGGAGAATGAGAGACCCGACGACACAAGCCGTCGAACGCGGCGGGCACCGCGTCTGACGGGGTTTTTACCCGATGACGCCCGAAGGGAGCCCGTGAGCGTCGTCGTCTCCGTGAAACCCTCCGCGCGAAAGCGGAACGCGAAGGTCGGTCGGCTCGTCTTCGAGGACGGGTCCAGCCACGCCTTCGAGAGCCGCGCGGCCGCCGAGCGGTGGGCCGACGGCCTCTCCGCCGGCGACGGCCACGTATGGGTCGCGAGCGCGCACCCGGACGACGACGGCGACGCCGATCTGTACCTCGTCTCGCGGGCGACGAATGCGAAACTGGAGGCCGCCTACGACAAGCGACGTCGGCGGCTTCGGGGCGGCGACGACGGCGAACAGCGGTCGCTCGGCGACGGTCGCGGTGTCGGCGGGCGGCCATAGCTCCGGGTCCCGGCTTCAGGCGTTCTCGACGATCTCGTTGCGGTAGCTCGCGACCTCGGCGATCACCGCCTCGCGGTCCGCGTCGTCGACATCGAACTCCGCCAGCGCGTCGTCGAGGTGCGTCGCGACCGCGTCGAACTCCGTGGCCGTGATCCCCATCCCTTCGTGGGCGACCCCCATCTCGTCGCCGTCGTACCGCATGGGTCCCCCGGTGACCGCGCTTAAAAACGCCGTCTGGTGGGCGCGCTGGTCGGCCATATCCGTCTCCGAGAAGTGGTGTGCGACGCGTTCGTCCGCGAGAACGCGATCGTAGAACTCCTCGACGACCGCGCCGATCGCCGTCTCGCCGCCCAGCCGGTCGTACAGCGTCTCGTCGCTCATACCCGTCGGTCACGGCCCGAGGGTTTCGGTCTTTCGCAGGCGACGGGTGGGATGTCGCCGACCCGCCGGGTATCGGAGCGGTTCGCGGTGAGAAGCGCCGAGGCGGAGATTTGAACTCCGGTGTCCGAATGGACAGTAGATTTCGAATCTACCGCCTTGGCCAGGCTAGGCTACCTCGGCTCGTCTTCACGTTGGCCGGTTCCGACTTTAGTGGTTTCGATCGTGAACTGCCCCGCCGTCCACGACGATCCGACGGTCGACCCGGAGCCGGGACGCGATCTCGAACGGGGGCCGAGATCCGGTGTCGTGTACAGTTATGTGAGACGCACGCTATCGCCCCTCATGAACGGCAGACGGATACCCGAACTGGTCCCGGCGACGACCTGGCTCGCAGAGACGAACGTCGAGGCTGGCGACCAGGTCGCGCTGCTCGCGGCGGCAGCGACCGACGAGGCGGTCGTCACGGCGCTACAAGCGGCGCTGACTGCCGTCGAGGCCGACGTCACGACCCTGACCGTGGTCCCGAACCGAACCCGGAACCACTCGCTTCGCCCGATCGTTGCAGGAGCGATCGATCGCGCCGACGTCGTCGTGAACTGCGGGGCGACGTCCGGGTTTCCGCCGGAACTACTCGAGTTCATCAGCGCGGGCAACCGCCATCTGAAGGTGTACGCGACGGTCGATGCCCTCACGGGCGAGACGGCGTCCGCGCACCTCGATCCCCGAACCGCCGAGCGGATGCGTCGAGAGGTCGTGCGGTACGCCGAACGCCTGACCGCGGCCGAGGAGATCCGGATCACGACGCCGGCCGGAACGGACGTTGTCGCTTCACTGTCGGGGATGACAGCCCGCCGGAGTTTCGGAGACGCGGCGGCCCAGCACGGACACACCGCCTTCCCGACCGGCGAGACGGACGTCACGCCGGTTCCGGGGTCACCGGAGGGGACGGTCGTGATCGACACGGCGATGAGTCGGATCGGCCCCGTCGAGACGCCGATCGAACTGACCGTCGAAGCCGGTCGAATCACGGAGATCGACGGCGAGCACGAGGCCCGTCAGCTCGCACGCCTGCTCGATGGCCGTTCCGCGAACTGTCGGCGGGTCGGAGAGTTCGGCTTCGGCATGAATCCACGAACGCAGCCGACCGGGATCGCGACAAACGACAAGAAGATACGTGGAACGGGACACGTCGGTCTCGGCGACGTGACGGCATGGCCGACGCTGACCGGGAGTCCCGAGATGGATGTTGGCGAGGACGCATCACTCCACCTCGACGGGATCTATCGATCACCGACCGTCGAACTCGACGGCGAGGTCGTGATCGACGGCGGAGACGCCGTGATCGACGGTCGGTGAGGACGCCGCCGTCGAGGGCACGAACGGCCGCTAGTCAGCAGTCGCCTCGACGTCGCCAACGATCGCGGAGGGATCACGGACCCACAGGTCGCCGAACAGTTCGTCCTGTTGGAGCCTGATCGAGCCGCGGTGCGCCATAAAGAGGAGCGCGAGGAACGTCATGAACGGCCGGCCGCCGGCCGTCTCTATCTCGCCGAACAACACTTCGGTGCGACCCTTCTCGAAGTGGGTTCGGAGCGTCGCCTCGATGTCGTCTATCACCGCCTCGATGTCCTCGTCGTGGGTTCGGTCCGTCGCGTCGCCGGCGGTCGGCTCGCCGTCGCGGCGGAACTCGTCGCCGGTGTGGTAATCGAGCGTCTGCGTGCCGCGCGCGTAGCCGGACGGCGAGTCGGTGGTGTCGTACTCGCGCGAGCGCTTCCACCACGAGTCGCGCTCCGCCTCACGAAGCTCGCGAACGAGCTCGTCGAGCGTCTCCGGAGAGCCCCGCGTGCTCTTTCGATCGAGGCGACGATCCATCTCCGCTTCCAGGCCGGCTATCGGATCGAACTCGGGGTCCGCCGGATCGCCGACCCCGCCCTCCATCGCCAGCTCCCACGGCTCCGCGTCGGGCTCGTCGTCCTCGTCGTCGTCCGCGAGCATCCCGTCGCTTTTCATCCGCAGGAGGACGCTGGCGTAGAACAGCGCCCGGCCGGTCGTTCGAAGGTCCGTCTCGTCGAGCTTCGCTAAGAAGGCGTCCGTCACGTCGACGATGTCGATGTCCCACGGCTCTATCTCGCCCTCCTCCGCGAGCTGGACGAGCAGTTCGACCGGCTCGACCTCGTCGTCGTCGGTCTCGGTCGGGCGGTCGACGTCGAGGTCGATCGAGCGCTCTCCGTTGCCGTTCGTCCCCGGATCGGCGTGCCCGTTCGTCTCCGGATCGGCGTGCCCGTTCGTCCCCGGATCGGCGTGCCCGTTCGTACTCCGTCCGTTCTCCTCGCCATCGGCCGCGTTCTCGCCCTCGTCGCGACCGAACGGATTCGCGCCGCCACGCTCGCTCGTCAGGTCGAGCGCCGGGACGCCGTCGCCGTCCGCGGAGTCCGAGCCGTCAGTCATCCGCGGTCACCTCCTCGTCACCGTCGTCGCCGCCGCCGAATCGCATCCCGGTCACTGCGGAGACGTTGTCCCCCTGCATCGTGACGCCGATGGCGCGGTCGGAACGCTCCAACAGCGCGGAGCGGTGGCCGACGACGACGAACTGCGCCTCGTCGGCCAGCTCCTCTATCATCTCGCCGACGCGCTCGGCGTTGACCGCGTCGAGGAACGCGTCGATCTCGTCGAGCGCGTAGAAGGGTGCGGGGTTGTGTCGCTGAACGGCGAAGATAAACGAGAGGGCGGTGAGCGATTTCTCGCCGCCGCTCATCGCGTCGAGCCGCTGAACCGGTTTGTCCGCCGGCTGCGCTTTCATCGTCATTCCCTCCTCGAAGGGGTCGTCGGGGTTCTCCAGGAGGAGCTCGCCGGAGCCGGCCGAGAGCCGCGAGAAGATGTCTCGGAAGTGGTCGTTGATCGACTCGAACGTCTCCATGAACGTCGCCTTCTTCTCCGCCTCGTAGCTCTCGATCCGATCCCGGATGGCATCGCGCTCCTCCGCGAGCACGTCGCGTCGCTCCTGGAGCCGGTCCAGCTCCGCTTGGACCTCGTCGTACTCCTCGATTGCGAGCATGTTGACGGGCTCTAACGACTCCATCTCCGCTTCGATCTCCTCGATACGCTCCTCGACGACGTCGAGTTCGGGGATCGACTCGGCGTCGTACGCGTCGACCTGCGACTCGAGTTCGTCGATCTCCCACGCCAACCGATCGCGACGGTCGATCAGGTCCTCCAACTCGCCTTCCGCGTCGGCGACCAGCGTCCGCTGCTCGTCGCGCTCGCGGGTCGCCTCGCGGATCGTCTCGCGAAGCTCCTCGCGATCGGCTTTCAGCTCGGTCAGCTCCGCTTCCAGGTCCGCGATCGATTCGCGTTTCTCCGCGAGCAGATCCGCTTTGTCGTCGATCGCCGCCTCGTGCTCGGCGATCGCCGCCTCGGCCTCCGCCTTCCGGTTCTGTGCCTCCTCGACCGTGTCGTGGAGGTCGTCGAGCGCGTCCGCCGCGTACCCCCTCTCCAACTCGAGTTCGTTGAGCCGTCCGTCCAACGAGTCCGTCCGGTCCTCCAGCTCGTCTATCTCCGCCCGGATCCCGTCGGCGCGCTCGGAGAGCTCGGGGATCTTCGAGTCCGCGAGCTCCGTCTCGATGTCGTCGATCGTCGCCGCGAGCTCGTCGATCGCCGCGTCCAGCTCGTCGATCGCCGCGTCCAGCTCCGCCATCTCCTCGTCGACCGTCTCGCGCTCCGCGCGGAGCTCCGCGAGCTCCGCGTCCAGCTCCTCGATGCGCTCCTCGGTCGCGTCGAGATCCCCCTCCGCGCGCTCGATGTCGGACTCCAGCGACCGGACGCGGTCCGCGGCGTCGGCCTTCCGGCCGCGCGCGTCGTCGACGTCCGACTCCAGCTCCGAGATCTCCGCCTCCAACGCCTGCCGCTCGTCTTCCAGCTCCGAGATCTCCGTCGCGAGGCGTTCGAGCTTGCCGCCGCCCGACTTCGTGAAGGAGTACCGCGAGCCGCCGCCCGATCCGCCGGTCATCGCGCCGGACTTCTCGATCAGGTCGCCGTCGAGCGTCACCATCCGATAATCGCCCATCAGGTCGCGGGCGGTCGCCATGTCCTCGACGACGAGCGTCGAGCCGAGCACGTACGAGAAGATCGACTCGTATCGCGCGTCGTACTCGACGAGGTTCCGCGCGAAGTCGACGACGCCCGGCATGGACGGTTTCCGAGGGAGGTTCCGATCGTCCATCTTCGTGATCGGGAGGAACGTCGCCCGACCCGCGTTGCGGCGTTTGAGGTAGTCGATACACGTCGAGCCGACGCCGTCGTCGTCGACGACGACGTTCGCGAGTCGGCCGCCGGCCGCGGTCTCACACGCCTCGGCGTACTCCGCCTCGACGGAGGCGAGCTCGCCGACAGCGCCGTGGACGCCGTCGATACCGCCGTTTTTCACCTCAGTCACCGCACGGGGCCACGACGTGTCGCCGCGTTCGCTCGCGGCCGCCTCCAGCTTGGCGTACTCGTTCTGTTTCTCGCGCAGTTTCGAGTCGAGTTCGTCGAGCCGCTCGCTGGCCTCCGCCTTCTCCGCGAACAGGTCGGCGACGACCTCCTCGATGGTCTCCTCGTTTCGTTTCGCCTTGTCGAGTTCGCCGTGTAGCTCCGAGATCCGCGCTTTGATCTCGGGAACGTCCTCGTGAGCGTCCTCCAGGTCCGCCTGCGTCTCGCTTATCGCGTTCGACCGTCGACGCGCCTCGTCGAGCAGTCGGTCCTTCTCGCGCTGTTTCTCGTTTTTCTCGGCGCGCAACGACTCGATCCGTTCCTTTTCGTCCGCGAGCTCGGATTTCAGCTCGTCGAACTCGGTGTCCGCGCCCTCGATCTCGGCTTCGACGTCCGCGAGCTCGGCACGCTTCGTCGCGATCTCCGATTTCACGGACGCCTTCTCGACTTTCGCCTCCTTGATGTCGGCGTCGAGGTCGGCGATCGTCTCCTCCTTGCGGTCGATCCCGACGAACGCGTTCCGTCGCTCCGTCTCCGCGTCCTCGGCGCGCTCCTCCGCGTTCTCTATCCGCCCTTCGAGCCGGGATATCTCGCCTTTTATCTCCTCGATCTCCGACCGGATGGCGATCTGTTCGTCCTCGCCTTTCGTCTCGATCTCGTGGTTGAGATCCGCCAGGTCCTCCTCCAGTCGGGTGAGCTTCCCCTGTCGGACGTCGAGTTCCGCGCGGAGCGCCGCGAGCTCCTCGTCGGCCTCGTCGATGTCGCGCTCGACGCTCGCGTGCGCGTCACGCTTCTCCTCCAGCTCGGAGGCTTTGAGGTAGCCGCGATACTCCTCGAGCTCGTCGCGGTGCTCCTGATACTCCAGGGCCGTCTCCCGCTCGTCGGACAGCCGATCGAGTCGATCGACCTTCTCGTCGATCCGGAGGTCGGCCTCACCGATCCGGTCTTCGACCGTGTCGAGCTCCCCGAAGGCGGCCTCCTTCTTCTCGTCGAACTCCGCGACCCCCGCGATCTCGTCGATGATTCCCCGCCGCTGGTACGGCGTCATGTTGATGATCTCGGTGACGTCGCCCTGCATGACGACGTTGTACCCCTCCGGCGTGACGCCGGCCGCCGCGAGCAGATCCTGGATGTCCGAGAGGTTCACCGACCGCTCGTTGAGGTAGTAGTACGAGTAGTAGTTCTCCTCGGTCTCTTTCACCCGGCGTTTGATCGTGATCTCCGAGACGTCGCCGACGTTCTCCGATCCCGCCGCGGAGACGACCTGCGATCGGTCGAGCGTTCCGTCCTCGTTCGAGAGCACGACCGTGACCGACGCCTCCTTCGGCCCACCCGACGGTTCGCCGTCCTCGTGGCCGGGATTGTAGATGAGATCGGTGAGCTTCTCGGCACGGATCCCTCGGGTCCGAGCCAGCCCGAGCGCGAACAGGACTCCGTCGATGATGTTCGACTTGCCGGAGCCGTTCGGTCCGGTGATGACGGTGAAGTCCTCATAAAAGGGGATCCTCGTCGTCCGCCCGAAGCTCTTGAATCCGTCCAGAACGACTTCTGTGATGTGCATGTGTCGCGGGTGGGTCGCGGGGTGGTCGCGATCCTACGCGACGATGATGTCGCTGTCGTCCGACTCCCCGTCCTCGCCTTCGTCTCCCCGCTCCTCCCCCTTAGCGGCTTCGGCGTCGGGCGTCGATACGTCCTGCTCCGCGACGACGACGTCGTCGCCATCGTCACTCGCGGCGTCCGCCCCGGTCCGCTCGACGACGTCGGCGTGGTCGTCCGAGTGAGTCGTCTGCTCGGTGGGCTCGTCGGTCACCGTCCCGTCGTCGGACGTCGGGCCCGCGGCGGGCTGTTCCCGCTCGACGTCGACCGCCCGTTCGTCTTCCACCTGTCGGACACGCTCTTTCATCTCCACCAGCTCCTCGGTGAGTCCGTTGACTGCAGCCTGCAGCTCCGCGACCTGTCGTTCGAGGTCCTCGACCCGGTTGCTCATGATACACGTATGCCCGTGCGGGCCGTATAAACCTGCGTCAGACACGCGTGTGACTTAGTAGCTTGGCACAGTAGCACATGCAGATCGCCTCGGACCGTGGTCGACGTCTGGAAGACGTTCTTCAGGCGAGCGTCTGACGGAGGGGTAAATATATATGTTCTGCATCAATATCGAGAATCAGGATGAGCAAGATCACGTTCCGAGCCGACGACGACCTCGTCGAGCGGCTGGAAGCGTGTGACGCCTCGAAAAGCGAGGTGATGCGTGACGCGCTCCGCACGTACCTCGACGACGCTGGTGGCGGAAACGAGGCCGCCGTCGGTCCCGACGGCGACAGGTCCGACGACGGGATCGACGCCGCCCTCGCGGCACGGGTTGACACCCTCGTTGCGGACCGCGTCGACGCCGCGTTGGACGCACGGCTCGGAACGGGTAGTGGTCCCCCTCGCAGTGGGCCCCCCGAACGATCGAACACGTACGGACGCGGGGGTGAGCTAACCGTAAACGTCACCATCGACGGAGCCCGGACTGACGACGGCGACGCGAGTGTGACACGTGAGACGGACGCCAAGCGTGAGACGGACGCCGACGACGATCCGGCGGCACGTAAGACGCGGACGGGTTCCGCCGTGCAAACACAGGAAGACGCGTGTGGTGGATGTGGCGAAAGCGTGCCCGAAAGCCACGTATACTGTCCGAACTGCGGAGAAAAACAGTCACACAGGGCCTTCTGTGAGTGCGGCGACGAGGTCCGAACCGACTGGGCGTTCTGCCCCGGATGCGGCCGACGAACCCCCGCTGCCGACGTGTTGAAGGACCGTTAAACGCCACAGACCGCGTTTCCGGGTGCGCATACGTCGCGTATCCCAGAGTGTCTTACATTCGTCGTTACCTTTATAAGGATAGCCTCGGTGGACACAACTGCGTAAGACGGTCGTCTTACAGCATCCGTCCGCCGCGGGGATGTCCCCGCTGCCGGGCGGTTTCACGCTGTAAGACACACGCGACGTGTGCGGACCGTCTTACCGGGGGAAATAAACAATGGAGCGTGTGACACTACGGATCCCGAAACAGCAGATAGACGAGGTCGAACAGATGGTGGAAACGGGCGAGTTCCCGAACCGGAGCGAGGCGATCCGGTCGGCCGTCCGCGACATGTTGAACGAACAGGACGGCGAGCGCGAGGAGCGCGGCCGCAACCGCAGCTGGGCCAAGGTGTAAACTGATGCAAGATATCGTGCAAGACGCGTTAGAGAACGCGGAGGCCGAGAAGCGGGAGATGGACGCCAACATGGACGACGACGACGAGTTCGGGGAGCCCCGGATCGTCATCGTCGGCGCGGGCGGTGCCGGCAACAACACCATCAATCGGCTGTACAACATCGGCGTCGACGGCGCGGACACCGTCGCGATCAACACGGACAAACAGCACCTCAAGATGATCGAGGCCGACACGAAGATCCTCGTGGGCAAGTCCCTCACGCAGGGGCTCGGAGCCGGCGGCGATCCCAAGATGGGCGAGCGCGCCACCGAGATGGCCCAGGGGACCATCAAGGAGGTGCTCGGCGACGCCGACCTCGTCTTCGTCACCGCCGGCATGGGTGGCGGAACCGGGACCGGTGCGGCCCCCGTCGTCTCGAAGATAGCCAAAGAGCAGGGCGCGATCGTCGTCGGAATGGTCTCGACGCCGTTCAACGTCGAGCGTGCCCGCACGGTGAAAGCCGAGGAGGGTCTCGAGAGCCTCCGTAACGAGGCGGACTCGATCATCGTCCTCGACAACAACCGGCTGCTCGACTACGTTCCGAACCTCCCGATCGGGAAGGCGTTCTCGGTGATGGACCAGATCATCGCCGAGACGGTGAAGGGGATCTCCGAGACGATCACCCAGCCCTCCCTCATCAACCTGGACTACGCGGACATGTCCACGATCATGAATCAGGGCGGGGTCGCGGTGATGCTCGTCGGCGAGACGCAGGACAAGAACAAAACCCAGGAAGTGGTCAACGACGCGATGAACCACCCGCTGCTCGACGTCGACTACCGCGGCGCGTCCGGCGGGCTCGTTCACATCACGGGCGGCCCGGACCTGACGCTCAAGGAGGCCGAGGGGATCGCGGACAACATCACCGAACGGCTGGAGGCCAGCGCCAACGTCATCTGGGGGGCGCGTATCCAGGAGGAGTACAAAGGAAAGGTGCGCGTCATGGCGATCATGACCGGCGTCCAGAGCGCGCAGGTGCTCGGCCCGTCAACGCAGAAGCAGGCCGACAAGTCCCGCGCCGCCAGCGTCGACGGCGACCTCGGAGACTCGCGTTCGCGCGCGGCAGAGACGAGCGCGACCACCGGCGCGACGGGCGGCTCCGAACGCGCCGCGTGGGAGTCCGACGGCGGCACCGATCCGGTCGAGAAGAACAACGGACTCGACGTTATCCGGTGAATCGTCTCGGCCCGTTCCGCACGTAGGGACCGTTTCGGGCCGATCCCGATGGGCGACGACGCACCGACGTTTCTACACGCTCCACGAGCGGGTCGCTTCCCGATCGAGCACCCCTCGGGAAGCGACCGCGACCGGTCGGCATCGCGTTCGGATCACCGCACGAGGAGTTAACACCGATCGGCCCCATGAATGGTTGTGTCGCGTCACCGATCGGTCCGGACGTGGTCGCATCAGCCCGGTTTCGACCGGACCTCGAACCGCTCGCCGGGACGATGAACGACGCCGCCCTCTACTTCACCGCTCCGGAAACGGTCGAGATCCGATCCGTAACGGTCGGCTCCCCGGACGAGTCGGAACTCCTCGTCGACACTCGCGTCTCGGCGATCAGCGCCGGGACGGAGATGCTCGTGTATCGCGACGAGACTCCGTCCGGACTCCCGGCCGACGAAACGATAGACGGGCTCGGCGAGGAGTTCTCGTATCCGATCAGATACGGCTACGCGGCGAGCGGCGTCGTCAGCGACGTCGGAGCCGACGTCGATCCCGACTGGCTCGGGCGGACGGTGTTCTCGTTCGCGCCGCATCAGACCCGATTCCGTGCGGACCCGGACGACGTCGTTCCGCTGTCGGAGGAAACGTCACCCGAGACGGGCGCGCTGGTTCCGTCGGTGGAAACCGCGACGAACGTCGTGCTCGATGCCGCTCCCCGGATCGGGGAGCGAGTCGTCGTCCTCGGGGCCGGCGTCATCGGGCTGTGTGTGACCCGGCTGCTGGCGTCGTTTCCGCTGGCGGAGCTCGTCGCCGTCGATCCGATCGGTCGACGCCGCGGGCTCGCCCTCGAGATGGGTGCCGACCGAGCGACGACGCCCGAGGAAGTGGTCGAAACGGTCGACGACGCGGATCTCGTGATCGAGCTGTCCGGACGGCCGGCGGCGCTGAACGACGCGATCGACGTCGTCGGGTACGACGCGCGGATCGTCGTCGGATCGTGGTACGGGACGAAACGCGAGCCGATCGATCTCGGCGGGCGGTTCCACCGCGACCGGATCGATATCGTCTCCACGCAGGTGTCCACGATCAGCCCGGAGCTGCGGGGTCGATGGAGCCGCGAACGTCGGCTCGACACCGCGCTCAACTGGGTGAACCGGATCGACGTCGACGAACTGATCACGCATCGAGTCCCCTTCGAGCGCGCCGCGGAGGCGTACGACCTGCTCGACTCGGAGCCGGAGGCCGCCGTGCAGGTGGTGTTGGAGTACCGATGACGTCGATCACCGGTTCGGCCGCACACCGACGTCCCTCACTCGTCCGGCCGCACACGAGCGAGGAGGTCGAGATGGTGGGAAACGAGGCGTAACTCTCCGCGGGACCGCTGGTCGCGTCGGGCGTCGATCCAGGCCGCTCGGACGGCCGGATCGAGAACGTCGGCCGGGTAGTCGGCGAGCGCGCCGTCGATCGTCTCCAACAGGTGATCGAGAAACCGCCCCTCAGCGTGCGGATACGTCCCGTCCCTCGGCCGTACGACCCAGTCGCCACTCCCGACGGCGTCCACGTCGTACCCGTGTTCCGGCGCGCGTTCGAGCACCTCCCTCGCCGCACGGCTGCTTCCCGGGCGGTCACGCAACTCGTCCATGTGGCGATGGTAGAGCCGCTCGATCCGGTCGTCGCTCGGATGTGCCGGCGAGAAGTGTGTCGCCCCGTCGAAGGTGCACGGCGCGTACAGGAACCCACCCTCCCGAAGCATCCCGCGTATCGCACGGAGCGTCCGGTCCGGATCGACGATGTCGAGAAACGCGGCGGCGATCACGGCGTCCGCCTCGTCGACGATCGACCGGGCGTCCGCGACCTCCAGAACTATCTCGAACCGCGCGGTCGTCGTCGCGTCGGTCGCCACGATGACGCCGTCGGCAGTGGTCTCCGTCTCGTAGCCGGCCGCGGCGAGCCACTCGGGCAACCGATCGCGTGCGGCCGCGATACACGTCTCGTCGACGTCGACCGCGCGGTACGAGACGGTTCCTGAGAGGGTCTCCCAGTCGGCGAGCCGGGCGATCATCGAGCCGACGCCGGTACCGACCTCGACGATCCGGAGCGGGCGATCCGTCCGTCGGGCCGTCGCGTCGAGTGCCGCGACGAACCGGTCCCACACCCGCCGGTTCAACGCTCGGTCGTCGACGGTCCGCTTCGCAGTCAGGTACTCGACCGCGTCGGTCACGCGTGCTCACCACCGGCCACCGACGTCCCCGATTCCGCGAGCGCTCCGTTTGCGGCCGACCGGAGGAACGTCCGTACGCGGTCAGTCGTCTCCGCCCACGTCGGGTGTGATGCGGCGGTTCGGAGCGCAGCGATCCCCATGCGTGCGAGTCGATCGCGGTCGGCCGCGAGGCGTCCGAGTCGATCCGCGAGCGCGCGCTCGTCGCCGGGAGAGACGAGATAGCCGTTCCCTCCGTCCCGCACGAACTCCGACGTCCCACCGATCGCGCCCGCTATCGGGACCGCACCGTGTTCCATCGCTTCGAGGTGGACCATCCCGAACGCCTCGTACCGAGCGGGCACACAGCAGACGTGGGCGTTCGCGAGCGTTTCGACGAGGTCGGTCGACGACAGTTCGCCGACGAACGAAACCCGGTCGTCGACCCCGAGATCGGTCGCCAGTTCGACCGTCCGATCGGCGTAGTCGGGTGCGACGTCGTGGCTCCCCACGACCGTCAGCCGCAGGTCGTGGGTCCCGTTTCGGCGGTCCAGTCGAGCCATCGCCGCGAGCAGGGTGGCTGGGTCCTTCCGAGGGACGACGCTGCCGACGAACGCGACGCGTAACGGGCCGTCGCCGGCGCGCTCGCGGACCGTCGACTCCGTCACCGCCGCGCCTTCGACTCGACCTGCGGGGTGTGCCACCAGCGTCGGCGTCGACGCGGTCGACGGGGCGATCCGTTCGGCGCGGCCGCGCGTGAACGCGCTCGTCGCGACCGTCGCGTCGACCGATCGGAGGAACCGTCGCTCGAACGGTCGCATCAGGTGGCCGAACCGCTCGGTCGGGTCGTCGGAGCGCAGGTGGTGGACGAGTCCGACGACCGCGTCCGGGCGCGTCAGCCGGCGGTTGTGTCGCCAGACGGACGGGTGACAGAGGCCGTCCTGCACCAACACGTCGACGTCGCGGTTCAGCCGGTCACGAACCCGCGGGTCGATCGAGTCGGCAAGGCCACGGGGGTAGCGACGCCACGGCAGGGCGATCACGTCGACGGTGTCGCCGCGTTCGCGGAGCCGGGCGACGACGCGGCGATCGTACCGGAAGCCGCCGGACGTCGCGTCGAGATCGCCGTAGATCGCCAGCGCGACGTGCATGGGCGAGTCGGTGTGTTCCGGCGCGTCTCGTCGGGTCACAGCTCCCGTTCGTGTGCGACCTCGGCGACGTCGTCCTCGCGAACGGTGACCGTCAGTTCCGTCGCCGTCGCCGGATCGAGACGGTCGGTCAGCCGGTCGCCGACGATGCCCGCGAGATGCTCCACACTCGGGTTCTTCCCCTCGAACGCGGCAAGGTCGTTGAGCGTCCGATCTCGGAGGCGGTCGACGACCGCCTCCAGTGCGTCGATCACGGCGTCGATGTCGACCAGATAGCCGTGCTCGTTCAGCTCCGGGCCGCGAAACGTCGCCTCGATCCCGAACCGGTGTGAGTGCAGGGTTCCCTCCGGACCCGGATCCGGCACCGTCAGGTAGTGTTGAGCGATACAGTCCCGAGAGACGGAGACCGCGTACATGGCACGACGTTGCGCCGTACACGTATAGTTCCGTTCCCGGTCGGACGTACGCACGTCGTTCTCGGTCGGGCGTACGCACGTCGTTCCCGGTCGGACGTACGCACGTCGTTCCCGGTCGGACGTACGCACGTCGTTCCCGGTCGGACCGGGTCAGGACTCACCGATCGATCCGTCCCGACACGAACAGCCAGTCCCGAACGAACTGGAACAGAACCGGGATCGACCCGACCGTGGCGATCGCCCTCGAGAGGCCGAGGTCGACGACCGGGAGCAACGCAATCCAGACGGTTAGCATGACGATCGCGCCGGCGACACGCCGGAGCCGGCTGGGGTCTAACTCGTACACGGCGAGGTCGCGGGCCCGCCGCCATCGGATCCCGCCGACGAACGCGTATCGGGCCCCGCCGACGGCGAGGAGAACGAGCGGCGCGCGACCGTCGAGCACGACCGTGACCGCGCCGACGGCCACCAGCAGCGAGTCGATCTCGGTGTCCAGTCGACCGCCGAGCTCGGAGACCGCGTCGGTTCGGCGTGCGAGCGCACCGTCGATCGCATCGAGCCCCGCGGCAGCCGCGAACAGTCCGGCCGGAACCCACGCCGTCGGCCCGTTCGGTGGGTCGGTAAAGAGGAACCCGGCGAAGGCGATCAACAGCCAGCCGCGCGCGAGCGTCACCCACGTCGCGGTCGTCAACGGCTGTGAGCCGGCTATCGCTCGCGCTCGCGCCAGCGTGCGCCTGTTGACGACCGTCACCGCGAGAAACGCGCCGCCGACGCCGACGAGAAACGCGGGGGTCGGCTTCCCCTCCCACGCGACGGCGATCGTCCCGACGACGAGCAGCGTCACGCACGCCGTTGCGGCGACGGTCCGGGAGAGCTGCCGACGCGTACTGTCGGAGCCGAACGACGGAGACGTCTCCGTCACGCTTCCGTCCTCCCGGAAACGACGTCGCGGAGATCCGGGTGGTCGCGTGGGCGACCACCGAAACTCGTCTCGGGCGCGACCTCGCCCTCGCGGACCGCGTCCCGGACCGCCTGCCACTCCGCGTGTCGTCGGTGGACCAGCACCGGAACCGCGTCGATCCCGAGCAGTTCGGCGAGCGCGAGGCGATGTTGGCCGTACGCCCGCCAGTACAGTCGTCCGGCACGGCCGACGTCGACGGTTATCTCGTCGAGCCGGGCCGCGGTCGCGTACCCGGACGGCCCGTGGATCGCCTCCTGCCGACGGTAGCCGTGCTCGCGGAGCGACTCGTAGAGGCGATTTATCTCGCGACATCGACGATCGAAGCCGTCCATCGACGTGTACCCCCACGCGTTCCCGAACCGAGAGAGCTGCTCGCGGAACGCGTCGAACAGCGCGGTGTCCCGCCAGTCGCGCCCCTCGCGATACCGCTGAACGATCCCGCGTGGCACGGCCCGGTCGTCGAACGGCTCCCAGTCGCCGTCCCAGTCGCCGCCGACGGTCCGACCCCACTGGGGAGTCCGCGGCGCGGTCTCGAGCACGCTCCGTCGTATCCGGGCCGGGTCAACCTCGACGAGCGCGAACGGGGCAGCGTCCGTGTATCGCGACGGCGCGACGCGTCGCCGGAGGCGGTGAGCGCTCGAAAGCGGTGCGAGCGGCGCGTATCGACACAGCGGGCGCGAGAGACGGCGTCGAACCGACGCGACGATCCGACCGCGAACCCGTTTATACGGGGTCACCGACGTCGAACCCGTCGAACGACGGCTACGCCTCACGAACGTACAACGCGATCAGCACGACGATCAGCGCGGCCTGTGCGGTCTTGTCGATCACGTCGGCCGGACCGAGCGCGTCGAGACTCCCCGGATCGTTCAACAGGTACCAGAGGATGATCTGCGTCCCGGTGAAGGGGATCCCGAGCAGGTAGACGAGCCGTCTGCGACGGCCGGTCGCGACGAGCCAGATCCCGACGAGGAAGCCGGCGGTCGCCGCGAAGAAGGCGAGGCCCATCCAGTGCGGCAGTAGTCCGACCCCGAGCACCAGATGGACCGCGGCCGTGACGAACGCCAGCGCGATTCCGAGCCAGTGTAACGGCGTCAGCGCGGACGATCGGAGGTCCTCAGTGCGATTCATTACCATACATACGGAGCGAAACATGATAGTTCTTTCACCGGTCCGCGAGGGCGGGTGAGAGAGATTGCACCGGTCCGCGACGGCGACGTTAGACGGCCTCGATCGCGTCGAGCAGGCGGCATTTCCGACAGACGTCACGGCTGGTCTTCGAGCCGCAACGGGAACACTCCGAGAGCTTCGAACCCTCGTCGTCGACGCCCTCGCGGTAGCGCTCGGCGGCGAGCGCGGACAGCTCCTCGTAGCCGGCCATGATCGAGTGGCGCGCACCGGGATGGTTCTCCTCGAGTTCGTGGATCGTCGACTGGATCTCGCCGCGGTACGCCTCCTCGGCGTGGGGGCACTCCGCCATATGGACCGGGAGACCCCGGACGTGACAGTACAGGGCGATCTCCTTTTCGGGGACGTCGCGGAGCGGCTTCGCTCGCGGGACGAACTCGTCGGTTCCCTCCCGCTCGTCGAACGGGCCGAGCGAGGCGTCGAAATGCTTCGCGACCTGCCTGACGTCGCCCTCGAGGAAGTTCATCATCGCCGTCTGTGCCTCGTCGTCGAGGTTGTGCCCCGTGAGGAGTTTGTCCGCGCCGAACTCCTCGGCGTAGCGTTCCAGCACGTCCCGCCGGAACACTCCGCAGTACGCACACGGGGCCATGTTCTCGGGGTCGGTCTCGGCGACGTCGTCCATCCGGACGCCGAACTCCTCCTCGTAGCCGACGACCTCGTGTCGGAGCGAGCGGTCCTCGGAGAGCTCGACGCAGGCGTCGAGGCTCTCGTCGCGGTAGCCTTCGATCCCCTCGTGGATCGTCAACGCGAGCATCTCCACGCGGGGATCGTGACCGAACACGTCGTCGAGGATATGGGTCAACACGACGCTGTCCTTCCCGCCCGAGAGCCCGATCACCCAGCGGTCGGGGTCGTCGGGCGTCGCCGCCGGGTCGAGCAGTCCGTCCTCGCGAATCCGGCGCTTCACGCGCTTCTCGATCGAGCGACACAGGTGCTCGCCACACAGATGGGCTCCCGAGTAGGCGGCGTGATGGATCGCGTCGGCCCCGCACTTGTCACACTCCATCGACACACGGTTGCGGACGCGCGGGGATACCGGTTTCGGGCCGCGCTCGATTCACAGGAAGAGCCGCCAGTAGTACGGACTGACGAACCCCTCGATGAGGGCGGCGACCGCGATCAGGATCCCGACGCCCATCAGGACCCAGAACGCGCGCTCGAGGGCGTCGGCGAACGACTCTCGATCGGTCCGTCCCCTCAGCGTCCGCCAACCGACGATCCCGAGATGGAATCCGAGCGCGCCGGAGACGACGAGCGCCGGGATCTCGAACACGCCGTGCGGGACGACGAACGCGACGAGCACGAGGAGGTTCTCCTCGAGGGCCGCGATCGCCCCGAGGAAGAGACCGTTGAAGGCGATCGACGAGGCGGCAGGGATCCCGAGCGCGACGCCGGCGAACGCCGTCGAGATCGCGACCGTCCAGTTGTTACCGAAGAACGCCACGGTCGCCACCGGCGGAACGTGATCGGCCAGGCGCGCCTCGATCGAGGTGGGGATCACGTCGACGAACGGCCCGGCGGCGAGCCATCCGGCGACCCCGAACCCGACCCCGATCGCCAACGCGAGCGCGTGCAGTCCCGGCGTCGCGCGGACGAATCCGGTCATCTCGCGCCAGCCGCGGCGGATCCCGGCCGAGAACTGGGTGCGAACGCCGACCGCCGGCGCGGCGACCGGGTCGACCGCGTCTCGGTGGTCGCCGTAGAGAACGGTTTTTAACAGGTCGAGCGCCGGAGCGACGACGATCGCGCTCGCGAGCGCGACGACCGCGCCGCCGCCGACGAACGCGAGCGCGGAGGCGGCCGAGGAGATCCCGACGAGAACGCCGACCGCCACGACGAGGTAGGCGGCCGCGTCAGCCGGGTTCGACCGGATGAACCCGCCCGAACCGGTCAGCGACCCGGCGACGCCGGTGTCGTCGACGACGATCGCGGCGGGCGCGAACGCGAAGACGATCCGGACGCCGAGGAGGACGACGAGCACGACGAGGAACGCGCCGAGCGCGACCGCGGCCCCGAGGAGCGGTTCCACGAGGAACGCGACGCCGACCGCGAGCGAGGCGAGGAGGAGCACGCCGGTCCACAGCAGGAACTCGACGACGTACAGCGCGAGAAACGAGAGCCAGTGCTCGCGAACGCCGGCGATACCGGCGCTCAGTCCGCGCTCGGAACGGAGCCTGCCGAACACGGCGCTCATCTGGCCGGCGGAGACGGCGGCGTACGAGAGGACCGCGAGCAGGACGGCCGAGACGATTCCCGCCGTCACGAGCGCGATCGTCGTCGGGGTGAACAGCGCCTCGAAGACGGGGAGCAGCCCCCCGACCCACTGCTCGACCGCGTCGGGGTTCTGCTCCATCCACCGCTCGAACGCCGCCGGATCGTCGCTCTCGACGGGCGGGGGCGTCAGTTCGACGTCGGCGAGCGCCGCCCGAGCGTCGGCGAGCCGACCGGTCAGTTCGAGGTACAGGTACGCGCCGGCGAGCCCCGCGAACGCGCCCGTCCGGGCGATGATCGGGACCGCGGTTCCAAGGAGGTAGAAGGGCAAGAGATCCGCGGGGCGTCGCCGGAGGGTCGCGACCACGGCGCTGACGGCCGTTGACAGGTCCATGTCGATACGTCCGGCGACGAACACTTAAACACCCGGCGTCGATGCGGGCGATTATCGGTCCGGCTCCGCGTCGCCCGTCCCCCTCGCCGCCATCATCTCGGCGGCGCGGGCCGCCCAGCCGGTGGAGCCGAACCCCCATGCGACGACGACCGCCATCCAGCAGTACGCGAGGAGAACGCCGACGTACGCGCCGGCCGGTCCGAGCCCGAGCGTTCGACCGAGCAGCCACGAGAGCCCGAGGAAGGAGCCGAACATCCCCGACACCCGTGCAACGAGCGGGATCCGCGTCTCACTCGCGCCCTGCAGCGACCCGGAGAGCGCCGAGAAGGTCACCAGTGCGGCCCCCGCGATCCCGTACACCCGAGCGAAGTCGACCGCGTACGCCGCCGTCTCGGCGTCGGCGGTGAAAATCGACACCAGCCACGGCGCGAGAACGACCAGAACGAGGCCGATCGTACCGACGGTGACGACGCCGAGCCCGGCGACCGCCCATCCGTTGAATCGGGCGTCGTCGGGATCGCCCGCACCGAGCGCCTGCCCGACGAGGACGGAGGCGGCGACGTTGTATCCCCGCGAAAGCGGGCCGGTCACCTGTTGGTACACCCGACGACCGATCTGGAAGCCGGCGTTGACCGCCTCCCCGAAGCCGAGGAGGAGCGCGTTGAAGGGGAACTCCGCGATCTCCGAGCCGAACCCCTCGGCCATCCGCGGCGCGCTCACGCGGAGCAGCTGTCGGGTGATCGTGAGGTCGCGCGGACGCGTGAAGCTCGCGTCGGCCCACGAGCCGTAGATCGCCGCAGACAGTAGCCCGGCCGTGAGGACGTTGGCAGCGGCGGTCGCGAGTCCGACGCCGACGATCTCCAGTCGCGGAAACCCCCACAGTCCGAGCCCGAGCAGGACGCTCCCGGCGATGTTGACGGAGTTCGCGAGCACGTTGACGTACATCGGCGTTCGGGTGTCCCCGGTCCCCTGTAGCGCCCGCGCGGCCACGAGCGCGACGTGGCGAGCGGGGGCGGTCGCGAAGACGATCGCGAGATAGACGGAGCCGAGCGCGACGACCTCGGCGGGCGTCGGCTGCCCGACGAGCCGCCCGAACACGTCGATCGCGAACTCGCCGAGGAACAGGCCGAACACGACGAAGGGGAGCCCCGAGATCGCACCGAGCAGGATCGCCTGCGTCACCGCCTCGTCACGGGTGTCCGTCGCGCCCGCGCCGGTGTCCTGAGAGGAGAGGGCGATCGCGCCGCCACCGAGTCCGAGCCCGATCCGGAGCGGGAATCGCGCGTACAGGTCCGCGAGACCGATGGCGACGACGGCCGCCGGCGAGAACAGGGCGGTGACCACGATGTCGGTGGTCCGCATCGCGGTGCGGAACGTCTGCTCGGCCATGACGGGCCACGCGAGCGAGAACACTCGCGTCCAGACGCGGCGCAACCGACGAAGCTCCATACGTGAGCGCCGACGGCCGCCGCCGGTTTTTAAACACCGAAGCCGGCGGGGTCGGCCGGGTGTCCGCCGCGGTCGGCTCCCGATCGACGGCGACGACGACGCTCACTCCGCCGATGGCGACGACGCTCACTCCGCCGGTCGCCCGAACACTGAACACCTGCACGGTCGCATATCACCCATGGACGTGTTCGTGTACGGAACCCTGACCGATCCGGTGCGGGTTCGCGGACTCCTCGACTCGTTCGTGTTCGTCGGTTCCGCGACGCTCCACGGCCTCCACCTCGTCGAGGGCGCGTATCCGACCCTCGCGCCGGACGGAGAGACCGCGGGACGACTCCTCCGGACCGAGGATATCGACGCGCTCGACGCGTACGAGGGCGTCGACGACGACCTGTACACGAGATCGACGGTTCCGCTCGACGGACCGACCGACGCCCCTGCCAACGATCCGACCGACGCATCGGCGGACTACCCGACGGAAGCGGTCGTGTACGTCGGCGACCCCGAGCGACTGGACGCGGACGCGACGTGGCCCGGTGACGGACCGTTCCCGGATCGGGTCCGATCGTACCTCGACACGAACGACGTTCGGGTGAGTGTTGACGAGCTAACACCCGTCTGACGGAGGGATGACGGCGTCCCGGTCGTGCGGTTTCACTTTCACTCCGGGTGCCCTACCTTTTTATGCTCGGGGGTGCATCCTCCAGTTGCACGTCACACGCGTGCATTCCCCCTTTCCCCCTTTCACGACCGGAGAGCCGCAGGCCTCGATCGGGACGACCCGGTGGGACGGCGAGCGGGATCGGACCCGACGCGGAGCGGATCCGACACGGACCGGAACCGATTAGCCGCCGCCGTCGTCATCGGGGCGTATGCTCTCGCTATCAGACGTCGAGGACGCCCGGGAGCGGGTGTATCGGGCCGCCCGCCACACCCCGTTGGAACGGTCTCGGACGTTCTCCGAGCTGTCCGGCGCGTCCGTCCACCTCAAACTGGAGAACTTCCAGCGGACCGGCGCGTTCAAGATCCGCGGCGCGATGAACCGGATCGCGACCCTCTCGGCGGCCGAACGCGAGGCCGGGGTCGTCACCGCGAGCGCCGGCAACCATGCCCAGGGCGTCGCCTTGGCGGCCGACCGCGCCGACGTCGACGCAACCATCGTGATGCCGAAGTTCGCTCCCGTCTCGAAGGTGAAAGCCACCCGCGGCTACGGTGCGACCGTCGTGCTCGACGGCGTCGACTACGACGAGGCGGCGGAGCGCGCACACGAGATCGAACGCCGGGAGGGTCGCACCTACGTCCACGCGTTCGACGATCCGGCCGTCATGGCCGGGCAGGGGACGATCGGACTGGAGATCGTCGACGACCGTCCCGACCTCGACACGGTCGTCGTCCCGATCGGCGGCGGCGGACTCATAAGCGGGATCGCCGTCGCGATCAAAGAACAGCTCGACGACGTTCGCGTGATCGGCGTACAAGCCGAGGGCGCGGCCTCGGCGGCGGAGTCGATGCGACGCGGCGAACGCTACGAGATCGACGCCGTCGACACGATCGCGGACGGGATCGCCACCCGCTCGGTCGGCGAGCAGACCCTCGAAGTGATGCGCGAGTACGTCGACGAGGTCGTCACCGTCGACGACCGCGAGATCGCACTCGCACTCACGCTGCTTCTGGAACGCTCGAAGACGCTCGTCGAGGGCGCGGGCGCGGTCCCGCTCGCCGCAGTCCTCTCCGACGCCTTCGAGTACGAGGACGACGAGACGATCGTCGCGGCGCTTTGCGGCGGGAACATCGATCTCAACCGCCTCACGACGATCGTTCGGCGGGGGTTAATGCAGATGGGGCGGTATCTGAAGGTGACGATCGACTTAAAGGACCGACCCGGAGAGTTAGAGCGCGTGTCGAGTATCGTCGCTCGCGCCGGGGCGAACGTGTACGCGGTCCACCACGACCGCACCTCGCGGGACGTCGCCGTCAACGCGGCAGAGCTCGAGTTGGAGCTCGAAACCGACGACGCCGACCACGCCGCCGACATCATCGAGGAACTGGAGTCGCACGGCTACGAGGTCGAGACGCTTTCCTAGCCCGTCGAGCGGGAGGCCACCTGACCGGCCGTCGATCCGGACGGTTCGGTTTCGGAACGCTTGTCACCGACCGCGCGGAACGACGCCCGTGTCACGGAGCCGCCTGTTCGGGTCGCTTTGCGCGCTCGTCTTCCTCGGCAACTTCGCGCGCGTCGTGTTCGCTCCGCTCGTCGGCGAGTTCATCGACGAGTTCACGATCCGCGAGGGGACCGCCGGCCTCATCGTCACGCTCGCGTGGCTCGGCTCCGCCTCCCCGCGGCTCCCCACCGGTTGGGTGTTGACCCGCGTTCCGCGACAGCACGTCGTCTTCGTGTCCGGGGCGATGCTGACGGTCGGCGCGCTCGGCGTCGCGCTCGCGCCCGGCGTGACGACGCTGATGATCGCGGCGTTCGTCGTCGGCAGCGCGTCCGGCGTGTACTTCGTCGCCGCGAACCCGTTCGTCGCCGAACTGTTCCCGAACCGGGTGGGCCGAGTGATGGGGATCCACGGGATGGCGAGCCAGCTGGCCGCGGTCGCCGCCGCACCGGTCGTCACCGTCACCCTCTGGTACGACTGGCGGTACGCCTTCTACGGGCTGGCCGTCGCGGCGGCCGCGTCGACGGTCGTCTTCGTCCTTCTCGCACGCCGGACGGACCTTCCCGCTGCCGGTGCGGACGACACCGACTTCCTGCGCGGCGCGCTCTCGGAGTGGAAGCTGATCGCCGCCGGCGTCGTCCTCGTCGGGCTCACGGCGTTCGTCTGGCAGGGACTGTTCAACTTCTACGAGCTGTACATGATCGACAAGGGGCTCCCGGCGACGACCGCGCGAAACCTGTTGACGGTGGTGTTCGCGGCGGGCGTCCCCGCGTTCCTCGTCGCGGGCGATCTGGCCGACAGACTTCCGCACGTGCCGTACCTCCTCGGGATCGTCGCGACGTTCGTCGCGAGCGTGGGTCTCGTGATCGTCGCCTCCGGACTCGTGACCGTGATCGTCGCGAGCGTCGTCGTCGGCTTCACGATCCACATGCTGTTTCCCGCCGGCGACACGTACCTGTTGGCCTCGCTGCCCGACGACGCCCGCGCGTCCGCGTACGCCGTCTTCTCCGCCGGCATGATGTCGACGCAGGCGGCCGGCTCGTGGGTGGTCGGCGTGGCCGTCGAGTCCGGGATCCCGTACGACGTCGTCTTCGCGGGGCTTTCGGCCGGGCTCGCTGCTCTCGTCGCCGTGTACGCCGTCCTCGAGCGGATGGGGCGGGTACCGGGCGGGGCGGCGAACGCGCCCCAGTGACGACGCGGCGTCGACTGCGAGTATCGTGCGTATTTAGGCGGTTCCGTCCCTTTCGATCGGTAATGGAGTACGTCCAAGAGCGCGTGACCACGCTCCACGCGCTGACGGACCATCGACCCGACGCGCCGACCGACCGCGCGGCGGTGGTGGTGCCGATGGCGGAGCGCGAGTACGGCACGCTCGCGGCCGAGCGCGTGCTGTCGACGCTGGAGACCGTCGATCCCGCGCGGGTGATCGTTCCGCTGCGCGCCCCCCGCGATCGGGTCGGCTCGTTCGCGGACTGGCTCGCCGAGTTCTCGCTCGACGTGGAGACGCTGTGGTGTGACGGCCCGCGACTGGCCGAGCTGCTCGCGGCCCACGGCGTCAACGGCGAGCGCGGGAAGGGTCGGGACGTCTGGCTCGGGCTCGGACGGGCGCTCTCGGAGGAGTTCGTCGTCGTTCACGACGCCGATACGAAGACGTACTCGCCCGCGTTCGTGAACCGACTGCTGTTCCCGCTCGCGCACGGCCACGAGTTCTCGAAGGGGTACTACGCCCGCGTCGAGGACGACGCGCTCTACGGTCGCCTGTTCCGGCTGTTGTTCAGACCGCTGATCCGCGCGCTCGCCGACGGACGGGCGGAGCGCGCGGCGGTGGTGGCGTACCTGGAGTCGTTCCGCTACGCGCTCGCCGGCGAGTTCGCGGCGACGAGCGACCTCGTCGGTCGGTTCCGAATCCAGCGCGGCTGGGGACTCGAGATCGGAACGCTGGGCGAGGCGTTCGCTCACGCCGGTTTCGACGACAGCGCACAGGTCGACCTCGGACGGTACGAACACGACCACCGATCGGTGGAGGGGCCGACCGGACTCGCCGACATGAGCGAGGCGGTCGCGGCCGCGACGTTCCGGGTCGTCGAGGACCACGGGACCACCGTCGATTACGGGACGCTTCCGAGTCGATACCGCGACGCCGCCGAGCGCCTGCTCAAGGGATACGGGACGGACGCCGCGTTCAACGGGCTCTCGTACGACCGCGAATCCGAGCGGTCGCAGGTGCGGACGTACGCGGACGCGATCCGAGAGCCGGGCCCCGACACACGTCTGCCGCCGTGGAACGACGCGCCGATCGACCCGGCCGACGTCGCCGCCGCGGCCCGAGCCGACCTCGCCGACGCCCGCGAGGGTCACGAGGAGGTCGTGAGCCATGACTGACGGCTCACTGCCCGGAGACGACGGGGCGAGCGTCGCCGCTCGCGACGAGCTCGCGGGCGTGGTCGACCTGTTCGGCGCGCTCACGCGCGCGGAGCTGTCGCGGGCGCTCTCGGAGCTCGCGTTCAAACGCCGGACGGAGGTCGACGACGCGGCGATCGACGCGGCGATCGACGCCGGACTCTCGGCGTACTACCTCGTCGCCGCACCCGCGGACGCGGTCGACGGCGTCGACGACGAGGCTCTCGCGGTCGGTCCCGCAGCGTTTCCGTCGCTCCCGCCGAACGCCGAGGACCTCCCGCACATCCTCGACGTGCCGGACCGCGACGTCGACCGCGACCGACTCGCGGCGACGGTCCTCGACCGGCTCAGCGAGGACGTGACCGACGCGATCGACGACGGCGACGAAGACCGGCTGGAGGCACTGATCGACGTGACCTACGACGTGGAGGCGTGGGCGACGACGGACGCGGCGGGGATACGGGAGCGGATCGTCGACGCGACGGAGTGAGCGCCGGCGTTTTCAGTCGGTCGGGATCGCAGAAACGTTAACACCGACGGAGCGCGTTTCTCCGGTATGGACCTGTCGGGGCTCGGGGGACACACGCCGATGCCGATCACCGACGCGGCCCGCGAAGCGGGCGTGCTCGCTCCGGTGGTCGAGCGTGATGGCGACGTCCATCTCCTCTTCACCAAGCGGGCCGAGCACCTCGGCGAGCATCCCGGCCAGATGAGCTTCCCCGGCGGCGGCCGCGAGCCCTTCGACGCGACGCTTCGCCACACCGCGTTACGCGAGGCCGACGAGGAGGTCGGGCTCTCCCCGACGGAGGTCGAGATCGTCGGTCGGATCGACGACATCCGGACGTCCACCGACTACGCGGTGCGGCCGTTCGTCGGCCTCGCGCCCGACACGGAGTACGTCCCCGACGAGTCGGAGGTGGCCGAAGTCGTCTTACTTCCGGTCGAGGGACTGATCGACCCGTCGAACTACGAGTCAGAGCGCCGTACCCACCCGGAGTACGGCGACCACCGGATCCACTTTTTCAGGGTCGACGGCTACACGGTCTGGGGCGCGACCGGCCGGATGGTCGTCCAGCTACTGGAGCTGACGACCGACTGGCGGATGCCGACCGAGGTCGACCGCGTCGTCGACCCCGACGCCGATCTCCCGGTGTGAGCCGCCGTGGCAACGATAGGGATCTCCACACCCCACCCCCACCCCCACCCCCACCTCCC